>JBGCDR010000123.1:0-7531 GCA_045105515.1 Oligoflexales bacterium
TCAAGGAGGAGAAGAAATGGACCCTTTGGACTTTGATGAATTTCTAAGGGAAAAACTTAAATTTCTAAATATGCCAGCGGATTTCATAAATAGACAGGTAAACGTGGATTTTTCTGGTGGTGAAAAAAAACGTAATGAAATTTTACAGATGGCTGTTCTTGCTCCTCGTCTAGCATTTCTTGACGAAACTGACTCTGGTCTTGATGTTGACTCTTTGAAATTGGTTGCAAATGGAGTTAACAAACTCAAAAATGAACAAAATGGTATCGTGCTTATCACTCATTATCATCGTCTTTTAGAACACATAGAACCTGATTTTGTCCATGTTCTACACAATGGCAAAATAACTCGTACTGGTACTAAAGAATTAGCCTTGGAAATAGAACAAAAAGGCTACGAGCATTTAATCAACTAAAAGATGGGAATTTTTCATGAGCACGAGCGTTCAAGCATTTGAAAATATGTTTCAGGATTCGGAATTAAATGTTCCCAAATGGGTTCTCTTGGAAAAAGAACGAGCCTGGAAAGAATTCTGTAAAACAGGTGTTCCAACGAGAAAAGAAGAAGACTGGAAGTACACAAACCTTTCTTTTTTAGGCAAAACTGAATATAAAAAGGCTATGCAAGACGAGTCTGTAAATTTGGACAAACTTCGCCCTTTTTTAATCCCTGAAACCATAACAATAGTTTACTGGAATGGGGTATTTTTAGATGCTGCGAGTGAATTAGGAAACCTTCCTCAAGGACTCGAAATCACTGCATTATCCACCGCTTTTGTGAGCAAAGAAAAAGAACTTTCCACGCTATTTCAAAGGTTTGCAGATTCAAGCAAAAGCAACCCTTTGATCCTATTGAATGAGGCTCTTGCTGCGAACGGAATATTAATCAAAGTAAGAAAAAAAGCTCAAATTAAGCTGCCAATTCATATTCTCCATCTAAATTCTCATGACTCCACCTCACCAATTGCAAGTTTCCCACGTAATGTAATTCTTATTGAAGAGGAAGCCAATGCAAAGGTCTATGAAAGTTTCTATTGTGTTGACGAAGCAAGAAATGTTAGGTCATTTTGCAATAATATTTCTGACATTCTACTAAAACAGAATTCAAAGTTAAGTTATATATCGACACAAAATTTAAGTAAATTATGTGATCAAATTTGCCATACTAGAGTGATTCAAGATAAAAATTCTAACCTAGAATCACATGCACTTGGAGTAGGAGGTCAACTTTCACGTCAGAGCATTGAAGTTTTCCAGGAAGGCGAAGAAGCATACTCCAGCTTAAACGGTCTTTTTCTAGGTCAAGACAAGCAGCAGTGCGAACAACGAACCTCAATCAGGCATAAAGTTCCATTTGGGAGCAGTGATCAATACTACAAGGGCGTCCTAGCAGACCATGCTCGAGGAGTGTTTTTAGGACATGTTAGTGTTGAAAAAGGCGCACAAAAAGTCCGTGCTAAGCAATTGAATAAAAATTTATTGTTAAATGACAAGGTAGAAATCGACACCAAACCTGAATTGGAAATTAATTCTGACGATGTAAAATGCGCTCATGGTGCAACGGTGAGCCAGCTACGTTCTGATGAAATCTTTTATCTACAAAGCAGAGGC
Organism: Oligoflexales bacterium; assembly: GCA_045105515.1. Classification (GTDB taxonomy): domain Bacteria; phylum Bdellovibrionota_B; class Oligoflexia; order Oligoflexales; family Bog-1112; genus JABSRF01. The sequence goes on from JBGCDR010000123.1 coordinate 1,611, forward strand.
ATTAACAAGAAAAAAGCCAAATATTTGCTTTCACATGCTTTTGCCTACGAAATCATTGCTAAGTTAAAGGATCCTACTCAGGCACCTATATGGAATCAGATAGTAAAAAATTTCTTTGAGGAAGCTAGTGCCTTAGGAGAGAATGAATGAGCAATCAATTAGACTTGTATCAACAAGTTATTTTAGAACATAACCGCAAGCCGAGAAATTTTCACTCTCTTGACCAAGCCTCTCACCAAGCTGAGGGGTACAATCCTTTATGTGGCGACCACCTATGGGTATACCTTAAGGTCGATGACAATGAAAAAATCATCGATATATCTTTTAAAGGCAATGGTTGCGCAATCAGTAAAGCAAGTGCTTCTATGATGACTAGCTCTCTTAAAGGCAAGAATATTTCTGATGCTAGAAAACTATTTACCCAATTTCAAAAACTCTTAAAGGGTGAGCTTAATCCAGCCACTGACTCTCACGACCTTGGGAAATTAAAAATATTTTCAAGCATCTGGCAATATCCATCGCGAATCAAATGTGCTGGTTTAGCTTGGCATGCTATGAATGGGGCTTTAGAGCAAAAAATAAAATCTATTACTACAGAATAATCACACAAGAGGCTTTCTTCAATGCTACAGTTTCGCATACAAGGTACACCTAATCCACTTGCTCGTAAATACGTACTAAGTGTAGATCTCAAGCGAGAAGGAAAGGTTAGCTATCAACAAGCAAATCAATGTCAACATGTGCCACTCGCATCTGCTTTGCTACATGTTGATGGAGTGACTCAGGTTCATTTCTTCGAAAATGTCTTAACGATCACTCAAGATGGAACAAGCGATTGGTCATATATGGATGAGACTGTGCAAAATATTGTGAGTCGAGAAATCGAACATCATAATATCGATTTCATAGATTATTTAGAACAAACTAAACCAGAGAAAAAAGACCTTCCTCCTGAGCTTATAGCCATAGAAAAGATCTTGGATGAAACCATTAGGCCAAGCCTTCAAATGGACGGGGGTGATGTCGAACCCCTAGACCTAGAAGGAAACATCCTGACCATACGTTATATGGGTGCCTGTGGAGGTTGCCCAAGCTCAATGACTGGAACCTTAGAAGCAATTCGACATATTTTAAAAGCTGAATTTAGCGAAGATATTGAAGTGGTTGCTATATAATCTGGTTTGAACTAAGGATCGTGAAAGGCCTACTTATGACACTTTCTGTTTCTCAAACATTTACATATATGAGAACAAAGCTCGAGCATATTGTTCCACCAGCAGAGCTTATGTTGCAAGCAGAGCTTGTCGTTGAAATTGAAGAATTAAAACAAGAAAAAAATGCTGTCATCCTGGGGCACAACTATATGGAGCCTACTCTATACCACACTGTCCCTGACTTCGTGGGTGACTCACTCGAGTTAGCGCGAAAATCAGCAGAGACTAGTGCAGATATTATTGTATTTTGCGGTGTAGAATTTATGGCGGAAACAGCCAAAATTCTTAATCCAGGTAAAAAAGTTCTTATACCATCTGATAGAGCTGGTTGCTCACTAGCTGAAAGCATTAGCGCAAGCGACGTACGAGCGTTGAAAGAAAAACACCCTGGCGTACCAGTTGTCACTTATGTCAATAGTTATGCTGAAGTCAAAGCTGAAACGGACATTTGCTGTACATCAGGTAATGCAAAAGCAGTAGTTAACGCTCTCGATTCTGATAAAGTTATTTTTATCCCTGACGAATATTTAGCAAGAAACATAGCCCGAGAAACAGGAAAACTGCTTATTGTACCAAAGAAAAACAATCTGGGTGAATTAGATACTGAACAGATATACAGTCCAAATTCCTTGATTTCATGGAATGGAAAGTGTGAGGTCCACGAGCAGTTTTCCCTTGATGATATCAAAATGATTCGCAGCCAGTTTCCTGAGGCCGTTATACTTGCACATCCCGAATGCTCCCCCGATGTTTGTGAAGCCAGTGATTTTTCTGGGAGCACTTCTAAAATGATCGATTATGTAGCAAAAGGCTCAGCGAAACAGTTTGCCCTTATGACTGAATGTTCTATGGGTGACAATATTGCAGCTGAAAATCAGGACAAGGAACTTTTGAGACTGTGCAGCATTCGTTGCCCACATATGGCTCAAATTTCTCTAGAAATGACTAGAAATGCTCTCAGGGACTTAAAGTATGAAATTACCCTTCCTGATGAGATTTTACTCAAAGCAAAGAAATCTTTAGATAGAATGTTGGAAATTGCCTAGGAATGAGAGGTAAAGCTTGTGAACTTTACAGCAAAAAGCCGCTATGCCCTAAAAATCATGATGGACCTAGCAGATAGCCAATTAATTGGCAAACAGCAGCGCAGCAAAATTGCAACTCGTCAAGGTATTTCCGTGGACTTTATGGATCATATCATGGCCAAGCTGCGAAGCAGCCAACTGATAGAAAGCACTCGAGGACGTTTCGGTGGCTTCGAATTGAAACAAGCCCCTGAAGAGATCAGCCTTTGGGACATCTTTATCGCCGTTGAAGACAATATATACCCGGTTCAATGTATTGAAGACCATGATGCGTGTAAGTTTGAGGCATCTTGCATCTCAATTGATGCATGGAGTGATGTTTTTTACTCCATCAAAAAGGAACTGACATCAAAATCCTTGGCACATATGGTTGAAAAATGGCAGAAGAAGAAAGTTCATCTCAAAATCACAAACCAATCGTCAAGCCAAGAATGTAAAGCTCCCAGTAAAAGCAATAGCGAAAGAGGTTAACCCATCATTAGCACCCCATCTATTGCCAGCTAAACCATTAAGAAGCGAGACCATACAACCCTTCGCTCAAATCACCTTACGAAAAAAATATAAAATAATGGCAAAAAAATAAAAGCTCACTTATCTTATTAGTAGGTCATAGAAATAGTAATGCCCGGCTCAGGTTGAATTTCCCCTATTTATCCCATTGCTGGATCATCACTTCTATTGCCGGTGTTGCATGAAACAATAGCGAGGAAAGATAATGCGTATCGTTATGGTTGGTTCTGGTTATGTTGGCTTGGTTTCAGGTGCATGTTTGGCAGAAATAGGGCATGAGGTCACCTGTGTTGACATCAATGAAGAAAAAATTAATAAACTAAAAGATAGCATATCTCCTATTTTTGAACCTGGTATTGAAAAGCTACTTCGCCAAAACCAAGAACACCATCGTTTATTTTTTTCCACAAATCTTAGTGAAGCTCTCATGGACTGCGAAATTGTTTTTATCGCTGTAGGAACTCCTCCGGGTGAAAACGGCGAAGCGGATCTCAAATATGTCGAAGCAGTAGCTGAAGAGATCGGGCAAAAAGCGATGGGCAACATACTGGTGATCGTAAAATCAACGGTACCAGTCGGCTCCTGTGACCATGTCGAACGCATCATTACCAACGCGTTAAAAAAGCGTAATTCTGAACTTAAGATTGCAGTAGCATCAAACCCAGAATTTCTCAAAGAAGGTACAGCTATTTCCGATTTTATGAAGCCTGATCGTATTGTGGTTGGACTAAATGAAAAGAAAGGCGAAGAAGAAATTCATCAACTATACCGACCTTTCACCCTCGACGATCCTAGCAAACTCCTTATTGTCGATCGTAAAGCAAGTGAGATGATCAAGTACACTGCAAATGCTATGTTAGCAACGCGTATCAGTTTTATGAATGAATTGTCTAAACTCTGTGAAAAGCTTGGGGTGAACATCGATCAGGTCCGCTTAGGAGTAGGTAGCGATGCTAGAATAGGAAAAAAATTCTTGTACGCAGGCCCTGGATATGGTGGATCTTGTTTCCCTAAAGATGTTTCAGCACTTCAAAATACAGGTGTAGAGCATGATTGCGAGATGCTTATTTTAAATGCTGTTATGAAAGTCAACGAACGACAAAAGACTTACACAGCAGAGAAAATAAAAAACTATTTCAGCCAGCTAAAAGGCAAAACCATATGCATTTGGGGACTAAGCTTTAAGCCTGGTACCGACGATGTAAGAGAAGCACCTGCAGTGAGCATCGTCAAAAAACTCCTTGACTGGGGCGCAAAAGTGGTAGCCCATGATCCAGAAGCAATGCAAACCTTTCAAAACGAGCTAGGAGAGCATCCCATGATCTCCTACGAAAAAGATGCATATGAAGCTCTAAACGGGGCAAATGCCCTGGTGCTTTTGACTGAATGGGGAGAATATCGTTGGCCAAATTGGGAGAGAGTTTCTAGGCTTCTGAAGAGTAAGGTCGTTTTTGACTTTAGAAACCAATATGAAGGACCAATGTTACAAAAGTTAGGATATCACTATCAATGCATTGGCAGGATTGATAGCACAACTGGCTTGTAATTTTAATCAGCATGTACCATTAAAAAGTTATGAGTATGCCCACTACAAAAAGCAAGCGCTTGTAAATTGCTACTTAAAAGGTCTAATATGCGCATAAATGGAAGCAAACGAGTTTTAATCACCGGTGGAGCAGGTTTTATAGGAAGTCACCTGTGCGAGCGTTTTTTAAATGAAGGTTATGAAGTCATTTGCTTGGATAGCTTTTTTACTGGCTCTAAAAAGAATATCTATCAATTCTTGGATAACCCAAAGTTTGAATTTATTCGCCATGACCTTACCCAAAGTTTTTATGGAGAAGCCGAACTCATATTAAATTTCGCTTGTCCAGCAAGTCCAGTACACTACCAATACGACCCTATTCACACCTTGAAAACAAGTGTCAATGGCACTTTAAATATGCTCGGGATGGCCAAGAAAACTGGAGCGACCATAGTCCAAGCTAGCACATCAGAAGTTTATGGTGATCCAGAGCAACACCCGCAGGAAGAACACTACTGGGGCAATGTAAACCCTATCGGAATTCGTTCTTGCTACGATGAAGGTAAAAGAGCCGCAGAGTCATTATGTGCCGACTACAACAGAGTTCATAATGTAGATGCACGACTCATTCGTATTTTCAATACTTATGGGCCAAATATGGCGTGCAATGATGGAAGAGTCGTTAGCAATTTCATTACCCAGGCCCTTAAGAACCAAGATATTACCGTATATGGTAACGGTAGCCAAACCCGCTCTTTTTGCTATGTCTCAGATTTAGTTGAAGGTATCTTTAGGATTGCTACAAGCCCTCGGTCAAAAATTGACGGCCCCTATAATTTAGGCAATGATAGAGAGTTTACGGTTAGAGAGCTTGCTGAACTAGTAATTAAAAAAACCAATTCACAATCAAGAATTGTCGAAGAAGATTTACCCAGTGATGATCCTAAGTGCAGACGTCCTAACTTGGGTAAAGTAAAAGAAATTTTTGATTGGAATCCAAAAGTAAATCTTGAAAATGGACTGGATCAAACTATACCGTATTTTAGTAAAGTCTTGGATAAGAATAATTAAAATTCATGAACATTAATCAACAAAACAAACACCACTTCTATTTATTTTCAGAAATTTCTTTATGAATTCCGAACATCTTCAGCTCTTTTATTGACATTATTGTTAAGCTCAATATTATCAGCTCAGGCGCGCTGTTTATCGAAAGTCTTTTTTAAAATTTTTTAAGAAAGACCTTGGTTTATTGATTATGATTACTTTTTTCAAAGAAATCATTAGATATTTTATTATAGGATAGCGTATGAAGATCAAGAGAGCCTTATTTCCGTTTGGTACTTTTTTGATTGCATCAGCAATCTCGTCATCCAGCTTTGCTGCATATGAAGATGAAGACAGCATCAGTTCTTATGACTGGCTGCCAGAAGATAATATTATGGGACAGCAACAGCAACAACAACAACAACAACAACAACAACAACAACAACAACAACAACAACAACAACAACAACAACAACAACAACAGCAACAGCAACAGCAACAGCAACAAGCTGTAGACTTAGGTCCCATAATTGAAGCAAG
>JBGCDR010000124.1:0-12590 GCA_045105515.1 Oligoflexales bacterium
ATTGTTAGATTATGCTTGAATAGTCAAAAAAATACATCTCAAATATTTTTGACAACAAAAATTTTGTTAAAAAAATATGCTGAACCCATTTTAACGTACTTCAAAATTTGGTTAAAAGCTTACTTGAATCAACCCTGGCCAAGCCTCGGCAATGATAAGAAAGCTTGCTATTAAAAGTGATTCACCTTAAAACTGTATCAATGTACACTTGCTTTCCTTAGCTAGTTCGGTTTCAAGATCAATTGTCAATCTAAGAGGAATAAGAATGGAAGTAGAGAGCCATTTTTTCGATAAATTAGCTCATGCTCTAAATAAGTGGCCAGATAACGTGAGGTGGTCTCTTCATCAACTAGCTTCATACACTACTTATGAAGCGGAATGGGTTGCTAAATGCATTGGCACAGCACTAAGCAAAAACCTTGTGGTGGATGATAAGCTGAGCAGAGAAGAAGTGGTTATCGCCTTTGAGCGACTCAAAGACGTGAGCGATAAAAAAATAAAGGAAAAGCAGGAGAGTCATCAAGAATCTTTTGCAAAAATTAAGATTAAGATCCAAAATTATGCACGACAAAAGATGTGGCAACAGGCTTATCAAACCTGTGCATACTACCTAGGAAATGCAGGTCCGAGCTTGAGTTATGAGGAATTGACTTTCTTGCAGGACGAATGCATTCGTTTGGGGACTAAATCTGAGCGTAGTGTCCAAGAGTTATTTGTAATTTTAAAATCACAAGAAAAAGCTACAATCAAAAACGGAAATTCCGGCGATCTTGCTGATTATTTAGACATAGTCGATGCATATCAAGAATATTTCTGTAAAGATATTAACGGAAAGAAACAACTTTTGGTGATGCTCGATGAAATTTTTCCATACTGCAAGCAGCATGGACTTGAAAATGAGTTATTGGAATTAAAAGTCGGAATTGAGAAGTCGTGACAGCTTGTTTTTATTTTTAGAATAAATCTGGTTTTTCATTTGTTTCTAATTGGCATTGCTCGTTTTCATAGTTTGGATAAATATAGCGAAATTCTTTGTCTACGCTAGCGATTCCCAGAGGCTGTTCTTTTGGCTCTACTTCCTTGATGTCATATTTAGGAAAATAGTTTCGGTATTGATTTCCAACCATCCGCTTGACCTGTTCTTTTACTCCTAAGTAAATAAAAGTCCCAGTTCCATATAAAAACATAGATCCAAAGCCCTTAAATCCATTGGCAATTGATTGTCCCCAGCCTATTTTATTTGGAACCAGACCATAGCCTGATTTTCCTTCAAAGCTAGTTTCGCTAACTGTTAAGTTAATAGGAGGAATGTTTACTAGTCCTCTATGTTGGCCTACCATGGTAAATGCGGTGTCTAGAGTAACTTCGACTACTTTGCCTAAAGTGATGGCAACAGCATCTCGGGCACGGCTGCGAACAGAGCGACCAGGAATTACCTTTCCTCCGACTTCGCTACAACCATGTTCTTGCAATAGTAAGAAGTCGTGAGGTTTAATTCTTCCATGCTTATTTATTCCTTTAAAAAGGAATTCTTCTGCTTCGGTTGGTTGATGTACCGATAAGATGTAGGCTTGGCCTTTGGGGGATACTGTATAACAAAAGTTGGTACCTTGTTTTTCTTTATGATGATTTGAAGCAATTTCTCCTAGTGCAGAAATCGTAAAGTATATAGCTGCAGAAGAGATTAAGGTAGTGCTATTGTTTTTTAGATCTTTTGCTAAGTTGTTCTTTACATATTTAGTCCATGGACCAGCTGATTTAATAAGTGTTTCTCTTTTACGTTGTAGAGAATCTAATCCAATATGAGTATCTACTGGATTGTTAAAAAGTTTTGTCGACATTTGTCCAAGTTGATCTTCAAAGCCTTTAAAGCTTTTTGCAGTAGAGGAATTTGCTGTTTTTGAATATTGGAGCATTGCAATGGAGCCAAGATGGTCGATGAAAGCTGAAGGTAAGCTTGTCCATTGTAATTCTTCGCGTAAAGAATTTAGTTTTGATCTCATTTCTTGGTGTATGCTGAAAACATCAGCCTCCGTTTTCTGTACTTCTTTGACAAAATAGTATCTGCCTTGCAAGGAAACGTAGTCACCTTCTAAAAATGAACGATGGGCATCATCCCAAGGTACGTGATAAGCTTCAAGAGACTGCTTAATATACTCCTCATATGCAGGTGAGAGATTGTTAGAGGAAACTTCAGCAAAAACAGAAGAAAATCCTAGCAGTCCCACCAAAGGAGCTAAAGCCAGTATTCTCAATATTTTGCAAATTTGCATAATCAAAAATCTCCGTTTCTCTTTTTATAGAAATTTCCTCCTTATACCATAAATTTTAACAAATTCCTCAAAAAAAATAATTATGCAATAAAAATAGCCTGATAGGTGTTTAAGGTGTAGGTTGACTAGCTTCTGCTGGAGATTGCTGAATAAATAGAGGACAAGCACCTAGAATACATTAGGAATAACAAGCGTGATAACTGAACCTTGGTTTTTTTCAGAGGATATCTTGATCTTACCTTTCAAATCCTCCACTGCTTTTTTTAGAGCAGGCATTCCGACTCCCCGGCCTGAGGTATGGCTTACTTCGTTTGCAGTTGATAGACCATCATGAAATATTAGCTCTAGAATTGCTTCAGGAGGCTTTTTTGATGCTTCATCGATGTCAAATATTTTTTTCTTGATTGCAAGGACAGTTAGCTTTTCAACGTCAATTCCACCTCCATCATCTTTGATGGTAATCAGCATTTCTTTGTCAAAGGATTTTTCGAATTTAATCTCGATTTGACCAGTTTGTGGTTTACCTACTTGAGTTCTCAAAACAGGGGGCTCAATACCGTGATCGCAAGCATTGGTGAGAGCATGGACTAAGTTTTCGAATATTGGCTCATAAGTTTTTTTCTCAATTCTTAATTCTTGACCGATGATGCTAAGCTCAATTTTTTTATCAAGTTGTGCCGAAAGTTTCCTTACCACGTTTTTGTAAATGGCAGTAAATAAGGAAATGGGACAGTGCTTGTGATAATCTAGTACTGTTTCAAATTTTTTGCGGAGATCATTGTCTAGGGCATTACAAAGTTCATAGAGTGTGTCAATATGTACTTTTTCAAACTTAAAGTGTTCAATCTGTTCTTTGTCGTACTCTAATTGCAAGGCAGCTCGGTTAGATACTAAAAACTGCCGCATCATATCTTCAAGTTCATAAGCATATTTTCTAATTTCTCTGCATGCCTCGTAATTGTCAGATCCGAAAGCCGTAAGGCTGGTTTCCATTTGATGAATTCGTTTGAAAATTTCTTCAAGTCCAAAAATCGAACTGTTGCCCTTGAGAGTATGGAGCCCACGTTTCAAATCTTTGACATTAGTTGATTCTTTCATAAGAGAAATTTCTTGCCGGTAGTTAGTAAGAAATGAAGAGAAAGACTCAACATTAGTGATTATATTGATAAGGGCCTGATTTAGATTAACATTTCTTTGCATCTCTTTTTGTTTTAACACAGTTTCAGTGATATCTGTTGCTACAACGATAATTTTAGCAGGATCATTATTCATATTAAATATAGTGGTGTAATGAAAATCAATGATTTTGCCATCTAGGGTACAGAACTGCTTTCGCAAGAGGCTGACATTGACCTCAAAAGGCATAATGTCCTCAAATAATTGCTCAAGAGCGAGTACCAGGTGAGCTTCTTGACCTTCAATTAAATTAAAAATATCCCCAATTTTTTTGCCAGCAATCTGGTTGCTAAATATTGCTTCACAGGCCTTCGAAGTTGTCATGCCTATGGTAGTATCCTTCTTAATTGTGAAGAAACCACTAGTTAAATTGTCTAAAATTTCTTTGTTTTGTTTGTGAATCTTTGCGATCTCATCTGCCATATCTCGTTCGGCTTCAGCTACTACTCTACTTGTAGCTTCTTGTCTTAGTTCATTATTAGCTTCTCTTAACGATTTCATTGTCGAAACGAGCTGTTCATTTTGAACTTCCACCAGTTTTGCTGACTTAGCCATTTTGTAAAAAGATTTGATTTTTGCAGCTAATACTTCTTTAGTGGTTGTTGTCGGGATGTAATCGTTGACTCCTTCCTTGTAAGCCATTAACATAACTTCGGAATCCATGTTTTCACTAATCATGATAATGGGCATAAGCGGTCTTTGAGTGCGAATTTCCCGAATGGTTTGAAGGTCACTGAATAAGCCGATGATCCGACATTCAATTATTAATAGATCCACAACCTCGAATAGGGGTTCATAGGAGCCTGACTCTGAATGCTGAAAGTTATTAATAGAAATGTTTGTAAATTCTTGTTTAAAATCGAGTACCAGTTTATGGATACTCTCTCGTTCAATAATACCTAGGACTGAAATCAAATCTTCACCTGATTTCTGGTCAGCACCATCTAAGTCATCAATTAGATCTTCATTTTCTTCTGCGTTATCGCTCATGATGCCTTTTCTTTTAGTTCTTTTAGTTTTTCTCTCGCTCTCGCAAAACTTGGTGATATTTTCAAACAAGTTTCAAGGTATTTGATTGAATTAGGAAAATCTGACATTTCGATGTAGCAAATTGCCATGTTGAAATATACTTTTGGGTTGGTAGGATCAAGTTTGAGAGCATTTTCATAGCTTTCGATTGCATCACTATAAGCACCAATACGTTTCAAGCATACGCCCTTCAAGTTTAGTAAATCATTAGATTGTCCATATATTTTTTCTGCTTCAAATAAAAGTTCCAGACAGGATTCGAAGTCTTCTTGGGTATAGCGACATTTTGCAAGACAAATATGAAAATCTGGTACTTGGAAGTTTCTTTCGATAGCTGTATTACATAAGTCTTCAGAGGTTTGATATTGTTTGAATTCAATAAATAGTTTAACACTTCGACTATAGTAAAAAATATCGTCATGAGATTCTAAAAGTTTTTTGATATTCTTACCTGCTTCATCGTTTCTTTTGTCTTGCAAGCAGACTTTTGCGGCCAAAAGTAAGCTTTGTGGAGTTGTGTCACCTGATTTAGCTACTTCTTTTATAAGGGTATCTGCCTTATCCGTTTCATTGGTCTGGACATAGGCATGTGCTAAACCTAAAGAACTTCTAACACTTTTTGATGTCAAACCTCTTAGTTCTTCATACATTTCTGCAGCTTTTTCAGATTTCTGTTCCAATAAAGCTGTTTTTGCTTGCGTATATTTATTTTCAATTGTCCCATTAGTATTGAACAATGAAAGTGTGGAATTAATTGAAAACTCCATCGATGATATAGATACAGGAAATTGAACGTATTTGATTACACCAAATTGCTTGAGCACTTCTTCAGATTCAGGAGGAGCTTCTTTTCCGAATAAAGTTACCGGAATATTAGGAACTTTTTCATTGATTTTTATTTCTTTTATAAAAAGCCATCCTGATATAAATTTTAGATTTTGATCGCATATCACGTAATCTACACGGTTACTAATCAGGCTTTGCATTGCTTCAATTCCATTTTCGAAGTGTTTGATATTGCTAAAGCCAAGTTTTTTGAGACACTTGATTACCGCTACTATATTTTCTCTATCTGAAGAAAGAAGATAGATGCGGGTTTGTGGGTCTAAGTTCATAATAACCTCTAGATATATGAATTAGTCAAAAAAGTGCTGTTGCCACGTTACTCTATTCTAAAATTATAATTTACCCGTTTGTAAAAATATGAATATTTCAGCCATGAGCTTTACATGACCAGTATCGACCAGGTAAAAAAGATTTATAGTTTGCTGATTAAGCAATTACTGTTAACCTTAAATATCATTTATAAATATAGAGTGTTAGGTGGTGAGTGTTTGTTGAGTGAGTTGCAAAGTAAAAAACTTACTATGCATTTTCTTAGCAATCATATTATAAAAAATATTTTTATTTAATCTAAAATAATTAATTTATATAGCGTATTCAAATTGTTAGGCATTCGTTTAATTTAAAAATGCGAGCTTGGTATATACTATTATAGCTAGAGCAAGACTACTACTTAAGGAGTTGCATTGTAGTGGATAGAATTCTCTTAATAGTTGATGAAAACAAAGAAAATTCGGAAGTTTTACAGAATATGCTTAAAGAAGGCTTCTATATAAAATGTGTTGAAAATTTAGAAAATGGAGTGGAACAAATCAATGAAGTTAGGCCGCATGTTATCATTGTCGATTTAAATGCAAATAAAAATCGTTCTTTTGAGCATATTAGAGCTATTAAATCTAAATTGGAGACTAGGGTTATCCCCATTATTGGGTTGAGCGAAAAAGAAGAAGAATCATTAGCATTTGAAAGTGGATGTGATTATTTTCTTAAAAAACCAGTGAACAATTTTGAGCTTTTGGACACCTTGCATAAACTTGCTCAAAAAAAGTTGACAGCTTTAATCGTAGATGACGATGATGATATTCTTGATATCATCGAAGAATTCCTAAAAAGATCTTTTAATATTATTAAAGCTCGTGATGGGGAAGATGCTTTGTTAACCTATCAAAATGAAGTGGTCCATTTTATTATAACCGATATACAGATGGCAAAAATGGATGGCGTTTCATTGATCAATAAAATCAGAGAAGAAGATAAGACACTTCCAATTATATCTATATCGGGAGTTGGGGCCTCATATTTGCTGAATGCAATGAAAGTAGGATCTGATAACATTGTAGATAAACCATTTTCTGATGCTGATCTTAAGAAAGCTATTAAAAGAGTTATTGGCCATCATTATCCTTATAAATCTAGTTGGTGACATTAGTATTCTATTCTCTTGAATTAGATACCATATTTTATATTGAGAACCACAAAATCATAATATTTTATGATGTGTAATCTTATCACTATTTTTTTCCAACATTTGATATTTAAATTAACTTGCATTTTATCAAGCAATTGTTATTTTTATTAGCGACAAATATTTTATTAAGATTTTAATAAAAAAATTAAAATTTTAATCTTGATTTTGATTAAGCTCATTTTATTTTATAAATCACTATGAAGATTCTCGGGGGTAAGATGCTTAGAAAGATCTCATTTCTTCTGATGCTATGCACACTTAATTTCCTTGGTACAGCTAGAGCTCAGCATAATAAGAAATTAAAAATTGCCTATGTTATTGACGCTTACCAAGAACAAAAATCCGGTGGAGTTGTGTCAGCTAACCGGTTTATGAATCTTTTTAAGAAAAAACATGATCTAGTGATTGTTTCTACAGAAAAACTGCATGGTGAAGGTTATGAAAAAGTTCCTGGATTCTATTTTCCGTTTGCAAAAGAAAAAATGAAAAAAAATGGCATGAAGTTTGGACTTCCAAATACTAAAAAATTAGAGAGCATTTTTAAAGATGTCGATCTTATCTACATTCATTTCCCATTCTATCTAGGTTTGAAAGCAATAAAAGTAGCAAAGAAGATGGGCAAGGCAGTTGTTGTGGGCTTTCATTTACAGCCTGAAAATCTTTTAATGAACGTTGGTGTTAAGTCTAAATCTGCTGCAGCAATGATGTACCGCATGTTTATTAATAAATTTTATAACCTTGCTGATATGACTATATGCCCTAGTTATTTTGCAGAGGAATTACTACTGGCAAACAAGCACTTTAATGGTAACACAGTAGTTATTTCTAACGGACTAACTCCAGAATTTAGGCCTCGTCCAAGTGAACCGTTCCCTGAGTATAAGGATAAATTTGTCATATTAACAGTTGGGCGATTGGCAAAAGAAAAACGTCATGATGTTATTATTGATGCTATAAAGAAGTCGAAATATAAAGACAATATCAAACTAGTGGTCACGGGTAATGGAGTTCTTAAAGATCAATTGATTGAGATGGGCAAAAGTATGTCTATAGAGCCAGATATTGGATTTGTTGAAGAAGATAGGCTTATTCGTTTATACAACACAGCTAATTTATACATTCATGCCTCTGACGTAGAGCTTGAAGGTATGAGTGTACTTGAAGCGATTGGAAGTGGCTGTCCAGCTCTTATTTCTGATGCAGTAACAAGTGCATCAAAGCAGTTTGCAATCGAAGATCGGTTTCTATTTTCAAGTGGTAATGGTGCTCAGCTAGCAGAAAAAATAGACTACTGGTACGAAAATAGGGAAGAGCTGAAAGAAGCTGGTGCAGCTTTTGCTCGAAGTGCGGAAAAATACTATATCGAAAGCTCAGCTGATCGTATGAGTGAAATATTTATGCGAACTATTGCCTTTAAAAAACATCAGAAAACTGGATAATTTACCACCCTAGACTATTTATTACTCAGTTTTTAGGAATTTTGCGACTGTACTTCGCAACTGCTCAGGGGTGAAAGGTTTGATGATCCAGGCCTTGACCCCTAGCTGAACTGCTTTGGTGACTAAGTCGCGTGTATTAGCTGTTGTTAGCATTAAAAAGATCACGTTTGGTGCAATTTTTCTTCTGTTTCGTGCTTCAAGTAACTCAATTCCATTTAAATTTGGCATATTGACATCGCAAATGGCTAGCTTTAATTGCTTTTCTGTATTTAATAGCTCCAGGGCTTGAGCTCCATCTTCGGCATCGATTATATCCAAATTCAAGCTTTTTAGTGCGAACCTGACAGCTGCACGCACCGACTTCGAATCATCGATTACCAGAACCTTCTCTTTATCCACCAAGGCCTCCTGAGCATTTTCTAGGTGTAATATGGTTTCGACAAATTGCTTTAGATGTTTACTATTATGATATTTGTGCGTGATTACATAAGGTTTAATACCCTAATAATAACTGTTACTAAGATCTATTTTTGTTGTTTTGTCAAAATTAAATTGGGGATTTTTGGTAATCACTTGAACTTATTTGGTAAATTATATTTCTGGTTCCGATAGATTGAATAAGTAAGTATCCTTGTGGATACTTTTGCAAGTCGAACAATGAATACTCAGCTGAGTTTATAAAACGCCTCTTTTTTCTTGATCACGTTCGATGGAGCGGAATAGTGCACCAAAGTTCCCCTCGCCAAATGATAGATGATTTTTTCTTTGAATAATCTCGATAAATATGGGACCTATCAGGTTTTTAGTAAAAATCTGCAGTAGGTAACCTTCCTCATCTCCGTCTACGAGAATGTTTAGCTTTTCTAAGGTTTGGTGATTTTCCGTGACTCCCGGGACTCTATCAAATACCTCTTGATAGTACTGTTGATCAATATCTAGTGTTTCAACACTAGTGTTAGATAAGGAGCTTACGCTATTTACGATATTATCAGTCGCAAATGCAATATGCTGTACTCCTGGGCCTTTGTATTCGCGCAAATATTCATTGATTTGGGAGGTTTCTTCGGTTCCTTCATTGATAGGGATACAAAAACTACCGCAGGGTGATCGCAGAGCATAAGAGGTAAGGCCAGTCTTGACCCCTCTAATATCAAAGTAGCGAACCTCTTCAAAGCCGAATATATTCTTATAAAAATTTGACCATTTTTCCATTGTGCCCTTTTGAACATTGTTGGTCAGGTGGTCTATAAAAGTAAATCCTTTGCTAGGAACTTTTTTTGGTTCAGAAGAAGATTCAAAGCCGATTTCCTTAAGGATAGTCTGATGCTCAGCATCTGCTACAAAATAGATTATACTGTCACCGATTCCATAAATTGCAGGGATTGGATCTCCAGAACTTTTTTTATAGTCACCTACGGCTTTCTTGGCGCCTCGTTGTACAGCCAAGCTAAGGGCTTTATTGGGGTCTACTACTTTCCAACCCATGGAAACTGCTGAAGGGCCATGAGAATCACGAAAGCTAGAAGCAAATGACTCTTTCTCTTGGTTAAGTAGGAGCTGAATATCCCCTTGGTGATAGGAGCTAACCTTGATTTCTTTGTGATCAAATAACTTTGAAAACCCAAATTCGGTAAACAATTGGGCCAAGCGTTCAGGATTTGGAGAACTAAATTCGATAAATTCAATTCCTCTTAGACCAAGATCGTTGTTTGCCATATGGGCCTCCATAAGCTTTATTTAGTGATGAAGAAAAACAGCTGCTTTTTAACTAGCGAGCATAAGATGGTAGCTGGTATTTCATACCAGTGTCAAGGATCTGTATTTCTAAATTTATAGCAAAGTGTAGATCATTCAGATTTCAAGCTGACGCTGCTTCGAGTCATAAACCGTAAAGAAGACTGTAGCTAAATAAACTGCTTGAAATTAGGCTGCTTGGTGATTCGTTGATGTTCTTGGTACATGCTTTGAAATTTCGAATAAGACTTAAAAACCTTTTGAACTTGGGGGTCACTGCTTGCCATGCTTTGTTTTACTTCCTCTGATATTTTAGCCAAATGAGCAAGGACTTTTGTGGGAAATTCTCTAAACTTTACTTGCCGTTCTTCGGACATTTTATTTAGGTATTGCACATCTTTTGCCAGCCACTCAGCAGACATGTTTCCATCCATTTCTTTTGCCACTAAATGAACAATTTCCTGATAGGATTTAGGAAGTTTGTTCCACGCATCCAAATTGATCATAAGTTCTAGAATGGGACCAGGTTCATGCCATCCTGGGTAGTAATAAAAAGAGGCACTTTTATATAAGCCCATAATATAGTCATGGTAAGGACCAACCCATTCAGCGGCGTCAATATGCCCACTGCTAAGTTGAGTTAAAATTTCAGCTCCTGAAAGTAGCATGGGCTCGGCTCCAAGTTGTGCTAAAACCTTTCCTCCCAGGCCTGGCATCCTTATTTTTAGTTTTTGAAAGTCCTTTATCTGGTGAATCTCCTTTTTAAACCATCCTCCCATCTGCATGCTAGTACTTCCAGCAGGTAATGGTTTAAGTCCATGGCAACGGTAGACTTCGTTCCAAAGCTCTTGTCCTCCTCCCTCCTGCAGCCACGCACGCATCCCCGTGGCTTCCAGTCCAAAAGGAACAGCACAGAAAAAGCTAGCGCTAGCTATTTTATCTTGCCAATAATAAGCTGCAGAGTGGCCCATTTCCGCCTTGCCAGATTTTACAGCCTCGAAGGTATCCATTGCTTGAACTAGCTCGCCAGCGCCAAAAACCTGGATGTCTAATTCACCCTCAGTGAGTAGCTTTATTTTATTGGCAAACCTGAGTACTCCTTCACCCCAGATAGGAAGGGTTTTAGGTACCGCCATGACAAGACGCCATTTATATTTAGGCTTTACAGCTGCTTTTGTCAGTCGTGTGGAAGGAATGGACATCGCAGTAAGACCTAGGCCAGCCTTAATTAGAGTCCGACGTCTCATGCTACCTCCAAGATCCTTTACATATTTTCTGTATGTCTAAAGCTAGCTAAGCCTTTATCATAAATTCAAATCCAGCACTAGTAAGTCAAATTGACCCACTTTCACAGAAACTAGTCTCCAGATTCTAGTGAATTTCAAGTGATTCGAATTTTATTTTGGATAGCTAGATATTTTAGAAAATGTTAACATCTGCTGCATTTTTTTGTATCTAGATGGTTTATTGACTTGGAGTTGTCCTAATGAAGCTTGAACATAGTGATGAAATCAGTGCGGATGTTGATTTAGTATACCGGATTGTAAAAGACCAATTATCTGACTTGGCTCCTTATCTTCCCAGCATTGATAGAATTGACACGATGGAACGTTCTTCTATTCCTGGAGGCAAAGAAAAAGTTGTTAATCATTGGTTTGCTCAAATAGACATGCCAGGCTTGTTGTCTAAATTTATTAGTAAAGACCTTTTATCATGGAAAGATAATGCTATATGGGATCCCAATTCGAGATCTGTGGAGTATCAATTGGAATCTTTCATTGCAAATAATCTTTTTGAAGCGAAAGGATGCAATAAGTTTGAAGCTGTTTCCGAAAATAAAATGCGTTTAACTTTGAGCTGTGAAGTCAACATCAATGCAGATAGCGTCCCTGGGGTGCCAAAACTCATGAAGAAAAAAGTGACACCTTTGATTGAAAAAATTATCGAGAAGATGATGAAGCCAAATATTACAAGTTTAGGCAAGGGCTTGAAAGCATATCTGGAAGCTAACCCCGGAATCAAATAGTTGCTTGTAGCTCACGCTACTTTTATCATCCCTCTATCCTTAATTTATCCCATTAGGCTTGTTTGGAATTTTTAATAATCTTAATTTAATAAAAAAATATAGGCTGTTAGCGCGAATTTAAGCTTTGTTTTTTAATCGGTCGATAAGATGTCAGATCGTTTATATAACAAGGCTAAATAAAGGAGCCTCAATATTGTTTCCGATATTGGTAGATACTCGCAATAAATGGTTAAGATTTTCAAAATTGCTTGCTTTGATTTGGTTTTTATATTTTCTTACTAATCATATTCAAATATTTCCCGCAAGCACAATAAAACTAATGTGGCTTGATAAAAATATTCCCTTTTTTGCGGGCAGTGTTTGGATATATTTTTCTTTTTTCGCTATTTTTATTTTTAACCTACTCCTTGAGTCAGACGAGGAAAGTTTAAATCGATATTTCTATGGTCTTTTGATATTGTACCTATTGCTCGATCACCTTTAAACTGACCCACTCAGTCGCACAAAATTGACCCACCCAGTCGCGTATGACCTGACCCAGGGAGTCATGACTTAATTGACCCACCCTGTCATCCCAGTAATGTACTGCTGCCTAACATAGG
>JBGCDR010000125.1:0-7249 GCA_045105515.1 Oligoflexales bacterium
AAAATGATAATGGAGAAGAAAAAACAGCGGCTGTATAATCTCTTAATCTTTTGATTTCAAAACATTATTTTTGTCAGATATAGGACTTACAGTTTAGCTGAGAGCTTAAGTTACATGTTCGCCGAAGGCCTAACTTGAAGATTTTCATGATTATCTTATGAGCTGGATTGGTATTTCCTACTATGGCGAAGAACAAGTCTTTCAACGCTTTCATGAAGATGCAAGAGGATACCGACGTCGGCATGATTTTTATGCAAATGCCTTTTGTATGATTTTAAAGTGGCATCGATCAATACATGTGGAAGATTGATGACGATTGGTATCATTCTTTGAATCAGATGTTCCCAGCTTGAGTATTTTCCTCGACTATTTTGCGTGCTTTATTAAGAGCAGCTTCTTCATCAAGTACTCCCGATTCCACATGTGATTTTAGCTGTGGATAGTGGGTTGCGGTTTCCATAAGAACCTTTTTTACGAATTGTGCTGGTAGCCCAGCATCTATTAAGAGTGCGACGGCGTGGGTCACTGCAGGGGCTGCCATGCTAGTTCCAGACATATAAAGCAAACCATTACCTGGAGTTGATGATGGAATATTAACGCCTTCTGCAGCTATATTGACAGCGATGCCACCATGGTTAGAAAAATCGGCAAAATCATGCTCATCATTCACAGCACCCACCACAATTCCACGAGGATGTTTAGCCACATGATATAAGTAGGGGACATTATCAACATTGGTTTCTTCATTCCCAGCTGCAAACACAAATACAGTATTGGGACTTTGTGCAAGGCATATCCGCACTATATCACCTATAGCATGGTCATATTGTTGGGCTAAAGCTGAGATTTTTTCTTCCGAAAGATATAAATTATTAATTGCAAGAATATTTTCTATGACAACTCTTCCTGGTGGGGATCCTAAGGATAAATTAAATACATCGATATTGAACTGGTTAGCAACACTTGCAAGTGATAAGTATCTTTGTTGGAGCCCCACAATCATTTTGTTGAGCCCTTGAGCTATACTTGCTTCGATAGCACTTGCTAAAAGTCGTTTATTATCTGCTGCGTCAATAGCAGCTTTTTGCTCCTTACCGATAGAAAATCCAAATTCATTGATGAAGCGGATGCTCAATAACTTTGCTTTAGGATTATCTTTAATGCTTACTCCTGCAACATGAGTGCCGTGGGAAGCATGGGAATACTGGGAATAAGCGATCAAAAATTTACGATTACTTTTTTTCTTTAGATACCATTGTACATCTTGCCAATCGACAGTCATATTCTCAGAAATCATTGCATTGATTCTAGAAAAGCGGGTGTACTCCGGTTTGTATAAGGCTCCCATGGCTCCGATATTTACCTGAGTTCCATCTCCTAGAATATCAACGACAATAGGAGTGCCAATTGTTTTTGAATTTGGGTTGTAGGGTGATCTAAACACTTTTTTTCTTGTGCTCTCATGCTCAGGATCTACGACGGTATCTACAATACCAATGGATGAGCTGAGTCTCATATTATTTTTGTAGTTTTCATAGTTTTCTAGCTGTTTTGAATTTAAGGTTAATTGATTTTTAGTTAGGAAAGTATTTTTAAAAGTATGTGATGAGGTAAGAAATCCTTCACTGAGAGGCAATAAAGCTAATAGTGGACCAATAATGGTATAAAGATTCATAGGCATCCCTATATTTAGCAAAGGTCAAACAATATGAATTTAATGTATATAGAATCATTATGAGCAATAAAAGAAATATTTTATAGTTTATCAAAAATCGTAATTAGTATTTTTACTAATGAGATCGCAAATTGATAAAAAGATAGTGCAAGAAGTCATTGGGTGATTATATGTAGCTTATAATTTTTTTATGACCATAAATTATAATATGCCTAATAAAAAGAGGAAACAAATTAAATTTGTGAAAATACTAAACTAGTCAATTTCTGCACCGATACTGTATTGAGTCATTGGGGAAAAACTCTCCAAACCACAAATAGCCATTTTTAATGATGGTGGTGATTAAGGTCTACCTTACATTAGCCGCAGGTATTGAGTATGAAAATTCTGATCGTAGATGACGAACCTGATATGATTTCTATTCTTCGTCAGACGCTCTACAAGCCGGATGTTGTTTTTGCTGATGCTTATAACGGCTCAGAAGCATTAAAGATTTATGATGAGTTTCGTCCAGACTTAGTTGTTACAGATTATCAGATGCCGAAAATGAATGGTTTAGACTTAGCTGTCGAGTTGCAAAGTATCAATTCCAAGATACCAGTCGTATTATTGACTGGTATCGATGTTCCTTCTGAATACCTTGGTGTCTTCTCTCGTGTTTTTCGTAAGCCTATTGATACATACAATTTCAAAATATATGTTCACGATGAGTTGAAGAGAGTCATGGCTTAATGAGTGTTATAGCCTATAAGCGCTTGAAAAAGTATCTCAATATATTGCTCTTATACTAGATATTCTTTTGAAGAGTATTTGTACTAAGATAAACTCAATACCCTTACATAAAGTATTTCTTTTTTTCTCCGAGGAGCAAGCTGAGGGAGCATGGTGCAAAGTTAGCTCGTTAAACATTATTTGATCATTCAACGGAGACAAGAATATGGCAAATAAAATTGGACGTAAGGATTTTATTGTTAATTCCTTAAAGGTAGGAGCAGCTCTTTCTTTGCCTTCAATTGGATATGCTAATAAAGAGGAAGAAAAGAAAGAGAAAGCGGCAAAATATGTCTTCAACTACTATTCGCCTTATAAGACATCTGAAGCTGATTCTACTCCACATGCTCACAAAGAAATTAAAGATATCATTGAAAGCGAAACCAAGAACAAGGTGTTCGTTAAGATTTGGGATGCTGGTCAAAAAAGTATTGGTAGTTCAATCGCTAATTCGGTAAAAGTAGGGCATGCTCAAGGAGGTCTAATCTCAGTATCAAACTTGTCACCTTTGGCAAAAGAACTTGATATCTTGAATGTTCCTTTCTGGTCAGCCGATGCAGATGCATATACCAGGGTATTTAACTCCCCGGTTTGGAAAGATAAAGTATTGTCTCAGATTAGCAAGTATAAGATTCAGATACTTTTTCCTTATATCGTAGGTGCAAGGTCTGCAACAACGACCAAAAAGTATAACAAAACGATTGTTAAGCCGGCTGACTTTGAAGGAGTGAAATTCAGAATACCTGGATCAAAAAGCCTTAAAAACTTTTATACCCTTACTAAGGCAAAGCCTAGAAATGTCGCTTGGAAGTTGTGTGCAAAAAATGCTGAAGCTGGTAGATTTGAAGCACTTGATCCTTCAATAACTGGTCTTTATGCTGGTCCAGGTGGTCTGAGAAACCATCTTGGAGTGATATCAGAAATTGAATCTGTGCATGATGGTTGGGTTGCAATTGGTAACTTAGACTTTGTTGATTCGATGGATGTCCAGACTAAAAAAGAATTCCTATCGGCATTTGAAAAAATTCAACTTGCCCAGAGAAAAGCTTATGAAAAGTCGAAAGAATTTTGTTCAAATGAATTCCAGAAACTTGGAACTAAAATCTATACACCCACTCCAGAAGAACGAGAAGAACTGGCTAAGGCTTTCGGACATTCTCATAAATCTTGGGAGTCGATTAAGAAAAAATTGTTGGGTAGTGATGGGTTGAAAGTATTTGATCAATTCTTACAGGCTTCGGTTGGCTAAAAAGGTCTTAAATATTTCCTAATATTCCCAAAAGCCGCTACTTAAAGTAGCGGCTTTTTTGCATTAACTCCCGAAAATAGTCTTACTAATTAAAGCGAGATTTTTGGTAATTTTAACTTTTAACTTTTAGCTTTTGCATAGAATTGCCAATAAAGAATAGTTCACGGGCTTAAACCCTTGCTACTTCTTAATTTTTAACTTGATTCATTGGCTGTAATATTATAAGACATTTTTTTTCGTTTCCTCATTATAGCCATTTTTTCATTAGTTTTAATGAGGATTTAATCGAAGTCGCGATTTTTTTATCGCTGTTTCGGGGATTTAATTAGAAATATACTAAACGCTAACAGCTCACTAAAGTGTAACACAATGACAAAAAATTTAAGTTTCATCGTTATGTTCGGATTGCTATCCGGTCAAATTTGCCTTGCTGGAAAAACCAACAATCAACAAGCATCAAATAAATCGTCAAATTTTAAGAAGTTACAAGACACAAAGAAAAAAAGTCAAACAGACAAAAATTTCCAATATGCACATAGAAAACTTAAGGACAAATCATACCCAGAAGCAGAAAAATATTTCAAATTAGCTGCTGATGGAGGACATTTGCACGTTCAGTATGCCCTAGCAGTGATGTATTCCGAAGGGAAAATCGTGCAAAAAAATTCTGCCAGGTCAGCTAAGTATTTAGGCCTTGCTGCTAGACAAGGCTATTCACGAGCTGAATATTCTCTTGGGGTGATGTTTTATAATGGCGAAGTTCTCTCCCAAAGCTTTGATAAGGCTGCTAAACTTTTTAAGCGAGCTGCTCGCCAAGGATATGCTAGAGCTCAGTACCATCTAGGCATGATGCACATTGATGGATTAGCTGTAGAAGAAGATGAGAACTTAGCTTTTGATTTGATAAGTCAATCTGCTAATAACGAGTATCCTAGGGCTCAATATCAACTAGGGCTGATGTATGAGCTAGGTCAAGGGGTTGAACAAGATGCTGAGGAAGCTGTTAAGCAATACGTTCTAGCTGCTGAACAAGGTTACGCAAAAGCAAAGTTAAAAATGAGTGACTATGAGAAGAACGGGTGCTTCCCATCTAGAGAGAGAGAAGACTCTTCTAGTAGCGATGACATACTTGATCTACAGGGTAGTTTTGGAAATTTAGAAATGTAGGATCTGACTTAAGCTTGCCGCTATTGAGATTAAACAAGTTCCTAAAACAAGTACAAATGACAAAGAGCTATAGCTCCAAAAACTGCCGCAGCTAAATGTGCTAAAGAACTAAGAGTGCTTATTTCGGAGGTCATTTCAAATTCCTGAGCCTTTTTCTTTCTTTTTTGTTTTACGGGCCTCTGATCAATTTCGCCGTTAATTCGCCTAGCTAATTGGCTATTATATGAGAAATTATCTTCCTTAATCATGGGAATCTCGCTTCTATTTGCTTGTATCGTTTTGCTTAAACTTTCTAGTTAAAAACAAGTTCGGAGTTATGGAAAATATGTTTAAGAAAAATTAATAACACTATATTTTCCGTGTGATACAGATATAATTAAAGTTATTCTCATATACCTTCGGTGTCAGGATCGGGGTTTTTGTTTTGGATGATTACAAGGTAGTTGTTAATGGTCTGTAATTGCCTAAATAAAACATTATCTTAAATAGAAATCTTAGGTTTGTCATTCTTTTTATCGAGCTTATAATATGCTACCAAAAGTTTTGTAGGGAGCTCTATTTTCCTACAATACACCCGGATTAATCTTCCGATTATCTACAGTTTTTTCACCTTTCTGTGTAAGCAATGATAGAGGAAAGCTTACACAGACCCACCCCTTTATCGAGGATTTGTTCTTACACTTACAAACTTCAAGGGACGTATTCTATCAAAATTGACTAGATAAATGGTTGAGCTGGTGCTTGCCTAAATTGTAGGCAAGCACCAGTCTCTCTAGGTCTTAATCCATAAGCCCGGCCTTTTTTCCTTTTCTTTTGAAAAGTTTGAAAAGCTCATATTGTCTTTTAAGGTTATTATATCGAGGCTGATTGATAAAAGTATTTTCATCGAATATAACAGGAACTTTTCTACTATAAATTTCCTGATCCAAGGAAGTTAGTTCCAATTTTTGAGATCTTTGGTCCTTAAGATATGATCTTAATTCATTTACATTGCTAATAAAAAACAAACCTCCAGGCTTAATGATAATTCCGTCTTTTACCTCAGGCCCATATAAAGTAACTACTCCTAGCATTCTTTGCTTTGCATCTCTAATTCTTTGAGAAATAACAAGTCCTGCAGGGAAGTCATCATCAATAAAGCCGAGTTCTAGTGCAACTCCAAAATAAAACTGATCTGGTTCTAGACCAAAATAAACATTGGCAGCAATTTCATCACTTGCTTTAATCCATAACTTTGCCACATCAGTTTCTACATAGCTTGTCATGGATTGTTCATTGGGTAAGTTTCTAGTTGTACTTAAGTTTAATATTTCAGGGTCCACTAAAGCCTCTAAGTTAAGATCTGTTTTTATTCTAAAACCATATTGATTGTCGTTTGCTATGAGGTGGACGAATCCATAGTCTAATATAGGAACAGTAAGATCTGTATTTAAGGTTAGATCACTATTAAATTCTAGTCCGAGGCTAACATCATTGTCACCTACACCATATTCAAAATTCTTTACATATTGCTGTTCTTCCCCTCCACAACTGATCATAGATAACAATAAGGCTCCTAACATTGGCTGTCTTAACTTGTTTAACATGGTATCTCTCCTTAATAATTGATAAAAATAACTAAATTTATGATTTACTCATCCCGCATTGAAAGTCTTCGGATTGCTTGAAAAAGATTAAAATTTAAATAGGATGTTTTATTGAATTAATTTTTAATCAACTAGATATATAAGTAAAAATTATATTACTTTTTAATTTATCAGTCTTCAACTTTCGTTAACTGAGATCATCTTCAAGAGATTTCAAGTTGATAAAGGAAAAATTTCGATGAAATTTAACAGTATAGATTATTTACAGTAAGGTGGATACTGATGGTGTTCTTAGCTGTTTTCCAATATACTATAACTTAAAAAATGAAAACTATAAATTCAATATCATAGCTAGGCGAAATATGGTAAAAATCCTTATAGTAGATGATCAAAAAGAGCTATCCGAAGCAATTGAAGCAGTTTTGCAGGCTGAATTAAGCAATATAAAAACCTTTTTAGGTAACGATGGAAAATCTGGCTGGGAGCTATTTCAGGAGATTAATCCTGATTTAGTAATAACAGATTACAAAATGCCAGTATGGAGTGGTGCCGACTTGGCAAGAGAAATTCGTCAACAAAATAATACTTTGCCGATAATTTTAATAACTGAGTTTGCAGACAATTTTAATATGAAGCTATTTACCGATTTGTTGTTTAAGCCATTAGAGTTGTCTAATTTTTTAACCAGCTAATATTATTATTTTATATGATTATTATGTAAATATTGATAAGCTGATCCCAAACGTAATTCTGGGAGGGCTTGATATGTTTATTTTCATGTTACCGGAAAGACAAGTGAAA
>JBGCDR010000126.1:0-4518 GCA_045105515.1 Oligoflexales bacterium
TCTCATACCTTTGCTCATAAGTCAGATTGGCAGACATAAATACCCCTTTCTTGCAAGCAGATTAGCCTCATAGACTAAACTAAATCCGCCTTCCGAAGCGATGGAATTTTTTCTTCTGCACTTAATCTAGCAATCCGCCAATAATGTCCCTAAAGCCGAGAAATTACTTGAAATGTCAGACGACCTATTAGATCAAGCTAAGGTGTTTAAAAAAAGAACCAGAAAGCTAAGGTTTGATTTATTCCTACCAACTTGCTGTATTTCTAACAAGCTCTATGATAATGAACAAAGACCACTCTGTGGCTTTGATAGATACGATGTTTTTGAGATGATAGAGGGAGCCTCAGAGGCCTGCAGACCTCGTCCCCGTCAGTAAAGCGATGGATCACAACAAAACCAATCTTTCAGATTGGCAATCCCCGAAATTCAATCGGAGACCATTTACACCAAATTACTTGGCAGATCCAGTTTCTGCCACAACTTTAGTGGAATGACCAAAGAAGATATCATATGAGTTACAGCCAGTTTCACCACATTTTTCAGGCCCCCAAAAGTTTGCTTGATACTTTATGAGGTTTCCATTATTAAGCTGCTTATCAACGTGTAATTCTTTGTACTTTAAGCTGATCTTGGTGACCTTTGCTTCTGCTAAACTCTGCATTTCATCTTTTTGAGAAATGCCATCTTGGTTGTTATCGAACCAAACAAACAATTTGCCAAACACTTTATCCTTAGCATCGATATGCTTGTCTTTGTTGGTATCGTACTGTGCAAGAGCAGCATAACCATTCTTTGCCCTAGTTCCATTTGGCAAAAGACTAGCTTCTCCAAATAGTTCACTACCATCATCTACATGACCATTCTGGTTTAAGTCGATAGCTAAAAAGCCTCCTTGCTTACCTTCAATCCAACCCACACGATCAAGGTGCCCATCTGCGTCAAGATCAAAACGAGTTTTGGAAGCAGTCTGATGAACAGTATTCGGAGTACCTATATTAACCATATCTAGAACGATAGGGCTATATAACCTAAGCCGATACTCATAAGGTTGGCCCCACTCAGTTATTTCACTACCAACAGCTTTCCCAGGAGTCAAGAATACCTTTGCTACACCATTTCCTTTATTTTGGATATGATGAGCAAGTGGACCACTTCCTACTGGCATTTCAAACCATGCATTTGCGTGCGATCCCCAAACGGTGCCACCATTGATGGATCCAGGTACAGCTTCAACTCCAGTTCGTAGATCCCAAAGCTGGCTAAACGACCAACTATCTTCAACTTTTATTGCATGAGCACTACCGGCTGCTAGAAGTACAAGGTGATCGGCTTTACCAAGCTTATCGTTAATACTCCCCCTTCTAAAGTTCACATGACACTTGCTTCCCCAGAAGTGATGGCGGTATTCACTTAGATCTCCACCATTCATAGGTTGAGTCCAGCGACATGGACGATTCAAATCTTGGGATACTCCATCCTTCCCAAAGTAGTGATAAACTTCAGTGATTTGTGGGCTGAAATCTTCAATAATAGGAACCTCGAAATTTAATTCATCACCAATTAACTGGACTTCTTCAACAAGATCATCCCACCCAGATCGTTGCGCCATGGTCTTTAAAATAATCAATATTTTTTTCTGACGCTCATTGATAGCTGTGATTTCTGCAAGAATATCCGCATTACTCGCTTCTAATTGAGCAATAGAAGCCTTAAGCTCTTCAGCTGTTTTCTTTAAGTACTCAACGAGTTCAGGATTTAGGCCTGCAAGGATAATCTGATTGTTGATAAAAGTATTAAAGTTATTAATAGCAATCTGCACCAAATTATAGTAGTGAGCTGAATGATCAAATTGAATGATAAGGGCAGCAAGTAAATCTAAGTCGGTAGCTTCTGAGATATTTAAAAGCTCACTAAGCTTGTTTGCGGCATCAACTAAGCGAGCTAGAGTTGTATTCATAATATCTACTGCTCGGTGTAAACCGTCGTGAACAATTAGTTTTTGCTTGAAGATACCATCTTCAAACAGCACTTTTTTAGCCCAGATTTTAACCGCTGCAATACAAGTTTCGCTAACATTTTGATTATTAAATCCTACGATACTCGCAATCAACATGTTTGCAAATTTTTCTTGTTGTTCAACTGGCAGAGGATATCCAAAGAAAATATCCGTATTACCATGACGAAGTCCTAAGCTAAATTCTTGGATGTAAACCTGAGACAATAATTCAAACCAGTCCATTTCCATGCCATTTGGAAAGTCTGCTGAAGCTGTCATATTACAAGCAGCACCAACACTGTTTGTAAAGCCTAAATCCTGCTCGGGTTTATTAGGATCCGGATTGACCATAAGGATAAATTCATTTTTAACTTCCCATTGATCTTCAACTAAAGCAGCCATTTGCTTGATAATTTCGTCAATCAAAGGATTGGCAGCGCTAACATCAACTTCTGGATGAAGATCAAGAATATTTACTTCAATCTCTTGCGTCAAGCTAACTGAGACATTTTGAATCTGAGTTAAATTCAAAGTAAGTGAAACAAACTGATTCTGTGCCAATTCGCCTATAGCTGCAGCAAAAGCTTTAGCTTGATCGTGAATTTTTTGCAAAAGGACTCGATCATTTTCATATAGATTAGTGATATGACCATTTATCAACTGAATTTCAACATCAGTTGCAGCAAATTTATCATAAACTTGGGTTTTAAAAACCGTTAGATCACCTTCAATTGCATCTATTGTAATTTGATTTGCACGTGCCAAAGCTTCAGCATTTAAAGCGATGACCCTCACATGTTCGATAGTAATGCTTAACTCATCAATTTGATCTTGGATATTTTTTTCCATATCATTTTGAGCTGCAATTGTTTTATTCAATTTATCATCTAAGCCTTTAATATCTTGGGTATTAGTATCAATTTTCTCTTTAAGCTCGCTGTATTTTATTGATATTTGGGTCTGAATTTCATTTTTGAATATCATATAGTCATTAATTGCTGGCAAGAGTTGATTTTGAATGATTTCAGAATTTACTTCTCCGACAGCTATTGCTTGATTCACTTTTAAAGTAAGATCAGTAATAAGTTTACCTTGCTCAATAACAAATTCTTGATAGGTATTAATATGTGCTAAAAGCTTATCAGTCACACGTTTTTCTGCATCTTGGATGCGGCCAATCATGTCAATTTCTAAGTCTGCTAAATCTTTAATAAGTTCAACTCTTAGTGCCTCTGTTTTTTCGGTAATAAGAGTGGTATTTGCTGCAATATCACCCTTTAGAACTGGAATAATTTCAAACTCTAAGACATCTACACGCTTAGCCAAGGCTTCTAGTGCTTCTTTAGTGGCATATGTTTGGGCCACTTCATTTTTGAATGTATCTAAATCTGCTTTAAGTACCAAAAGTCTTTCATCTAGTTTTTTGATATCGCCCTTGAGTTCTACGTAAATTCGATCAATTTTCGCATCTAAATCATCGATGCGCTTATCAAGCCTCTCAACTTCCTGAATCCTGGTTTGGCGCTCATTATCAATTAATTCTTCTAGAAGAGTTTTTACATCGCCTCCGGTTTCTGCCGTTGCATCAGTAGACTGGCTACCATTTACGATTGTTTCAGTTTTTAAAGTCTCTCCAGAATCTTTATCTTTTTCAGTAAATTCAGCTTCTGAACAAGCAAGGGATTGTAAAAAAAACAAAATCAATAAAAAACTAGTACCTCTAAAATGCATTTGCTCTCTCCTAATGAAGAAGTCGTTTGGTATCAGGTTAATGGCGAAAAAATCCAAATAAGTTTGCTAGTAGTGATGGGCTAAACCATCTAAATCAAACAAACTTATCATCATGCCAATTTGTCTTTAGTTCCTACAGTATGAAATGTATCGGTAAAAGTACTCGCTCTATTTAATACGAATTTATATTGTAAGTTCTTTTGTATATAATCTCTTATTTCAATTGGTTTATTTTTTATAGCGTCAGACCATATTTAGGCTAAATTAATGGTGAGGATAAAAATAATCTCATCTAAAATTAGTGTAAAATGATGGAGAACTAAATAAATCGGTATGATTTCTGTAATATTTAAGTATCCACCTCCCGAATCTAGAAAATAAAAAACCAGATCTTAAACAGTGGGATTAGGATTTTCCCTGTGGACTGTGGTTTTAAACGAATGGGGGAACCAATAAGAAAAAGTTCCAGAAACAACTAGTACTTAGAATGAATCGATGCAATTATCCTACGTATTATATTATTGCTAAATAGGTTTGAGTTCATATGAATATCTGTTAGAGCTTTCGACTTCAGATGAAGGTTTAACAAGAATCCTACAAAAGAAAAATTCTATTCATTTTTCTACTATTTTTTCCAACGTTGATCTCAGCCTGCTCGATCACCTTTAAACTGACCCACTCAGTCGCACAAAATTGACCCACCCAGTCGCGTATGACCTGACCCAGGGAGTCATGACTTAATTGACCCACCCTGTCATCCCAGTAATGTACTGCTGCCTAACATAGGAGCA
>JBGCDR010000127.1:0-3942 GCA_045105515.1 Oligoflexales bacterium
AAACTTAAGATTTTTCTCTTATTAGCTCTTAAACACATCTTAGGAAGGGGAATTTTGATGAAAATTTTTTTTTCAAGCACAAATTTGTTTTGAATTCTGGACGGCAAGATTATTTTTGCATTTTCTTAT
This sequence comes from Oligoflexales bacterium, assembly GCA_045105515.1. GTDB lineage: Bacteria > Bdellovibrionota_B > Oligoflexia > Oligoflexales > Bog-1112 > JABSRF01. The sequence goes on from JBGCDR010000127.1 coordinate 130, forward strand.
TGAATTCAAGTAGTGTTCAAACCCTTGATTTTAGTTCGTAAGAGAAAGAAAATTTTTTTTTAAACTACTAGCAATTAAAAAAAATGATGGAATTCAAATCATCTAGGATATTTGCACTTTTTTTCTGGCACTATGTATCAGCTCTGTTTCGAGCACCTTGGCAAATATTCCATATTCAGAAGTTTCATTTTTTTACCAAATTTCTCGCAGTAATATAGCCAGCATCCTTTGAAGCATTGCCGGTGTCAGTATAAGCAACGACCCTAGCAGCTTTTCGAGCTGGTTTCCAAGCTGCGTCAACCCGGAAATTGATTAACAGAGTTTCATAGTAATAATAAACACCGAGTCAATCTATGACTTATACTTCGATTTGTAGGCCTATTTTTGATTTGAAAAAAAATGAGATCCGAACCAAATACCAGAATAAAAATTCAATCATCTATTCTTTGTTTTGATTTTGGTCAACTGCAAGACAAAGGATTTGGATATGACTTACAAAAGTATGAAAATTATCGAGATTAGGCGCTTTTTTTCCATACAAGGTTTCTACAAAAGTATCGGTAACAAATTTTGAATGAATATCGTTCTTACAAAACTTCCGTAAACCATTATTTTCATATTCATCTGGAGTGAGGTGTGATGGCCGCTTATATCCAGATTGGATTATAAAGTTCATTAGGCTATTATAAAGAAATATAATTTTATGAATAGCCTCTTCTTTGTCTTTAGGTGTGTAGGTTTTTAAATACTGACAATTATCCAATAATTTTTTTTGGCTTGCTTCTTCAAATGTTTGAAATTTTTTCCGTGTGCGTCCTTATTTTTTACTTTACTAGTGATGAATAAAAAAATAAAAATTGTCATTAAGATGATTATTGAAATTAAGATAGATGTAGATAAGTTAAGTGGTTTTAGATTCTTAAATAATTCCGGTTTTTTTGAAGTATCAATATTTATTTCATGAATAATTTTTTTGTCTAAGGTGCGAATTTCTTTTTCAGCTAAATTATGGATATTTTGAGCAGAATTAGTAGGATTATTTTGATATTTTTGAGTTATCTTGTCTATTGATTCGTTTTGATTGTTGGAACCTGATCGAATTCCCATTTCAGACTGTATATTTTTTAGTGTACTTTTATCAAAATTGCCAAGTGTTTCTTTAATTTTAGATCTATCTTCTTTGTTTTCCATCTGATTGGCTAATTGGGAAAGACTTAGACTTTTATTAATTTTACGATCCAGTGATTTGGGTAGATCCTGCCTAAAATGATTGTCTACTAGACCATTTGTGCTACTACCGCTACCACCGCTACTACCGCTGGTAACATCTTTATCTCCAGATGGATTGAGTCTTAGATCGCTTATATTTTGAAGGTTTCTTATTTGCTTCGATTTTTCAAGGGTTTGAGCTATTTTTTTTTGATGTTTCTGATGTTGTTTGTGGATAGCTTTAACGAGATTTTTTTTATTATATTTAAGCTCATTTTTCATTATATCTTGCGCATGTGCTTTGTTCTTGGGTCGCTGATCTAAATTTATGCTAATTTGTTTAACATCTGATTCACTTATTTGATCGATTTTTTTGTGAATGTTACGTTTACTTTCATTGCGTTCTATGGAATTTTTCATATTTAAGAGCTTGGCACTAGCTTGTATATTTCCATTAATCATTTCTTCATCTGCTTGAGAAATGATTTGGGTATCCGAATGAGAATTATTTTCAGGGATATTTATTTTTGAATGATTTTCTTTTTTAATTTTATTTTCCGGCAATAGCATAAAAATACATAAAAATATCATGCTAAATATAATTGCTTTTTCAAGCCAAATATCGTTCCAATTCGTTGTTTTATTTATACGACCCAGTTTGAGATTTTGTTCTTTTTTTGCAATAAGACAGCTAAAAAAAATTCCTTGCCATGCTACAAAAATAATAAAGCATAAAAAGAGTTTACTATTGCCACCAAATTTAGCATATGATGATGTGATTATGTGCAACCAGGAGATAATCAAGGGATAGAAGTTCATTCTAATAGTGAATATCGAAAGAAAAATCATTGCCTGTAAAGCCGTATAAATATCTATTGGATATTTTATGATGTAGATGCCTACGAAAAAAATTGCTAATATTATCTTTAGAATGGATTTAATATCAAAGTTTGTGAGCTTATTAAATGTTTTGATGTGGTAATGATGAGGGAAAAATTGCCCCATCACGGTAGCTTCATATCTTTTTTTGCGGCTATAGGCTTCGGCAAGGTGAATCCACCCCAATTCCCTAAAAACTAGTAAATTCTGCAGTATTACAGATAAAAATAATAAAAAAGTGCAGCTTAAAGCTAGAAGTATCTGATTGTTCCATAATCCAATAAATAAGCGGTTGATAGAGCAAAAAATCAAGGTAATGGAGATCAATTCTCTGTGCTGTTTAGTGAGTTCATTGTTCTTATTCATTAAGTATCCTCAATTTCTCTGACTCAGAACAATGATCTAAGAAATTATGTTGAGGTTTTACCCAGTAAATATCACCAAGTATATTATGATAAGACTGAAAGTTTGTTTTCCTTTTTGCTATGGTGCTATAAAATGATTTCAATGGATCTTCAGAGAGATTAGTAATGTCAATTTTTTTGAAGATTTCCTTAGCATATAGTTGACTATCAAATATGAAAGAAGTGCATTGGATATGCTGATCTTCAAATTTCAGTATGCATTTTGATAAATTATTTGGATCGAAGGAACTAGAGCAAAACACTAAAATCACTAAAGATTCAGGAGGAATGATGTTTAAATTTTCTTCTATAATTTGAGGGAAATTCGAATGATTACTTTGAACGGATCTTGTTTTTTGGATTTCCTCAATTAGATGTTCTTCATCCTTATCCGAATTTATCCGATTTGATTGACTGATTAGATATGTTGAAATGTTTAAGTGCTTTAATCCGAGTGCTAGTGACATGGTAGTTGATTTCAATGATTCAAAAACAGAAAAATTTAGGTAGCTAGAATGAACAGTGTGACATACGTCAAAAAAGATAAACGCATCCGTTGATGCTAGGCGTTCAAAATCTTTTACTATAATATCACCTTTTCTGATTGATCTTTTCCAGTCTATATAACGAATGCTATCTCCATGTGCCCAAGGCCTAAGACCATAGAAATTTGTGGAGCGGCCAGGAATATTCATCTCAATCGATCCAACTTGATTGGCAATGGAAGCAATTTCTATCTCAGGAGCCACTGGTGGTGAAGTGTCTGTTATGATAGCTATAGTTTGTTCAAGCTCTAGCTTCATAATTTTAGGATAGAAGTGAAAATCATCTACGATTTTATAATATAGAGGCCCTATCGTAAAAACACCTGCCCCATAGTCAAACTTTAATTCTAAAGATATATTTTTTTTTTTTTTTTTTTTGAGGTTTAGAGAAATCATATGTTGCCAAGATTCTAATCGTTCATTGAAGATTATAATTGCTTCAATGTTTTCGATCGTGGTTTTACCACTATTTGAAACGGTAAAGCTAAATGGTAGCGATCGTCCAAGTTGGCATTCGGTCGGGTAATTAACAGAGTTAATTTTTAGAGAATTAGCTTTTGACCAGGTTTGGTAATGAAGAAAATGTAGATATGTTATTAACGATAAACTAAATGCAATTAATCCATTAGAGTCTGAAAAAACTCCGATATTAAAAAATATCCAGCTAGTTATAATTAGAAACCATCTGATTGATATGGTTTTGCTTAGAAATGGTGGGAATGATTGCTCAATTCGTTCCAGGTCAGGATGAATAGGTATTTCAACAAATCGCCTAC
>JBGCDR010000128.1:0-16665 GCA_045105515.1 Oligoflexales bacterium
TGATGTTTCAAGCTAAGAGAGGTCAATATGGAAATATTCGAATGGTTACCTGGATTTTTTACCCCTGGCGTTAAGTCATTTTTAATGGTGGTTGGTGTGCTTCATCTTAGCATCCCAGCATTTGAAACCTTTGTGAGAGCAATCACAAAGGCAACCCCAAGCACAAAAGATGATGAGTGGGCTGAGCTTGCCCTTAGCTCCAAGGCTTGGAATGTATTCGTCAAGCTTGTGACTTACTTAAGCGCTATAAAATTACCTAAAAAAAAGACGAAGAAATAGAAGTTCATCTTAGCAGCAAGGATAAGAATATGCCTTTATACTTTCGCTTGATGCTCGGTATGTCTCCTATCGTTCTTATTTTTCATGCTGAAATTAAGGGTATTAGGTTAGAACACCAGCGTTTAAACAGCATGCTAGAGGAAGTGGTCCGTAACACTAAGGAGATTAAATGCCGGCTACCAGTGCGTCCACTCCCCCTACAGCAAATACATAGAGGAACTTCAAATGCAGCTCCATATTGATTTTGACATTGAGGCAATCACAGAGGACTTAGACTTACTAAGTGACAAAGCACTCGATAGAGCTGTGGTTTACGCTACAAATAAAGCTCTTGCTGCCGTTTATAGTGTGGCCGTTCAGGATCTAAAAAAACGTTACGGTATGCGCCTAGGTCAGGCTACTCGCACCATTCATAAAGGCTTACCACCTAGCGCGAATAAGCTCCCTGAGAGTCGAGGAGGCTTACCACCAAGTAGAGGCGGGCTTCCACCCAGTGCAAACAAATTACCTCAAAGTAGAGGCATGATGCCTTCTGTGCGCCCTTACCTTGAAGCAAAAAAATATAAAGTTCGGGATCTTAGATATGGTAAAGAAGCGCGATTAAACGCAGAGATAGAGCAGATCTCAACGATCCACTTTGTGGTTGGTGATCGAAACCCACAAGACCAAGGCATGATACCTCGTAGTAAAAGAAAGCCTAGCTATGTGAAAGTTCGCAAAGGTAGAAAGACACGCCTAAAGGGTAAATTCATCGGTAAACCCAGTAGAAACAAGGGTGGAACGCAGGTGTTTAGGTACGGAGACTTCAATGGTAAAAAGAATATACTGCTTAAAGATAGCCTTCCCAACGTCTACAGTGTGTTAAACAGAGATTACGTTTCCAAAGAGATGGTCAAAGCTGCTGAAACGGCATTTGAAGCTTATTTTGCAGACAAATTAATAACTGAAATAGAGAGTGCAAAATCATGATGCCTCTTAAAATGATAAGTCACTGTAAATACGCAGCTTCACAAGTTCAGCAGGTACAATACAGCTGTTTTGCAAGCAGGCAGCATATAAAGGGGGGAGTGATGCCTTTTGTGGGGGTAAACACCTATAAAAACATAGGTTCTTCCTTTCTAAGGCGCACTATCCGCAGCCAAGTCCAACGGTTTTCCAAAGATTTTCATTTTTGGCCTAGGTGCATGTTGTCTTCTTGGTAACTCTCTAATTTATAAGGATTAAAAAGGTGAAAGATAGAGCAAGCAATATGATTGCATTAAGCAAGAAAAATGCAGGAAAATTACCCGACTATACAACAGCTACCGAGGTTGCGCGCGTATTCGAACTCGATCCGAGAACGGTGAGAAAAAGGATAGCCGAGCTCGAAGCAAAGCACAGCGAGGGTAACAATAAGTTCTTTGATACAGCCGAAATCCTCAGGTTCACTTTGCTCAATAGCCCGACCATGCAGGACAACGTTGAACTTGACTTAACTCAAGAAAGGGCAAAGCACTACCGGACCCTGACCAAGAAAACTGAGATCGAAATCGAAAAGCTCTCGGACAAGTACATGCTGGTTGGGGATGTTGAGGAAAACATCAAAGGCAAGTTTATGAAATTCAGGCAAAAGCTCCTTATCATTCCAGGGAAAGTTGGGAAGGAAGTTTTGAACGAAACTGATTTAAGAAACGTCAAAGACATATTGAAAGATGCTATCGAAGAGGCCTTGGTTGAATTAGCAACAGGCAGCGAAGATGATGGAATTTAATGAGCTACTGAGAAGAAAAACTAAAAAAAGGTTCTCCTCTTTTGATTCACTCTTAGCACCACCACCTAAGCTCACAGTGTCAGAGGATGCAGCTAGGCATAGGAATATTTCATTAGAGGAATCCGCAAAGCCTGGCAAATGGGTTAGCTGGCCTTTTCAAATCGAAATGCAAAACGTCTATAACGAAAAAGGCGTACAGCTTGCTGTCTATATGACCGCATGTCAGGTAAGTAAGACCGTTCAGGAGCTAAACCTGATCAGCTACTTCATCAAGTATGAAAACGGCGGCATCAACTTTATGCTACCAACAAAAACCATGGCGGAGGACTATTCACAGGTTCGTTTTGATTCTATGGTCCGTGATTCCCCTGCACTCGCAAAGATCCTACCTCCTACAAGGTCAAAGGGAAATAAGACGCTCTTTAAAAAATGGGTAGGTGGCTATATACGATTTATCGGATCTGAGAACGCCAACGACGTCTGTTCCTTCGCGACTGGAAAGGTCATTATAGACGAGGCAGATCGCTGCAGCTTGGTCGTTCGTAACTCCAAAGGAGAGATCGAGGGCAACACTTTACAGCTATTATTTAAGCGTATGTCCACCTTCGATGATAAATTTGTCCTGATGGCATCGACTCCCACGACCGTTGAAACTTCAATCACTTGGGAGTATTTTCAAAAGTCTGATCAAAGGCACCCTCATATACCCTGTCCTCACTGCGGTTATTATCAGTTCCTAGACTGGAATAATTTCACTTGGCAAGGAAAAAATCCCAATGATTTTAATACCGTTTTTTCTGACGATTTAGACTCCTTGCTAGATTCCTTCTGTTATGCCTGTCAAAGCTGCAACAAAACTTTTAAAGACTCTGAGCTTCCCCTCATGCCCGATAAATTAGAGGTAAAATGGCATAAGCATAATCCAAAAGGCCGCTTCCCAGGCTTTCATATCAATCAGTTTTATACAAACGCATGGAAGGGTCTGTTTGAAGAGTACTTATCCTGTGGGCAAAACCAAATCAAGAGGATGTCTTTTTGGAATACGGTTCTAGGGCTTCCCTTTAGCTTTGAAGGTATCAAGGTTCCCGATCATAGCATCCTGATGGAAAGACCTAAGTACTACGAGAGAAGTTTCGTTCCAAGTCCAGCTTGCGTACTCCTTGCAGGCTGCGATGTCCAAGATGACCGGGTTGAGATCGTGGTAGCAGCAGTTAACAGAAGGCAAACCTACGTCGTAGACCATGCGGTTTTTTATGGCAATCCTGCAAACCCTGAGTCTGAATGCTGGGAGAACCTTAGGGACTACGTGTATAAGTCATGGCAGACAGAAAGTGGCCAGCAACTTTATATTCTGGCGGCAGGGATAGACTCAAGACACCGCAAGGACACAGTAGTACGTTTTGCCAAGAAAAATAGGGTTTTTATCCCGGTTACGGGCTCCCCAAGTGTATGGGACATGCAGCTTCTAAGCCCGCGCAAGGCTGAGGTTAACCAAAATGGCAGGTGGTTTGAAATTGATGTCCTGCGCTTTCCCTTGGGCGTAAACTTGCTTAAGATGGACCTGTATGGTCGTTTAAACCTCTCTCAAACGAAGAAGCAACTCCGTGACAACGAATACCCCTCTGACTGGATACACTTTCCTAAAGACCTCTCTGAGGGATTCTACAAGCAGCTTACCGGCGAGGTCTTGGAGGTCAACGAAGACGCTAGAGGAAAGACCAAGAAAAATTGGCGTAAGCAGTACACGAACGTAGAGATCCTCGACTGCATGGTTTATATCCTGGGCATTTACCTCATTAAGTCTCTGAATGACTGGTCGGATGCAAGATGGGGAGCGGAAGAGGCTAAGATAGGCCTTGGCAAAAGCAAGGAATCTGAGCAATCGAGTCCGATTATCGGGTCGATGATTTAAGCATGTAGATCATTATTTTGAACCTTACTTAAAGTGCGAGTAGATATCATTTGTATCTGATTCCATTCGCAAGCATCTATATTTTTAATTGCATCACGGGGCGTCCTAAATTTTTCTTTTAACTCAGGAAGATAACGAGCCACTGTGTCATTAAGGCATGTCCATAAAATCTCACATACTTCGTCAACCTCATCAAAATCATTATCTACATGCCCTCTCACAATTATTTGATCCTTTGACTTCATAAATTCTAGTTGAACTTTGCTCTTTGCTACTTCTAAATCAGGTTCATCCATAAGGAGCATTATGCATTTTTTTTTGTACATTCGGAAAGACCTACATATAGATTTTATAAAATCAAATAATAAAACCTTAGGCATTTCTTTCATAATGTTGTTGTCATAATAAACTTCAAAACTTTCTTCAGATTCGCTTTGTATGCCAAATACTTTTTGTACATTATTTTCTTGATAATTTTTAAGATTGCTCGCTATTTCGCTCTCATAATCTAATATTTCTAGCCTCTCTGCTCTTGTCTTCTCAGCCTCTCTAATTTTAATCGCTTCCTGAGACTTTCTTCTAGTTTCTTGTGCTTTTCGCTGCCTAAGCTGCCTTTTTCTATGTCTATCACTTATTTTTTTTTTCATAGCTTCCTCTTAAATTATAAAGCTAACTCGAATAGTAAGCTCATGATGAAATGCATCACCAGCTTTATCGAAATACTCTAATACACTCAGGGGTGGCAGACTTTACCTCCCCTTTTGAAATACCACTTCATAGGAGGGTGTCGTGAAACGCGACGTCATCTCAAAGTCCCTGCAACTTGCTCAGTGGCAGTGGTGTCGCCTAGATTGATATCGATGCTATCTGCGGCCTTCATGACTTTATCGAGTTGGCCATCTAACTCAGAACAACGCATATGGTAAATATTTCTGAATGCATCTCTTAATGAGTCACTGATATCGGCAAGGTCGAGAGGGTTTTCGCCTATATTCCCTGCTGTGACCACGTTATCATTGGCATCGACAAAAATCTCTAAACTCACATCGCCATCCATTTTAGGAACCTCTAATTTGCCCTTTTCATACAGTAGGATTTTCTTTTGAGTATGAGAACATGCTTCATATAAGGCTACTATTAGCTTAAAAACAGCCTCTATCGAGATTTTCTCTGCATGCTTATCATAAAAGTTTTCACAAACTGAGTCCTCATCGGCGAGCATGTACACTTTGTATATCGGAACCGAATTTTCATACTGTCCTTTGGCGTTTAGGTATATTTCCTTCTCGAACGTCAGAATATCATCTTGGAATCGACTAAGCTTTTCTTGGAGCCTCTTCTCTTCCCTAATTTTTATCACTGCTTGAGCATTTTTTCTCGCTTCCTCAGCTTTCTGCTGCTTGCGCTGCATGCTTCGTTGTCTGCTATTAATCTTTTTTTTCATAAGTTCCTGTTTGGTTTTGATGCAGAAAGTAGAACCTATAAGTATACCGCGTCAAGGTTTTAGCGACAACGGCAAGTCAGAAGCATCTGGAATACAGGCCCTGCATTCGAAAGATTCACTCTTCTAAATAAGGCTTTATCCGCAATGCTTTTTCAGGTTCAACGAACGGCCAAGGGTGTCGTGAAATACGACGACCTTTAGACGACCTCGTGAAACGCGGGGTCATCCTTTACCCCAATGCCTTGAGAAGTGACCGTCGACTCCCATCTTTACACCAGGGCAGTAATGCTTAGCCGCCCCTATCATTAGCTGGTCTACTCGCTTAGCCTCTTCCTCAAAGTTTTTCTCATCCACTTGCACGACAAACTCGTCATGCACAACACACGGAACCTCAAAGCCGTTTCGAGTGAGGTTAAACCAGGCGCTGTTTGCAATATCAGAGAGCAAGCCTTGGAATGGAGTGTTGTTAAACTCTGTGTAAGAGCAGTTAGCTCTAATCCTCCCTGACCTTGGGAGCACAGCAGTAAGAGAGTTTTTAAGAGCTTTTACAAACTGAATGTTAGGCTTCCTAGCATCCACGCTCTTTTTATAGGCTTTAAATTTATCGTATTTGGCTACAACAGCAGCAGCATTTTCCCAGGCCCAGTCTACCTCTTTTTCACCATATTCTCTGTCGGTCGTTGCTGTTCCCGAATAACCTTCAAGCATCCTGAAGAATCCGTGTAGGGCCGCGCCATTTGGGAAGTTGCAAGGGTGCTCTATTAATAGAAGCTTCTTAGCAAGCTGCTTATCCGACTCTTCAAGGTATAGCTTCATCTCAGGAAAGGACTGGAGCCATGCTTCTTTAATAGCCTTCGCTTGCTGCTCGTTAATCGTGACTCCATAGGAATCCCTGGCGAAATCAACCAGTCTCTTAAACCCCAATCCACCAGGCAAACCAAAGTTGGCGATTTTCCCGTATTGGCGTTCCCCTTTAGAGACCTGATCCACAGGCTTACCAAGAAACCTGGAAGCCGTGAGTTTATGCACATCCTGGCCCTGGTTAATCGCATCACTAAGCTTACTAAAGCCATACCTATCAAGGCATACCTGGGCAAGGGTCACTAGTTCGGCTGAGCTATAATCAGCTATATAAAGGGTTTTCCCCTCACTTGCTATAAGCTGGGCTCTCATATCCACGAGGTCCTTTTCCCTTGGGATCTGCTGGAGGTTAGGCTTACTCATAGCATTACGCCCAGTATTTTTGAGGATACTTATATGCGGGTGAATCCTCGTCACCTTCTCAAGGGGGGTAACACTCATCTTAAGGAGCTTATTGTTGTGCTGGCGTTCTTGCCAAAGGTCAAGGAACTCAATGCCTTTAAATGGCTTTAAAGCTGCCTTTTTCTGGCTGATCATCTCCTTGCCTGTCACACCATCTAAGAACCTAGGGAAGCGTATATTCTGTTCAGCTTCTATATTTTCCATAGCCTTATTAAAACGCTCTTTTTGCCCCTTGCCGCCTGCATAGTCGTATTTTTCAAGCAGGGTTTGATCGATCTGTTCAAGGCGATTTCTGAGAATAGCACCGTTTTCCTTAGCTTTTTCTGTATCAACTCTAAAGCCTAAATTAGAGGTATTAAAGGCCGCTAGGGCATCACCAACCTGCACAAAATGGCTGAGGAGTTTGGATTCATCGAGCCCATGCTTGGCAACAATGTTCTTAGCCTCAAACTCCAACTTGCTCCATAAGAAATAAGTCGCAATAGTATCGAAGGCATTGTAGTGAAAATAGGCGGCTGGTGCCTCTTTTATGCGACCAAGGTAATCACCATAGGAAGTCCTTACCTCCTTACCATCAACCTCTGCTTCTTTTGGGAGAGTAATATCAAGTTTGTCTTTGCACAGGGTTGCTAAGGTGTACTTGCCCTTTTTATTCTCTGCATCTCCCTCAGTTGCAAGATTGATAAGTCTTGCTAAAAGCCAGGTATCCAGGCCTTTTTTCTTAGCTGCCTGCTCTAATCCCCACTGCCTATTGTGGATCTGATTACTCAAGGTCATAAAGTCAAAGGCAATATTGTGAGCAATCCAGTTTGAGTGCTCATGGGTCTTTGCAAACTCTTTTAGCTGATGTACCTCGATGAAAAATAGCTCCTTACCATTAAACGCTGAAGCTAGGACTATCTGAGGGATGTACCCTCCTTCGATTAGCTCCGTCTCTACATCGAAGGAAAAATTCTTTCCTAAGTTCTCACCTGACCACCATTTGGAGGCGTAGACCTTACCCTTAAGTTTATAAATAGGTAGATCCTTTAAGGGAGTATCCCAGTTTTCCGCCGGACCCTCTGGACCCTCATCAATAATAAGGGTCCGGTCTATTTCCCCTGTATTTACATTATCTTTAAGCTCTTCAGAAGCAATTATGGACCCTTTTAACCCTCTTTTAGAGGAGCCAGAATTTTTTCCCGAAATTTTTTTTGCATCCGAATTCTCAAGAGGGTCTAAAAACCCCGAAAGGGTCCGGCGGTCTTTGTAAGATTCTGTTTCTATTTCTGAATTCGCTCGGACCCTTTTTACCCCAAGGGTCCGGCAGGGTCCATCGGAGGGTCCGGCTGGAAGATTAGAGGAAGAAAGCCTGAATAAATAGTCTCTCGAATTCCCTCCCACCTTGCCTGGAACGGTGTCTACAGTAATTTCAACTTCGTCTTCGTCCTCTGTGATATAGGGGAAGGCCTTCCCTTTCATCTTTCTGAGGATGTTTCCCACCTTCGTATTCTTACCTTGTGGCCGAGGCGTATCACGGAAAAACTTCGGATTGATCTCCTCAGCTTTTGCCCTCCATTGTTTTGCCGGTGCTGCTTCAGTCTCAGTTGCTCCAGTACGGTAAAGCTCCTCACTTCCGACATCGAGCATAAGAGAAATATCTGGACTTAGCTTGCCGAGAATATCTCTGTAGTTTGATAGGAATCCGTTAAATCCATTGACCTTCAATATGCCGTTCACGAAAGCTGCCCACTTTGGGTACTTAGGAAAGTGCACATTTTCTTTAGGGCAGCCTGCTTTTTGCCAATTTAGGACAAGACCTAGGAGTTCTGAGAGAACTGCATTTCTATTCTGCTTCACGTAAGCTAATGGGTTTGCGTCCTTTAGCTTTCTTTCATGAGCAAGCTCTATGGTAATCGATCGAGTCAGCAGGTCATCACAGATAACCCCATCATTTAATGTTGCAAAAAACTGAGCATTATTCCGTCTTTTGAACATCTCACTTTGGCCCAGGATTCGAGTCTCAATAAATTCTTCGGTTAAGATTCCTTCAAGACTTGAGCTAGTTATTGGTTGTGCCGTGCGAATGTTATCCAAACAAATAAAGTCACTATTTTTAGAGGATGCACCTATCCTTTTCTCAAGCTCAAGATCATCATGGGTATAGGTAACCCGTGAATAGCTAGCTCCACTTGCTACATAAGAGCATGTTTTTGCAAGAGTAGATTTACCAAGGTTAACCTTATTGCCTAAAACAGTTCCGAGAGGGTGTTCACCTACGAACTGCTCGCGCAAGAAAACGCAGGTCAGTAGAAGGCCAAGGGCATTTGAGAACTGAGAATCATCCTTAAACGGAAAGTCTAATACTTCCCGCAGATGCTCCATAGAAAAAGAGGGGGTGAGCTTGGGACCGTCGTAATATATGCGAGAGTCTTTATCATAACCTCGGTCATAAATCAGTTTATTCCCTGAAATAACAGGACATTTGGTATAAAGAGTGATCTTATCAAGATTGGCATATTTTTCCATTTTGGTCAGAAAAGCGCTACCTATTTCACTGGGTATTAACTGATGATTGATAGACATATCGAAGCCAATAGCTTTTTTAGAGGCCTTAATAAAATCTATTTTATCTGACATATATGCAGCGAAATCTTTACCATCAGGAATCCTATTTAATTGCTCACGATTGATATAAGCTAAGTTGTAGGTTCCATCTTCGATGTAAATCCGATCCTTAGAATCAAGGCACCTACCAACCTTCGTATATAGTTCTCTTGTTGAGTCTACATGCGGGAGCCAAAAAATCTTTGCAAACTTGCTTTCCTCTTTTGGCATCTGGCTGTAGAAAGCCTTTTTGATCTTAGTAAAAAGCCCCTTGATATCTTTAAAGCTGCTACTTGGGTAAGACTTAGCAAGAGCTTTCAAAAGCTGAGCCAGTTCAAACTCTTCAAGGAAAATTGCACTCCTTAAGTATTTGTCGAGGCAGTCCCTGCCAATCTCTTTTGGTATGTCCTCGTGGTCAGCCTTGCCAAATTCCCAAAAAGGCTTATCACTTCGGCGTTTTAATTCCTCGTATCCTTTTTTAATCAGGAAATCATCGGCTCCAATCTTTTCATCACCAAGCCTCAAGTCAACAATTTTTACTTCTGCACCCATCTGGTGTATGGTGCGCACAAATTCGAGGATACCCTTATTGACCTGCGGGTTAGTGAAAAAATCGCTATCCGGATAGACGGTTACTGGCCTATTTTCCATGGGAATTCCACCCCATCCTTCGCCTAGTCCTTCGCTATCTTTTTCCTTCCAATTGCGGCACCCAGGAAAGCCGATGCATACGGCATCCTCACGATCACGTTTTTTTTCACAGGACTCATTAAAAGCTTCAAGTTCAGCCCTGAGCTTAGCGACTTTCTTCTCACCCTCTGTGACCTTTAACTCGACGTCTTCATCTTTAAGATCAGTAGCATCATCCTTATTAAAATATGAGGTGAGGGAAGAGCCTTTTTCCTGAGCGTACTTAACGTCACCTACTGGCTTCTCAAGCTTAAGCCTTCCCCCTACTTCGTTTCCGTCTAGATCGTGATAAGGAAAATAAATCCCCTCAACATCAAAGTTAAAGCGCGCCTTTACATCTTCAGCGCTCAGACTCTTGATACCAAAAGCTTCAACATCTTCCTTACTTAATCCACTCTGCTCTAGTAATTTAATATGTTTATCAAGAATCATACTCAACCTTTGCTCTCTCTTCTGCAAGCCCATAAGGCCCACAGATATGCATCTCAATGTAAAAGTGTGGTGTACCAAGTGATCTATAAGCTGAGATAAGACCCTTTTTACCCTTCAGCTCGTAGATGGATTTTGCGATGATTTTAATTATTTCGATAAACTGTGATTCTAAGTCGCGAGAAATACAAAGGTGCTCAGAAGACAAAAATTTATTTACGCTTTTTAGTAGCTTTCTTAGCCACTTCAAAGTATAAACCTGCCTCATAAACTGATTTTTAGCTGGTTTGTAAAAGAATCCAGCTACGCCTGTTTGCACCAGGCGTTTCTCCAATTCTACTATCATAATATCCTCTCATTAAATTATGCAGCTCCATTCAAGCTACTTTGTTTGTCTATAAAATCTTCCATAGCCTTTCTTATTTTTTCGCGATAAGTCTTGTTTGGGATGTTAAGATCCTTCCATTCATCCATCCGTTTTTTAGGAATACCGGCATGCTCAAGGATAAGCTCTTCGAGAGTAATAGTTCCTCCCATAGCTTCAAATTTTTGTAGCATCAAATCCCAGTACTCATTTGGCGTAAACATAACCCCTCCTTATTAGCTCACCTCGATCTAATAAAATCCTTCAGCTTGCTTGGTTGATCATGAAAGCGGTTAACCTATCACTCATATCCCTTAGCCTTTGGTAGCTACTAATAAGGACATCCTCCGGCATCTGGAACCAAAGGGAGGTTTCACGAAGTATTTTTTTTACCTCTAGAATGTCGATTGGTACGAAGCCTGAGCTTTGCATTTGATAAGAATTACAGACAAAATCCTTGATTGACCGACGATACCTTTGAACCTGCTCCTCAAAATACAGGCATTCACGTTTTACTTTTGATAGTTGTCTACTTTTACTCTTCATTTTTAGCACCATATTTAAAATCTGAATCAGGGATCTTGTAGTTAATAAGGATGATTTTTCAACGTATTCTTCTGTAATTATGAAGAATATTGAGGACAATCCTTACCTCGGTATTTTGATTCCAGTTGACTAGATTTACCTACCAGGCTTGAAGTAAAGGTAAAAGTAAATTGATCGGTCAGAAAAAAAAACCTGACCGAAATGTAAACTACGAAAATTCTTTAAAAATGATATATAAGGTACGAACTACTAATGTTGATAATTTCAGATGAAATAATTGGGCAAGTCAAATCGTGAATGAAATAAAAGATAAAATAAAGCACTTTCTACTTCAAAAAGATAAGCAATATGTCAATGCAATAAAAAATAACCAGACACCTCCTTCTATGAGTCAAATAGCCACAAATTTAAGCCGAAAATGTAATGTGGGAGTCCGTCGTTTAAGAAAATATCTAAGTGAGTCTCCCACGGATTTATCTATTTCTTTGGAAGATCTTCAGAATTTTTCGGATTTAGCAGGGCAAAATATAAGTTCTTATATCGCATACTTATACGATGAGAAACTTGACTCGTCACTTAATCCACGCCAAATAAGGCTAATAGATTTTTTTGACAGGGTGCACCTAAGTCTTCGGCGTGAGCTGAATTTGACAATTTTCTCAGATAATGATGTTAAAAAAAGCGAAAAAATACTTGAGTTGCTGCCATGCTTATATAAACTTCAGCAAGTGGACATTGAGGTCATTGCTCATATTATCGAAGCTTTTAGATCAAAAAGCGAAAGGAATAAATAATGAAGAAGAAATATACACTAGCGGCAGTTTTCATTTCTCTTTTACCCGTTTCTAATAGTTTGTTCGCCAAGAAAATAGGTTATCTAAGTGCTAAAAATAAAGGAAGTATATCGCTCTTATTAAGCACCATTTCTTCAGCGTTCTCCCCTTCTTTTGGTATGGAGTCGCTAATGCTTGATCAAGATATTACATCAAAAGCGCTTTGCGCAACTAACGACACCACAGGTGGCGGTGGTGGCGGTACAGGTGGCGTTTGTAGTAGTGAGTAAAAACAATTAAAACTCTCAGGATAAAATAATGATTAGATGCCCAGTTCTCATTCGTCTTTTTATAGGTTTGTATATTTGTTTTTCATACGAAAAATCTTCAGCAAACTCGAATTTATCTGATTTAGAATCGAAAGCTAAGTTAATATTAGATAAAAATGAACCCACTCTCATCAACACAGTGTCGGGAGTATTTGGTTCTTTTGACCCTTTAGATGCTGATTATACTAAAAATATTAGGGTTATGAGATTATTGTATTCAACTCCTGTTGAAAAGGATGAAAATGGTAAACTTAGCTCTTCTATTTTAGATAGATTTGAGTACAACGAAGTCTTAAAAACTCTAACCTTTCAACTAAAGTCAGGCTTAAATTTTAGCGATGGTTCAAGTATAACATTAGATGATTTGAAACTGTCCATCCTAAGAATGCTCCACGAGCGACCTACATTTGATCCCCTTAAATATATTGAAGGTATTGATAAATGGCAGGCTCACGGGAAAAAATTAGACACCTTACCTTCTGGGTTATCGTTGAATGAGAAGACTAGAACGTTGACAATCAAGTTATCTCAACATGTAAACCACCCTTTTGAACGTTTTACGATGGAAATATTCTCCGTAATTCCCAAAAAATGTATTGATACAAAGTCAGCGAAGATGATTTGCGCAACACCGCCTTTTTCAGGAGATTATACACTTGAAGAGAATGATTCTCCATTTTTAAAATTTAGAAAAAGAAGCTCAAATAAAAATATTCCTGACAGGTTAAATATAGTATTCATGTCTCCAGTTAGAGTTATCAAGTATTTAGAAAATTTTAGATCGAATCATGTAATCTTATCGAATGAAATAGATATTCCTCCAGAACATCGCTTCTTTATAAAAAGTAAATTTAGGGACAATAGTATACCTGAAGTAAGGTTTTTTGCATTGGTTCTGAATAAACGAACCAAAACATTTGAGAATAAAAGAGTAAGACAATATTTTGCTAAAGAGTACCGATCAACTCTTAATAAATTATTTGGCAGGGAAGATGGAAGCATCTTCACACAAATAAGTCCTGGCTATATATCATTAGGAGATCTTTATGATAAAGCCGGGAATTTTTCAAAAAAAGAAGAGCAAGAGATAAGAAATCATTTAAAAACTCATCCCCCAAAATGGATGAAAAATAGCTTCGCAAACCATGACCCTTTCCAAATATATCTTAAAGAAACATTAAAAAGGTTGGGTATTAGTGAATCTCCAATCCTTCCAGAAAAAGATAGAAAAAAAGAGATGGAACTTTGGAAAAAGGGGGAATTTGATATTAGACCAACCCACTCTGGCTTGGATACTAATGACCCAACTTTAGACCTTAAAATGTTATTCACAAAAAACATGCATTACTTTTTGATTGACTTACAGGATGACATCCACCTGCAACAAATGCTTGGCTCAATAAATCATACTCAGGTAAAGAAAATGGATATAAATCTACTGAAAAAAATAAATCAATATCTGTTTGAAGAGTCAGTATTTTCAATTGTCGCAAATTACTCGATAGGTCAATACACGCTGAAGGATAGCAAATTAAAATTTACAAATGTATATAAGACCAACTCAGCACATTATTTCATCAATACTCCATGATAGACTTAATAAAAAAATATTATTACTGCTATCTACTTGAAAGTATCAGGAATTCGAGATTCCCTCCTAAAAAGGAACAAATGCAGTCGTTTGGTTCATTGTTTATCAGTAATCTTGCGTTTGCAAATAATTTCAACACTGCTATTTCTGAGGACGTTGCTTCAGGAGTATCTAACACTCATCTGGAAGCATTCGCAAAATCTATGTCGGAATATGTAGAAAGAGTTGCATTTAGAGAAGGAAAGAAGAACGGTCAATCGCTATGTCAAACTAATAGAAGTGAGGGATTTGCAGCTTATCCCTACTTGTCTTTTAATAAAAATAAAGCGCTTGATCTAGTAAGAGAAATTTCTTTGTGCGAAAGTATTGAAAGATTCTCATGGCCATATTTTTGGTCTGACAAATCAGTCAAGTTTGAGGTGCAGGATTGTAAAAAATCAACCCTAAACGAGATCAGCAACCTAACTGGAATTGCAAGTATCCAACATGTTTTTCCTGCTTTAAATAGCGATAAGGTTTTGTGTATATCTATCGCTAAAATAGGTTCCCAAGGTGCTATTTTAGGGGCTAGTTGCTCGAATGCTAGGAGTAGTGCTATCACAGGGTCTATTCATGAGCTTATAAAGCATTACATTGGCTTAAAAAAAATAAACGGCTATACAGTTATAGAATCAGACTACATAAAAAGACTTCACCATTTGTCTAAAGTAGGATTTTCGCTTTATCAAGAAAGACTATCGTTTAAAGGTACAAATACAATTCATTTACCAAGCCTAGAAATGGATGGTCTTGTAACCCATCCCTTCGATCGATATTTTCTTGTTTACAGAACGAGATTTAAAGATCAAGTGGAATTTATTTCAGAATCTTTAAATCTCGGATATATATAGATGTACGGTAAACTAACCCCCAAAAAAACTATTATTCTAATTGCGATTATTCTTCTTTTAATCTCATATATTGGAATCGATTACCATTACAAAACTAGATCCAAGGACATACTTTTAAGTACCATCCACGCCTCGGAAGATTTAATCAAAGTAAATAATTTTTTGGAGTTTTCGTCTAACCTGCATTCAGCTATGATAAATCAGCCCATAATAAAATCGACGTCACTTTTTGACGGAGATTACCGAAGACTGTTTCACTATGGTGAAGATTATCGTATAGAAAGACTCGATATCAACTTTTCAGAAGATAAAGTTCTTATACTTAATGAAGGAATCCTAAAGTACGCATTAGTTTATAATTTCCCTACAAAATCAAACTTTATTCTAGTTTGCTCGTTTTATGATGATAACCGATATATAATCCTGTTCTCACTTTTTTCAGCCATATTTTTATCATTTGGGGTTATATTTTTAGTTTGTACTCGCTTTGATATCGATAATCTAAATGCTTCTGCTGCAAAACAAGCTATTGGAATGATTTCTCTTGGTTTTCATGAAATGAAACAATACGTGGCATTCACAAACGAACTTTTTAAGTACATTCAAAGCGGGAAAAATGATGCAATTAAAGAACAAATTTTTCTCAAAGATTACAGGCATCTCAACATCGGTGTTGAATCTATGATGTCAATTATCAATATTAAAAATTATGAAAGTTTCGAAAATAAAAAGGAAGTTACAAAAAAAAATAATGCTGTTGAATTAAACGAAATTGTAAATAGTTGTGTCGAGTCCTACAAAAAAAAAGGCGTTAAATTTGAGTACATCCAAAATCATAAATGTCTGTTGTTGATTAGAAAAGATGTTCTTTACGCTATAGTAGGTAATTTGATTAAAAATGCTTTTTTCTTTTCAAATAGGTTAGTTTGGGTAACTACGGAAGAAAAGGAAAATTCACTTGCCATATCTGTTGCAAATACTGGCAAAAAAATACCGAAAAAGAAAAGAAAAGAAATTTTAAAACCTGGAATCGCTTTAAATGGCCAGTCTGGTTTAGGGTTACATATATGTAATTTATGGTGCGAAAAAATCAATGCTCAAATTCTCTTAGAGAGCACATCAGTTGCAACAGAATTTAAAATAGTATTCCCTAAAAAGTTGATTTTAAAAGAGCCAAACGTCTTGTGCGCTACTGAAGATATACCGAATTTTTCTGAAGTGAAAAGCGATGTTCAAATTATCAAGAAATCGATTGATTTAGCTGTTATTGATGATATTGAAACATTTAGGATTGGCTTAAAATCTGAATTAACCGAACTTGGATTTAATGTATTGACCTTTGAAGATATAGACATGTTCCTAGATTCTATACAGGAAGGAAAAGTCAATTTTGATTGTGTTATCGTTGATAGACATGGAAAAGGGTTCGACGCTGCTAAAGATCGTTTCCCGGAATCTTGCAAATATTATAATTTCAAAGGAAAAATAATATTGTACTCATCAAATGTAGAAGAACATCAATTGGAATACTACAAAAGTCTAGGCTTTGACAGCACAGTTTCAAAAAGTGTTTCAGTTGATTGGAAGAATGAGATACACTCGATTTTGAAATGTGGTAAATAAGTCTCTGTTTTAGTAGTTTTGTCGTCAGATACTACGCACCTGACAATGTCCAAACGACAAAGCCCCCACCCCTCTTTTTATAGACTCTTTTGCAAGCAGCATAACAAGAGCTATGGCACTTATCCTATAAAGAGCTTTTAAAACAAGATGGAGCCAATTGGGTTTGTACTTGTTCCCGAGTTCCAATTCTACTGTT
>JBGCDR010000129.1:0-13892 GCA_045105515.1 Oligoflexales bacterium
AATGCTGCTAATGCATTATAAAAAAAACCGTTCGAAACTACAAAAATGTTGTTGGATAAGCATTTTTTTCAGAATTAATTTGTCTCTATTCTGAATCTATGAGTCAGGAGGCTTAAATGTGGTTTGTCCAAACTAGAATTATGTTAGTAACATTAGTCTAATCGGCTAAAGAGAAAGTTATATGTATTGAATTAATCAATAACTGTTCTCACGCTTTCGCATTTTTGCGAAAAAAATGTGTCAAAACATCCTCTAAGCAGATTTCTATAATGCGAATACATGCGAACAATTAAAGAGAAATAATGTATAGAAATCCGATTTTTTTCCGAAAAGCCTGTAGAGAAAAATGTTAAAACATCTTAATTATTTACTATAATTTTTATTGTTATGTAATCTAATAGATATATTGGGGAAATCATCAAATGAACTTAATTTATTCGCAAACCATGTTATGGCTTTTCTTACTGGCATCTATGGGCTCATGTGGTAAGGCTAACTTTTCTCAGTCCAAATCAAACAAAAATAAGCAATATAGTGAAAACAAAGGTGCAGATGCTATTGGTAAGCCTGCTGAACAGCCCTCAGATAGTGGCGAGCAAGGGAATGGTCAAGAAGCTCGAAATGATGGTGGTGATTCTATAAGTGACAATGGTCAAGATGATAGTGATTGTGTTGAAGACGGTTGTTCATATCAAGATGGCTCAGATATCCCTGGCGGCGAAAGTGATAAAGGAAGTGACATGCCACAGAACGGTGATTCTGATGAGGGAGCTAATGGCTGTGATAACGAAAATAGCTGCGATGACAAGGATGATCCCAAAAATTGTGATGACGGTGAATGCGATGATGATGTGGAAGATGGAAATCATATGCCTTGTGAAGGAATGTCATGTAAGTCTGATGAGGATTCATCAAATGAATGTGACTCCGAAAAGTGCCATGAAAAGCCTTGTGACAACAATGGTGCCTGTAAAGATTGTACAGATGAATGTAGCAACTGCTCTCCTGAACAAGATCCACCCGAAATAGTGGTCGTCGAAGATGGTATCAAAGGAGGACATTTTGATGTAGATACCTTCTACCGCGATGATATGGATAAAAAAGGGAAAAAGGGCAAGAATGGCCATGACAGTTTTAAACTAAAAGAGCACGTACATGAATATGATGATAAATATTCAACAAATGGGGTAAACTTTTTTGGCCCAAGCAATGGAAGTGATAAAGCTGATGAAGTAAAGATCGATGATTTAATCTCGGAAAATATAAAATTTGGTATAAAATTGGTGAACGCAAAATTTAACCAAGGTGGTTTCTTATATATAGGTGATACTGCTTATGGATATAATAATTTGCCAGACCCTAAAAAAGAATATACAAAATCGGACATCGGAAAACTAAGTATAGTTTTTGATCTTGATAGCTTATCCGAAAACGGTATCCAGCCAGCAACACCGAAATGGGTTAAAGACAATGATTTAGGTCCGGAAGATAGTAGAAGAAGTGGAGCTTTAACATTCCAAATTATTGACTTAAGTAGCGGCGAAGTTTTAATAGAATGTTCAGTCTACTGGCATAAAGATGGCTTGAAAAAATTCAGTTTTCTTTAAACTTCTTAGTTCATATACTTCCCAAGCAATTTTTCAAGCTCTTGTTGCCTTTCTAATTTTGAAATTCCTGCATCAATGATGCCTTTGAGCTCAAAGGCATATTTAAATTTTTTCGAGATCATCATATAAAAATGATCTAAATTTGCGTTTGGAATTTCTTCTGTTGTGATGGAGCCATTTAAGAAGTAGTCCTCACCTAGATTCTTAAAACCAGCTATAATTTCATATCTTGCAATAAATGCTGTACAGCGATTACTAGCAACCATCTGCGTTAGTGATTCAAAGTTTTTAGCATCCATATTGATTTTTTCATTATCTATGCCCTTTGAAAATCCTTCATAGTTATACCCGAATAAGCCGCATATTGTCCCTAGGTTAAATATGTTAGATGCGGATTTAAATTTAGGAAGACCATTTGGGAAATTTTTTTTCAAGTAAAATATTTTTGGGGTAATATGATAGTAGTCTCTGGTTAGTAAGTATTTTTCTTCTCTTTCTTGCGAATAAGAAGCATCAAGTGCTATGGTGTATTGGCTATTGTCAACCGACTTTTGCAAGCATCGTTTCCATGGTGGAAGGAAAAATTTAGTTTTAATATTTGCTTCATTCAAGATTTTTGACAATAGATCTACAGTATAGCCAACAATCTTATCAGTTTTTTTACCTTTTTTATTTCTTTCTCAGTAAATATAAGGTGGCCATTCAGCTCCATCTCCACACACATTGATAGATAGACCTTCTAAATGGTGAGTTTGTGCATTTGAAAATTCTATACAAAAATTAAAAGCAGAAGAACATATAAATGATCCAAGTAAGGTATTGAAAATTCGTTTCATTTATTAGTCCTTTATTAACCTGCTATTTGAAACCTAAGCTGATTTATATTGCTCTGGGGCATCTAGAAAAGTTTAGCAAAAAACCTGTGAAACCTGCTGAAAATCCTTAGTCTCTGAAAAGACAACAGTTTTTGCGCCATCATGATTTGGAGTTAAAGCTATTATTTGATCACTAATCTTAATGGCTTGATCGATGTCATGGGTGACAATTAAAATGGCTTTTTCTTCAGCTAGTCTTTTGATAAGGGATTCAATTTCTTTGGTAGCACCAGGATCTAAAGAAGAAGTCGGTTCGTCCATCATCAGGATCTTGGGTCCAACAGCAAGACTACGAGAAATTGCTAAGCGTTGTTGCTGCCCAATGGATAAATGAAGGGCATGTTCATGTAGTCTATTTTTGACCTCTTCCCATAGGAAGGCGTCTTTAAGACATTGTTCCACCAGGGGATAGTAGTCCTTTGATTTCCGAGGTTCTACATGTCTGATACCAAATATGACATTTTTAAAAATACTAGTAGGGAATATAGTAGGCTTTTGAAACACAAGACCAATTCTTCTTCTGATTTCGTATTTATTGCTATTAGGAGAATATAAACTTTCATTCTCTAAAAAAATATTACCTTTAATATCATAACCATCACATTCGTCTAGTAACCTATTGATAGATCTTAATAAGGTTGTTTTACCTGCTCCGCTTGGTCCTACAACAGAAGTAATAGAATTCTTATAGATAGAAAATTCTGCGTCCTTCAAAATGACACTATTTTGATTTTTTATAGTCAAGTCCGAGACTGTCAGCAATGGTTCCACACCTTACTCCTATTTTTGTCGTGCTTCTTCATGACTTCTGCTTCTAAACGGTGCAAGGCATAAACTGACTAAAAGCACAAAGCAGATTAAAACAAAAGCTGTTGCCCAAGCTCCAGATATGGCACCATCGCCAAGAAAATCTTGAGCCATATTGAAAATATGATAAGGCAAAGCTAATACAGGATTATCTTTTACTCCAGTTGGGAAGGTTGCTCCAGAAAATACTACTGCCGTGAACATAATGGGAGCTGTCTCACCAGCAGCTCTTGCTAAACCCATGAACAAACCTGTAAGTAGGCCTCCGTAACCGTAAGGAATTAGTATACTCTTGATTAGGTCATCATCTGTTAAACCTAAGGATTTTGCGGTTTCTAAATATCCATGGGGAATAGTCTCGATTCGGTTTATCAGGGACAAAGTCACAGTAGGTAAAATCATTATAGCTAAAATAACACCACCTCCCAACCAAGACTTATCCCATTCACAAAATTTAACGAAAAATATAAATCCCACAATCCCAAAAAGAATGGAAGGAGTTGCGTTCAATAAATGTAAGGCAGAGCGAATCCAAACTTTTAAGCTTGGAAAGCTGCTGGTACGTTCAAGAATAGAGATTGCGACAGCAAAAGGGGTGGTAATCAATGCTGCAGTAGATATTAGTACTAGAGTTCCTAGAATTTGATAAACAATACCCCCTTCTAAGCCTCCAGACTTAGCCGCAGAGATAAGAAAACTAAAATCAAGTCGATCCCAACCTTTTTTTAAGGCTACGAAGAGGATGAATCCAAGAACGAATGCACCGAAGCTGCTACATAATGAAAATACAAATCTTGCTGCATTTTCACATGATTTACTTCTTAGCAGTGAGTTGGAAAAATGTTTAAATTTCATTGAGTCTTACCTATAATCTTCTCACTAAGATATGACAGAGAAGCTACACAAAACCATAAACACAAAGCTATACTCATCAATGACTGCCAGTGCATGTCATCGCCATATGCTATTGCAAGTTCGGCCCCACCTAATTTGGTTGTAAAGGTTTGTCCGCTACCAATAAATGCTTGGAGTGAAAAAGATTCAGGTGAAAAAGGCATGTCTGAACGTCCAATGACAAGATAGATAGCAATTGTTTCTCCAATTGCCCGTCCTAAACCGAGCATATTCGCTCCTATTAGTCCCTTTCTAGCTTTGACAAGAACCACAAAAAAAATAACCTGTAGGCGACTCAATCCTAAACCTAGTGCCTCTTCACGCATTTCTTTGGGCACACATCTTAAAGCATCATCGGCAAAGGTCATAACGGTGGGAAGAATCATAATTGCTAATACTAAAACACCAGCAAGCAATGAGTCTCCTGAGTCTCCACCAGCTGCAATAATGAGAGGAGTAATGTTCGGTAATATGAAAGCTATCCCTAAAAGGCCATAAACTACAGAAGGTACTCCAGCCAATAGCTCAATCATGATTTTGATGAGTGCCCGCCTTGAACCGCTTAAGTACTCAGAAGTGTAAATAGCTGCTCCGAGTGCAATAGGTGATGCGAGTAAAGCTCCACCAAATGAAACCATAAAAGTGCCAATTGCCATAGAGAAGATATTGAAACTTCCACTACGAAAATCCCAGAAATAGCTACTAAAAACTCTACCTTCTAATATTCCAGGAAGGCCATCTTTTGCAATAAAGCCAATCATAGAAAGCAGAAACAAAAATGAAAATCCAGAAAAAACAATCGGAAAATATCGAAACATATCCCAAACTCTTTTTTGCTTATGATTGTTCACTTGAATCTAAAGATAGATATCCATGCTTCTTCACAAGTTTTTGTCCTTGAGGAGAAAGAAGGTATTTGATGAATTCATTGCTTTGGTTGGTAGCTTTACCATTAGTAATTAACAAGAGTGGTCGACGCATCGGGTATTTCCCTGATTCGATATTTTCTCTGCTAGCTCCTACTGATATTTCTCCAACGCTGAGACTAATTGCCATTACTTTATCGTTATTCCATGCCCAGGATGCTGATAGCTGGGTAATACCACCTGGATTGCTTGCTACTTTGCTTCTAGCTTCTTGGTTGGCTCCAACTTCAGGGTGAAATACCTTAGGCGCATATTTTGCTTTTCCATAAACATATTTAGCAAATACTTCCCATGTTCCACGCCCAGGCTCTTTGTTGAAGAAAACAATTTTTTGCTTTGGACCTCCAACTTTGTTCCAATTTTTTATTTTGCCTTCATAAATCAGTTTTATCTGTTCTTTGGTCAGTGATTTAACCCCTTTATTATACAAGCTTCTAGAGACCACTAGAGCCACTCCATCATAGCCTATTGAGTGTGAAACAAAGCTTGCTTTAGGAAACTTTTTTTTATCGTTTTCACTTACAGGTCTGGAGCTCATCCCTATATCACATAGGCCTTCAGCCAAATATGATATACCTCCACTACTCCCACCTTGGGTATCGACATAGATTTTCCAACCTTTTTCTCTAAAATGTTCTGCTGCTTCAGATACTACTGGATTAACTGTACTAGAGCCATTGATCTTGATTTTCTGAGCAAGCGATAGTGAGCTATAGGTCATTAATATAAAGGCTATAAATAGAATCTTCATATTTGCCTCACCAGATAGTTTGATAGTTATATTTCATCATAGCATAGTTCTAAATATGATCAGCCAGGCAAAAAGGAGCACTAAGCATGAGAAAAAACTAATATAATCGAAACTAGTTCCTACTTGATTTGAAAGTGTAAACCGATGAAAGCTAGGGAATTGGAGTGCCTTTATATCTTATAAATAATAATTCAACCGTAGAAATTTGACCACGTAGTATCGATATAAAAAATAAAAACAATAATATGTAGATCTAGTTGGAACACTTGATCATTGTGCCGATAATTACTAAAGAGTACGAATTAAAGGTGGAGTTATGCAAGAGCTCTAGTTCATAATCTGTATTCTAACAAAGTGTAGACTTTGATAGAGAACTAAACCATTACATAAATGCCATAAGAAATGAGTTCCCATAGGTAAAATTGGACAAATGAATTCATCTATTGCGCGAAAAAAAAGGGAAAAACATAAAATACCAGATGCCTTTAGCAAAAAGAAATATCCTGTATGTTCACGGATTTTACTTAACACACCTAAGCTAGCTAAAGTGATTAGAGCGCCAAAGTAATTCTGAGAACCATTTGCAAGTGTTGAAGGTACCTGCGCACCAATTAGAGTTACGATCGCGAAGTATGATATTAGCATTACTGTATGTTGAGGTTTAAAATCTCCACAAACCATCATATATATTGGCAAATAACTGACCAAGTACACGCCGATTGGAATCACATCAGCAAGCATCGCCCAACGTGTTGCAAAGGAATGGAATAGGCTAGAGCCAACCCCAATTGTAAATACCAGAATTATGAGATATAAGTATAAATACTTATGGGGGCGTTTGTTTCCCATATTTGGATCTAAATATTGTCGAATATGAACTATTGCAGCAAATATAAAGCTGAAATTAGAAACTAGGTTTAGAGGTTCAGCTAAAAGATCTTGGCTCATTCTCTCGCAATATAAGTCGATGTGTTCATTCACTATAATGACTCCTCTTGTAGATAAACTCCCAAGCTTATTTGAAAGATACTAAAAATTGGGGTAATTTTTAGATTCCCATATTTATTACAAATTGTTAACCATTCTGCCGGCACTTTTTCTTCGCAGCTATTATTTGTCAAAATGTCTGTTTCTTAAATCTACTTCCTCTGGATCGAAAAGCAAACAAAAGAGTAAAAAATGTGGCCAGTGAGTGAACTGCTTTAAGATTTGTACTTTTACAATTTCAATTAGTTCGAAAACACATTCTAGTTACCAATTTATCGGCCTAGCAAGCAAGTATAGGCTCTAATAATAATTCAATCGAAACTAATGAGATTAATAAGCTTGACTAGGTAGGGATAAGTGCAAAGTTGGCTTTGACTCTTATTTTTTAATCTACATTCACTCTTAGGTGGCAAGTAGCCCCGACTGATTAAACATATCTAAAAATACCTTGATGAAGTAGTGTTTAACCGTTTTTTCAGCCTCAACGTCTGGTACCTGAATCCATGCTTCAACTGCTGAATCATATCTTAGAAATCTTATATTGTAAGTGTCTAGGAACGTGAAAATACCTTTAGTAACGATGCTATTATCCTGTATAGGAAGTGAGTAGAATAGACGAAGATGATGTGAAGCTAACTGATAAAGTAATCTATTGCCAGGGTGAGCGAAGTTTCCCCCACCAATCAATATATCCTTTTGCTTGTATGGAATGTCACTTTCATTGTAGTTATTTTCTCCCAAACAATTTATAAAATCAGATATTATTTCTGGTGTTTCCAGTGATAGAGTTAAAAATACACTGTTTCTATCAATATGGTTTCTTGTATTTTCTTGGGCAGCCATGGATATAGATGTGGCAAACATTAATTGTAAACAAATAATCAAATTTTTCATGAACTTAGAACCTAGGTGATTAATGAAAGAGCAGTGAGTATAAACTAATTATGTGGAAAGGCAAGCTGAAGTGCAAAATAAAATTTGAGCGAAAGGTCTTTGTAAAAATTACCGCCAAACTGTACAAATGCAACAATATTATTTTTCCAAATCCAGTTTCTCGCTTTTCAAGTAGAGCTTAAGGAAAGAATTTATTTTGGAAATCTCAAAGGGCTTGTCTATAAATATAACATCATTAAATAAGTGCTTGTTGGGGTTTAATTCTAGCTCAGAAAAAAATCCTGAAGTAAATATAACGGGAACAATTTTGGTTTTAAATTTATTTCTAAATTGCTTTATAAACTCCATTCCATCCATATTAGGCATGAAATAGTCGGTTATCACTGCATCAAAATCAAATTTTTCACATAATTCTAAACCCTCAACCCCATCAGTTGCGGTTACAGTAACCAAGTCGAGATCGGATAAATGTAGTAAACCAAGCGATATAGATTCTAATAACGCTTGGTCGTCATCGATAACAAGAATTTTATAACTATCCTTTTCATTAGACATTACGCGACCTCGTTAGCAAAATCGAAGTAAAAAAGCTTACGGGAAATTCATAAGCTAAGCTATGGCTAGAAAAATAGAATATGCCCTAATACTATTCTAATGCTAATTCAAGTCAGAGGCCATGAATATTCTGAAGATCACTTTTTTTAATCAAACCGCGTGGTAATTATTTGGGTAAAGGCAATGATAAATCTAACTCAAAAAAAAATGATCTCGTCTTCCCTCTATGGTTTTACAAGATCATTTAAAATAGTAAATTTTAGTAACAGCTCGCGACTATATTACTTTTCGGATATTCTTGGAAAATCATAAATCAGAGGTATAAGACTCTAAATATATAGTGAATATCTACTTGTATTTTTTGGCTGTCTATTTGAATTTAGCTTGCTTATCTGCAAAGAGGAGCAATATCTATCTAGAAGCGCCAGATAAAAAAAGCACCTCCCCCACAAAAAAGAATCAAAATTTGTTTGTTATTATAAAATATTACATGAAGACTAAACCAAACAATAGAGCATCATAACATCAAGAATTTATCATAATGACTAACAATTCTTTGTTCTTCGTTAAACTAGAATCAATAACTTACTTTTAAAAATTGATAGTTATAATATTTACTTATTAAAAATTAGTAATGTACCGACAAGAGCTGTCAGGAAATACAGATACCAAGTCGAAATGACTTAGGAGAAAGCACTTGAAATAGGATACCCTGTTCTGGAAAACAGGGATACTTTTATGAATAAATAGTTTCTGGGGTATTAAATGAAAAATTGTCACCTTCTTTTGATAATTTATTTTTTTGTTTTTGCTTGTGATAGCCCGTCGAAACCTAAATCAGTTTATAGTAACTCAGCCAGCCAAGAAAAACCTTCACAAGATTTGGAGACTAACACTGATATTGGTGATGAAGGTAAGGAAAGTGATAACAATGAATCACCTGAAAATGAAGGTGATGGTGATGGTGAGAAATCTAGTTTAGACTTAACAGTCAAATTCACCGATCCTACTGAAGAATTACTTAGTAGACTTCCTACTTATACGGTGAATTGGGAATCTGATGCAGATTTACTAGACAGCTTAAGCTACGAGTCGAAGATTTGTTCGGATAGTTATTGTTCCAATTCTTGCACCGAATCAATCTTTTCAACTAATAATAGCCGAGAAGTAGTGTTGCTAGAATCTAGTGCACTCCATGTTTGCGTAAGAATTTTAAAAACTGAGGAAGAAGAAACCGGAATATGGAACGCTTCACCGGCTTTAAATCTTGACTATGGCAATTTAGAAATATCATTGGATGACAAGGTTGATTTGATTCTCCAAAATATGAATCCAGGACAAGTTCTTGGTACCTTATCTTTCAATACTGATATGGAAAACTATTCTTTCAAACTGATTGAGGGAAGTGAGTACTTTTTACTTTCTGGTGAAAAAAACGAAACAATAACTTTAAATAAGAGTATTGCTGGTCAAAACCTAAATGATATCTTAAATATAAAAGTTCAAATTGATGGAATAGATGACAGTGAACTTAGTATAGATTTTTCAGTTGAACCTGATCTAGTAGATAATAATCTTATTCAGAACGGAAATTTTGACAACGGAGTTAATTCTTGGTTAGTAACAAACAATGAAAATACCTTTGAAGTGATCGATGATAATGGAAATAAATATCTCCAAGTAACTGTCAATAATGAAAATGATCGGGTTTCTTTATCTCAGACTATCACCTTAAAAGCTAACACTTCTTATATGCTTAGCGTTAGAATGAGTGGAGTAAACTTAGCCGCAGGTTCGGGTCCTTTGGTTGTCGATACGAATGATGTTTTCGATGATTTTGCTCAATTCACCATTTCAAGCTCTCAAGCTTGGACGGACTTTCCTGACGGTTCTCCTACAGGTACCTTCACAACTGGTGCTGCTGACGTAGATATAGTGATAAGGTTATTTCAGGCACCCACTTTTGTAGGTCAAGCTCTTTATGCCAGTGTTCGTCTAATCGAGTTATAAATAGAAAAGAAGATAAAATATTTAAATAAAAGAGATTAAATAATGAGTAACAAAAAAAACATCTTTTTGATTCATATTCTTTTGATCGGATTCAGTTTTAGCTGTAATAAGAAATCTGGAAAAACTTTTAGCATTAATGGTAAAAAGGGAGGGAATTCAGACTCAGTCCGGTCTACTGAAATCGGTCAACCGCTTGATAAAGATGAAAAAAAAACAGAGTCCAATGACCTGCATACCGAAGTTCCTATTGGCACCAGAGAAGTACGTCGCTTAACAGCAACAGAGTATGTTAATACGATACAAAACATATTTGATATTGATATCAGTTCTGAACTTTCAAGTTTTCCATTAGAAGGCTCTGTTTTTGGATTTCAAAACAGTGCAGATGCTTTTTCTGCCGGTCCAAGTCAGATTGAATGGTTTTCCGCTACTGCTAACATCCTGAGTGAACGCGTTGTGCAAAATCTTGCCGGTACTCTTCCTGAATCCTGTTTAAATGGAAAAGATTTCTCATGTGCGAAGACGCAATTTGATCAATATAAATTTCTTTTGTTGCGGGGTAAATCTGATCCATATTCCGAAGCGATGTTGAAAAATGTAGAGAAATCTCGCTTGCAGTCTGGAAATGTGTCCGATGTATTAAAGCAAAAATTAGAAATACTAATGCAAATGCCAAATTTTCTTTATATTTTCCCTCCGAAGATAGAAGGTAATCACTCTGTGCATCGTGATGAATATGATCTTGCTACGCGTTTGTCTTTACTAGCTTGGAAATCTCTACCTGACGAGACCTTGTTAAATTCGGCAGGCCATGGAAATTTCGTTGAAAATTATTCATCCCATGTTGACACTACTTTAAATTCACCTAAGGCGCGGAAGGGTTTTCGTATATTTGTAAGGGAGTGGTTGTATCTCGACAGATTGGAGACAATTGAATCTTCTCCTGGGTATGAGCACATTACTGAAAGTCTTTTAGGAAGTATGGAGAAGGAAACCCTAGATTTTTTTGAGAATATAGCTTTTAATCCAGACAAAGATTTTATGGATATTTTTAAAGATAATGCACAAGTTTCTGACCCAGAGTTAGAAAATATTTACTTACTCGATATTGATGACAATCAAATAACCAAAGAAAAAACTAGATCGGGATATTTAAGTCAAGCAAGTTTCTTAACCTTAACAAGTCTTTTAAACAGCACTGATCCAGTTGCTAGAGGGCATTATGTATCTAAGGTTTTCTTTTGTGTAAAAATTCCAAATCCACAGTTAGGAATTACACCCCTAGAAGAAAAAGTAGAATATACCACAAAAAAAGAAAGGTATGAGGCGCATAGCAAAAAAGAGCCTTGTGCGGGATGTCATATTCATATGGATAGAGTAGGTTTTGCTTTTGAAAATTTCGATAAGTCAGGAAGGTTCAGAAATATAGATGAATATAATACAACGGTTGATGCATCAGGTGTCTACAAGTTTTTTGATGAAAATGAAGTGCCGTTCAAGGATTTTAAAGATTTTAATAAAAAAGTCATTGAAAGTGAAAAAGTTAGGAAATGCCTTGTAAAGAGGAGTATGGAGCATGCGTTAGGATTTGAAATTGAATATGAATCTAAACCATTTAACAATGTGTACAATAAATATTTGCAGACAAATAAGAGCTACATTGACCTTCTTAAAGCAATTGTAAATAGTGAAGTATTTAGAAAAGTTGCTGGGTCATAATAAGGAGTATATAACGTGAGTTTTAAAAAAGATATTTCCAAAAGGACATTTTTAAAGTTGAGTGGACAGAGCTTGCTATTTCTTCCGTTAAGTAATTTTATGCTCTGGAATGGAAGGCTGGAAGCGCAAGATGGAATACCAGCAGAGCCAATGAGGTTTTTTACAGCTTTCTTTCCTAATGGTGCTCCTAATAATACCTGGAATTTTCAAGATAATCTTTCCGCATTTGCAAGCTTTAGCGGAAAAATGACACCCATTATCAACTTAAATAATGGAGCTGCCATGCAAACAAACCTCTCTGATGGTCATGGACCTGGAGCTGCGACAGCTTTCACGGGGAAAAAAATAACTTCAAATGAGAAGGAAACATGTGGATCTGCGACCATTGATGTACAAATAGGAGAGCAACTATCAGGAAATGGCCCTCTAAAACACCTTGCAGTGACTTTAGGCACGGAAAGTAGGCATCATACCGGTATTCATGGTAAGCATACCTTCGTGAGATCTTGGAAGAATCCAACGACCCCAATTAGCAGTATTCAAAATCCTCAGGATATTTTTAACAGAATTGTAGGAGCTGAGTTTGCTGCACCAGAGGACAAACAGAAATATTTCGATCGTAAACTTTCGATACTAGATACGGTTGTTAATCAATACAAGGAATTAACATCTGAAAGATACGGCCTTAGCTCCCGTGGTAAAAATTTGCTTGAGAATCATTTAGAGTCGCTAAGAGATTTGGAATTAAAGGTTAAGAATGTTGCAGCGGAAGCAAATCAAGCATGTCAACCCTTGCAAGTAAATGCTCAAAATTTGGGTAGTCCTGTAGATCGCAAAATGTGGGTTGAGGCATTTGCTGTGCAAATGGAAATGCTTGTATATGCGATAAAGTGTGATATTGTGAGGTTTGGATCCATATCTTTCGGTGAACTTGCTCAATATTATACTATGCCAGGAGCTTCGATATCTGGTCATGAGGCTGCCCATGATAAAAATGTCCCAGCCTTTAATGAAAGCATTAAGTTTACTATGACCCAGTATGCGAAGCTTTTTTCGGGGCTTGAATCTAATACCTTTGCTGATGGATCTACTCTTCTCGATAAAACAGTTATTTACATGGCTACAGAACTGGGTGATCAGTCAAGAACAGGCCACAATGTAAACGAAACTGTTTCTTTAATTGCTGGGGGCACTGGAATAAACGCAAATGGAAGGGGGAGAATTGTTGATGCTAACGGCAAGAACATTAATGATTCAATTTTGACAGCTTATAAGGCTGTAGGGATAAACCAATCTGTTGTTGGAGATGAAGAATTTTGCTCTGGTCCACTGGTTTGATTTTTATGCTGACTTATAAGCCCATAATTACATTTCTTCCAGAATAGTTTCTTGTCCACATAGCTTTAGGGGCCTATGTTAATTACCCTTATTAGATTTAATAAATGTCATAACAATCTAAATTTGCCAATCTATTTCCTTGGGTTTACCTGCATCTTTTTTGCTCCGATTATATACAAGGGGAGAAGAAAGGAAGCTTTTAAGCCAAGATAGCTAGGAGGGCTCATGGCAGGAAACTTAGCTAAAAAAAGATTATTTATTCGTCGAGCTGTTAGATATAAAGTGAATTTGAAGTGTTCAGTAAAACTTTTTGGATCAAATGATCCGATTAACTTTAATACAATTGATATTTCAGAGACTGGTATTTCCATGATAACCAATAAGGATATAATACTGGCATCTAGGACCTAATCTGTAGAAAGATCCTCTAAAATTGATTTATGACAGAGTTTCCGATGATTTTAATTATGTAAAAAAAATCACGGCGGTGTCGGTGTCTATATTTACCGCCAACACAATGCCGATCTTT
>JBGCDR010000130.1:0-7739 GCA_045105515.1 Oligoflexales bacterium
CACAAGACAATGTATTGGGGTATCATCCATGAGTCGGCTAACTGCTGAGAGGAAACATATCATTGTATTTTCCCTTTCCCCTACCAGCCCCAATTCCTCAAAATAGGTTGAAATAGTTTCTAATAATTTCTTGTTTTTTAGGAGATTTAGAGCTTCTGATTTATCTTCATTTGTCATAACATTCGAATTGCCTTTCTTATTATCTTCTTTTGTTAGGGGAGCTAGATTTCTTAGCTGATCTATTCTGCGCCTAAAATCCAAATGCTGACGGTATGTAATACTTGGAATATTTTCCCGTATTTTTCCTAAATAATCCTCACTTTCAGTAGCGGGGCGTTGTGCTATCAAGTTTAAAATTCCTTCAAGCTTACCTCCAACTACGGTGTCTTCTCCTTGAACTCTGTCGATTTCTTCAATGATAAGAAGCTGGTCTAGCAACAGAGATTTTTGGATGCAGTGAATAATTACGTCATAAGAGACTCCATTCATTAAGCAGGCATTGAGGTCCTTATGTGGGAGTTGAATAATCTTGCAGCGATGAGTTCCTAACTTTTTAGCTAGCTCTACTCTACCCTGTTTGCCTGCATCATCCATGTCATACATTAGATAGATTGATTTAATATGGCTTAATTCATCGATCCATTCCTGTTTTATGTTGTTAGCACCGAGGCCGAAGCTAATAATTGGTAACTCTAATTTGTAGGAATAGCCTGCTAATAGATCCATTTCACCCTCAACAATAAGAAGGGAATCCGTGTTAGCAATTACATTGTAGTTGTAAATATAGAACCCAGCATTTTTCTTCTGATAAACTATGCTTTTATCACTTGACCTAGTCTTAATATTTAGGATTTGATGATCCTTGTAGTAGGGGAAGGTATAGAGGACTTTACCCGACTTGTTTTTAAAGCACCCCACTTTAAATTTTTTTAGCACCGTTGGATCTAACTTCCGTCCGCTCACCAGCCAATTCAAGTAGGTAGGGTTATTAAAAAGTGTTTTGTGATTCTTTTCTACTAATACAGCAATTGGATCTGTTAATTTTATTACATTGTGACCTTTTAATTTTGAAACTGCTTCATTGTAGGTGATGTTATTTATCTTAGATTCAAGGGTAGCTGCTTGCTTTGCACTAAACCCACATGAAAAGCATTTGTAGAGCCAATTATTCGACCCTAAGTCTTTTAACTTTGCACATTGACGATGCTCACAGCACGGTGCAGGCTCTACTTTATAAAAATCTGAACCTTCTTTTTCAACTTTAGCCTTACTTTGAACATAGGAAAATAGATCCAAGATATTACTCCTGAAAAAATAGAGGGGAAAGAATTTTTAAAGAAGGGAATGCTTGACAAGGAGGCAATTATATTTTAGTGTCTACTTATCCAACTAGATTCCTAAAGATTGTCAGTGGTAAATAGAGAGACGACTGACAAACCAACTTTCAACAACAACATACCAATATATCAAATAAAGTACTAAAATACATTCGTTTCTTTTTGATACATTGAAAAAGCAAGTATTACTTGTCGAGATCTATTTGATTATTCATAAAAAATAGCTTCTGACAAAGCTCTCAAAAGAGTACCACTCAGGTTTTAAGAAATCGTTAATTAAATCCTGATCTTCTCCCTCTAGATCTATATTAAAAACTTCGTCTGTAGTGGTTTTGTAAACAAGTAAGATCCTCCTGAACGAAGACTAACTTACTAGGTAAAGGATATGGTTAAATATTCATACCTTTTATTCTTCAGCTTCCACGAGATTATCGATAAAGCTTTGAAAGTTGGGTGCTACATTCACAGTAATCATTCGGTCTTTATTATCATAATCGTCATGAAACATCAAAACAACTGGAGGATTTTTAGAATCAGGATGACTTCTATAATCGAAGCATATATAGTCACCATTAGCAGCTCTACCAAATACAATTACTTTTTCCCACCCATATTCATCTTGTTGAAATCTAGCTATCTGATTTGCTTCATTTATGCATGAACTAAATCCTAAAAAAGCGATATCTCTACTGTCAACTTTATCTTCATAAGTAAACCAAAAATCACATTTTTCTGGCCTTAGAGCATCATGTTCTGAGAGTAAAGTAATATAATCTTCAGGGAACGTCACTCCCATAGTTCTTGCAAAAGTTATGATACTTTGTCGGTCTATCTTCCCAAAATCCCTATATACTTTGACTTTCTTCATGCTACTTTCCCTTCTTAAGTGCTGCTTCACCAATATGCTTTACTGCATCATGAACACTAAACGGTACTAACTGAAAATTATTGCTAATCGCGTTATGATGCCAAGTCAAATCTTCTATTTGAGCCTTGCCTTTCATAATATCCTGAATTTGGGCTTCGGTGAATTTCGAAGGATCTATATTACCACTTTTGATTCCATCTCGTAGGTCCCGAGTAGCTTGCCTCATTTGCGATTGATAAGATTTACTTTTATCGATTGTAGTAGTGTATTTAGCAATGTCATCAAAAACTGGTAGGCCCCTCTCATTATAAGGAATATTTGCTACTTGCTCACCTGTGATTGGATCTCTATAATTTACCTTAACAGCTTTAGAACCATTAGATCCATTAATAACTTCTATACCCTTATCTAAATCAGATTTAACACGTTGACGTGGGTTTTTAGGGTTCGTAGTAGAACTCACTTTTCCGGAGCCGTGAGTATGCTCCAAATCAGATCTCATTCTATTTGGATCGTAAGGACGATTGTCTCGTGGTGTGATCTTAGAGCTAGGGTTCCCTCTTAACTTACCCACATCTTCAACAGCATTAAGGCGTGTTTTAGGTATTAACACTTTTCCAGTAGGGGTCTTTTGAAACTCAGCGATTAGCTTTGCTCCTTGTTCGCCTACATCTTGAAGAATCTTCTCGGTTGGAATATGTCTGGCTAACTTTGAAGCTGTCCACTTGCCTGCTTTGTATGTGAACTTAGCAACTGCAACTCCACCAACTATGGTGTAGACACCATCAACCGTCTGGATCATCGCCATTGTGGTATCCTTGGCAACACCGTCATCTAAGGTATAATCCACGACAGCCGAAGCTAAGCCTGCTGGATCGAGGAGACCTTTGGCTGCTGTACTAAACGCGGTCGACAACCCTTCTGTTATGGGTTCTAGTTCTTCAAGATTTTGGTAATCTGCGGGGCCATCACAATTATGACTAAGAAGCCACTGCTGCGGATTAGCTGGTAAAAGATCTTCATCACTGTATTCAGGGTTTGCTACCTGCGATACAAAGTAACTATGGGCATCCTCAACCTCGATATTGTAGACCCAGAAGGCACCCCTATCTTTGGATAAGTGAATCAATTCGGAGCCAGCACCGCTTAAAGTACGAAGTTTAAAGTTATACCCTTTTAGATGAAGATCATTGTAAATTTCCTCAAGAGATATATACCCTAAGCCAAATACATAAAGAGGGTGGTTAGGTGTAACTTTCACCTTTCCATCTTGGGTGTGTAGATTCCAAACTTCTGAAACTTTTCGGACAAAGGTTTTTGTTACTTTACGGAACTTACAATCTTCGAACCCATTAGAAAAGTCACAACTCCAAACGTAGTCACCTGCCTTAACATCTTGAATTGCTTTCGCCCCTGATTGCGATGCTACCAAGGTATTTTCTGTAAAACAGTAGTCACCCACTTGGTTCTGCACGTACCAATAAGCATCAGACATTCTTTCCCACAGACCTCTGCTGGCACTGCTCCCTGTTTGACCAGATTCTGGGGGACTCTCACGGTCTAAATCTCTGGATTCCTCATGGGCTGATTGATTATCGTCAAGCTCAGTCTGGCGTTGTAAAGGTGCTTCACTATTATTTTGATCCGTAGGTTGCTCTTGGTCTATGGGGTTATCAGGTTGATCTTGTATGTTATCAAAATCTCCCCTGTTACTTGCATTATCATCATCAAGGATATTCTCCTGAGTATTTGGAGCATTATCTACTTGATCATTATCTTGCTCATTTTCACGGTCAGCTTGTCCATCGTTTGGAGGTACGTCATCCGATTGGTCTGTGGCTTCTGGCTCACCCGCAGGTTGGTTTGGATCTTCGTTATTTGGCTCCTGCTGCCCATCAAGTATGTTTTCAAGGTTCTCAGATTGATCTGTATTGTCTTCAATATTAATCTCATCTTGGCCTATGATAGACTTACCTGCGTAGGCACCAACTATGGTTGCTAGACTATTCGCTAAAATTTGGTCTATTGCATCTCGATCTACTTTACCGTTAAGCAGGATCTCCCTAGCTAAATCGAACTTAAATTTGTTTAACCCCGCTTTATAAGCTGCTTCAAATGTAGTATCCCCATCAGACCCTAAATCAGGAAGAATGGCACCTAAGCCGGAATCTACTACTAGTTCCTTAAGGGATGGAGGCTTTCCAGTCGTACCAATTGACTTAGTTGTGTTAAGAATCATCTCTTTAGTGAAGTTTTTTCCAGCAGCTGCCCAGGCTGAATCATTTTTCAAAACTTCAAACGGTTTTCCCTCTCCCCCTAAGCCAGATCCAAGAGCGTTGGTGCATGCAGCCACACATGCATTCTTTGCTACGTTTTCTGCCTTTAGTGGCCAATCTCCAGAGATAGTGGCATCAAAAACATCTCCTGCTATACTTGTACCAGCAGCAACCCAAGGCGCTGAAGCAGGAACACAGATAGCTAGTCCCACCTTGAAAGCAAGACTAATCTCCTGTTTATATGCTTTGGTAAAGTTAGCAACCTTTACCTCTGGAGTTTGTTTAGAATCATATTCTTCAACTTTACTTGATAGCAGTTTAGAAAGGTAATCATAAGAAACCCCCTGTACTTCTTGATTTTCACCAAGAGACATGGAAAGACTCTCTAACAATAGTTTCTTATGCTTCCCTTTATGCTCTGGCTTGATCTCCAGGGTTTTTTTGACTGCTTTCTTGAAATTTTTGTTGTCCATACCCATAGAAAATATGCGTTCTACAGTGTATAGACTCATTGGATGAGCATCTAACTTTCCAACAGTTAATACATCTGGGCTTAACAACCTTGTCCACTGCGACTCATAAGAGGAATGAATTTTCTGAAGTCTATCAAAATCCAGCTGTTCATTATAAAAGTTATTAGCAAGTATCTTGTCTGAATTATTTCCATCACCCTTAGCTAAGGTAGACCAATTATGTAAGTAACCAGTACCGATCTTTTTAAAATTTAGCTCAAGGTCATCTAAGTTGGTTTTAGGTACCATTCCTTCAAACTTAAACAGATTCCTTTGCTTAACAGATTTAAAAATATTAGAGTTACCGTCTACGAAATAAAACTCTTCAAAATTATGTTGCCTTTGAAAGCCCATAGGCCATGATATTAGGCTTTGTTCCTCAACACCTTCTATTTCCCGCCAATTTGTCCATATTTTAGCGACACTATGATAGCCAAAATAGCCGAACTTTTTAGTTCCTGTTGAGTCAGTTCTGAAAGCAAATACCCATCTAATATTGTTGATGGGGTATATCATATTACTGATCTCATAGTTGTATTCGCCACCCCCAAGAACCTCATTCGCGTTAAACACATTGTCCCAGGGTTGTGCTGACCAATCCTCAATACTATCTTCAAAATTTAATGATTTTCCTAACCACTGACCATCTGTAGTCCTAACAATTAGACTTTGATCTAATAAATAGAAATTGGAGATAGATAGCTCATTAAACTGTTCGACTCTTTCCCAAGTTGGATTGCGTTTACTATGATCCAGGTAAAAAATGGAATTGCTTTGGTCTGTAGCAAATAAATGCACGTTACCGTTATACGTAGTGAAGTCCCAATTTGTAGCATGAGGAAGTGATGGAGCTACCTGTCTCCATTGGACACACGCACCTTCACATTTAACATCTTCTGGCTTGAAACTATCGAAACTTTTCACCATAACCAATTTGGTTCCATGGGTTGGCATCCATTCATTAAATACAAATTTAAAGCCACCATGGTTGCCAGCTTTTATTCTCATCATGCTTTCTTCAAAAGAATGATAAGCTTGATATAAACTCATCATCTCTTCATCAGTAGAAACCTCATGATCTTTTCGGTATTCGATAGCACATATTTCTTTATCACTATCCCTGATGTATTC
This sequence comes from Oligoflexales bacterium, assembly GCA_045105515.1. Taxonomy (GTDB): domain Bacteria; phylum Bdellovibrionota_B; class Oligoflexia; order Oligoflexales; family Bog-1112; genus JABSRF01. The sequence continues at coordinate 6,125 of JBGCDR010000130.1, forward strand.
ATTTAGGTTGACTCCATTTCTTACGAGAACTGCTATAGCACCCTCAGACTTTTCTGTGAATAACCTGGGAACTCCTTGTTCGTTCTTAAAATTAGGATCAAGTCCAGCCTTGATATTAGCGGGAGTGACCTCTAGCTTTTGTGCTTCAAGATATGGTTGGTAGTTGCGGGCCTGCAAAACACGAGCTATTTCATCATGTACCCTAGAACGAAAAACAATATTAGGGAAAAAGCTTTCATCCCATTGGAAAATAGGTAAGCCTGTCTTGAAATATTGAAAAAGGGTGGACTCAAAAGACTTGTGGTGAGTTAGTCCCAAAAAGTCAATAATGTACCAACGCCTGTGCTTTTTACTATAAATGAGATTGTCATAATTAAGATCGCCAAGGTAAATCCCAGCATCAGATAAGTTTATAAGAACTTCAAAGAGGTTACCAAAAACCTCTTTCGAACTGACTTCTGGATTTTCTGCTAGGTAATTATCAGTAAGGTAATAGTGGAGAGACTTTCCTGGAATATAGTCTTTGATTAAGCCAAATTTGTTACCCTTGCTAACCCAGTTGGTATTGGGGATTGGGATTTTTTGTGCTTCGACCTCATATTGAAGCTCGCTTTCCAGGTTGTCGGAGAGAGCTTTATGCAACTCATAGTTGATCCATAAAAGCTTCTTTGAGTCTTCGTATTCTTTCTCAAACACTCGCTTACGTTCATCTATCTCTGAATTTGAACCAATGTTTGGAACTTTAACAACATAATATTGGCCATCTTGAGTACTCTTCAGCTTAAAGACAGTACCTTGGCACCCATTTCCTAGACGTGGATTTTTAACCAACTCATATGGTTCATCTGCCAGCAATTCATTGATATATTTAAGATAGAATTGGGTGGATTGATCTTCACCCCACTTTGGTTCAAACCCCTCAATTTGCCATAATTGAGAAGAAGAGGCTTTGAAGTCTGTTTGAACAAGATGGATCTCTCCTGATTTTTCCTTTGTATCGAAGTATTTCCCAGAGTGTTTGCTCTGAATATAGAAAGCACCACCCTTAGGTATCAACCGCCATTTTTGGTTGTCTCCACCATGACATTGATAGGTGATTAAAGATAAGTTCTCATCATGTAATCCCTCAAGGACATCTATGCATAGGTCTGAATTCTTTGAGTGAATAGAATAATAGCCTCTTTCACCCGATTGTCTTACCTCCCAAATATCTGGAAAGGAGGCAGAAGCATAAAGATTTAGATCACTTGCTAAAACCTCTTGATTATGGGTGGAGTAAATACTATGAGCTATTCCGTCTGTAGTTAAAACTAAAAACAATAATGGTAATAGAAGTGTGATCTTAAATCTTTTTAACATATAGCGACCTGAATGATTGAAAAGTATCAATTCTTAATATAAGAATACTTTATCTAACCTGCAAAACCCTTTCAGTCAAGAGGATTACGATTAATCGGGTCAATATAGGGTTGTAATGGCTAAAAAGTAAGGAGGGTATACGCTATGGATATAAACCAAGACAGATGTCAAGGAAAGCTAAGGCTTACCTGACTTATAGGGAGCTATAAAGCTAGGTCTATTCTCCCAGTTCGTTATGTACTCTAACTCTCTCCAG
>JBGCDR010000131.1:0-76857 GCA_045105515.1 Oligoflexales bacterium
GCCAGGCTATTCAGACATTAAAGCCCTAAAAATATACACTATTTAATCGTGGAATGAACCTGGCAAGTAAACGCTGATTGCAAAGACAGTCAAAATCCTTATGCAGCAAGGCTTTCAACTATTGATCCGCATTATAGTAAATCGCGAATGAATATTGAGTGGTCGGGAGATAAATGATGAGAAATTTGATCGGTGTAGTCTTACTAGTTTTGAGTTTTGAAAATCTGAATGCCAGTTCGCTGTTGCGTTACATTTCCTCTAAGGATAATGATGCTGATACCTTAGTAGGTGATCATACGGAAATTATTTGCGATGCAGTAGCTTTTGTTGAAGAGGAATATGATGAATTTGATTACGAAAATAAACTGTCACATCTGATTCCTTTGTATGGGAAATCTGAAGATTTAGAAAAAATTGAAGCCTCAAATAATGTGATCATGAAAGATCTTTATGCGCATATCGTCGAGGAATTTATGAATCAAGATGCTAACCCAATCGGTCAGTTCATCTCATTACATGCAGTACTCGAAATGATGGAATTGGCCTTAATTAATGCTGATAGAGCACAAACTTTTTTCCAGGCTTTTGATTCGAAGCCAACAGTGCGAGAAAAAAAGAAGTGGCGAGAAGTACTATTGGGAAAAAAGAAAACTAAGGAAACCAAACGTTCTGAAAAAAAGGAGATTGAAGGAAAAGCACGAGCTAGCGAAGATGAGAGGGTCTTCGTATTAAAATGGTATAAAAATCTAGAAAATTATCGCGATTTTCTTGATGGTAAGGATCAGGGACTAGAACCACTGCGAAAAGTAAGCCTAACGCATATCGATCTTTTCATTCAATGTTTGGAAGTAGCCTTTTCTGCATCGCTTATTAGCTCGGAAACTCCTTACCTTGTTCAGGCTCAAAAATTAGCCCGCGAGGCAGCAAAAGAATACCTAAGAGACTATCGGAACGATACTACCTCATGGGCTATACTCTGGAATTCTGTGGTCGATGGGAAGCTACTTCCATTAGAAATTGAGAGAGCAGCAGTTAGATCAAAGGTGACTTTTCTTTCTTTTATGTTCGAAAACAAGTATATCTTGGATATGTTGACTGGAGTAAATCACGAAATTTCACAGTTAGATAGATTTTTTAAGGCGAGGGCTGCAAAAAAGATCTTAGATAATTTACGTAAAGTTCAGAATGTTGAGGGAGCAGAAGATTATAAGATTTTGTTCGATATTATCACTACTAAATTGGAAGTTTATTGGAAAAATAATAGTATAAATATAGCACCAATACCAGAGGTAAGATTGCTAAAAGATGACCAAAATGATGAAGGTTTGGAGGATGGAAATCTAAAAAGCTTATAAGCTAAATATACCCCCATGCCTAGCCCTAAAGGGACGCCGAGGCATCACCTGAAATTTATCTTAAGTGACATAATTAGCTTTGAGCTACTTTAATCAAACCCTTATAGGAGAGAAATTTGAAGATTCAGTTTGTTCGTATATTATTGGTTTTGTTGGTAACTAATTGTTTTTTGGGAAAAGCATATTCGGTAGAAAAGACTTCACCCATTGTAAATTTTTATCCGAATTTTTTTCTTTATCCAGAGGCTTTTGTTCATCTAGGAATTGATAATTTTAGAAATGATATTAGGGAAGCTTTTCTCGACCTAGAAGATAAATATAATGTGATTGATGTGGGCTCTGGAACTTTGCCTGCAGCCCACTATTTTGCCACTATCCGCCAATTGCAGCCAAGCAACATAGCATATAGTGATACTCAAAAAAACCTACTTTGGGGGTTGAGAAATTATGCACAAGGCAACTCCCAATTTAAGGGTACAAGATTCCAATTTAAAAAGGTGGATTGGCAAGACAGAGAAACTGTAGAGGAAAAGTTCCCTAATAAGGCTGATGTAGTGATTATGTCTCATCCAAACTTGACAGGAGCTACTATTACTCGTATCCGCAATGGAATTAATAAAATTATCGAAGATCAAACAAACTGGGATTTAGTATTTGAGAATGCGGTTTCAAGAATGAGATCCAAAGGCAGTTTGTTGGTGTTTCTCCAGAATTCAGATGAAATTATAAAATTGAAGCAACTAGTCAATGAAAGTGAGTTAGAAATTCGATTTGAAAAACAATTGAAAAAGGTCGGACTCTTTTATTATATGGCAGTTCTTAAAAATGCAGAAGATTTTGAAGAGTGATAGCGATACTGGTCAAGATGCCTTATCGTTGGCAGACATCGATATGGAGGGTAGAGACCGAGGTGGAACTTAACGGTCGGTCATCTTCGGTACTGATTTTTCTTCTTTCTCCGCTTCCTCATCACCTTTTAAGGTAGCCTCAATGATTCTGTATAGTATCATGCTATGGTAAATCTTTCTTGAACTTACTATTCCAATGAGTTTTCCTATTAAATTTAACATGCTAAAATTAATGATTTTTATACTTACCGACTTAACAAAGTTGTTGATGTGACGAGAAGTCATATTGGAGACATATAACTACAGCGCTAATATTATTGATAATTTCTAGGATAACCACAATGAGAATCTTAATAGCCTTCACTATAATTCTTTCATCTTGTTCGACAAAGAATTTTGATAAAGAAATTAAAGATATTAGAGCTCCTTTTGATGGACAACGCTTTAACAATATTGAACCGTTCAAGGATAAAAGTTTTTGGGATGTAATGAGTTGGAGAATCTTTACTGAAAGATCTGAATGGGAAGTGGTTAAAAACCAAAAATTCAGTAAACCTAGTGTAAAACGTTCTAAAGAACTTATTTTAACTCTAATTGGTCATTCTAGCGTTTTAATTCAAATCGACGATGTCAACATTATAACCGATCCTCATTACTCCGAGCGAGCCTCACCAGTTTCTTTTGCAGGCCCAAAAAGAGTTATAAAACCTGCAATAAAATTTGAAGACCTACCACCTATAGACTTTGTGCTTATCAGCCACAACCATTATGATCACTTGGATATCGAGACCTTAAAGAGCTTAGATCAAGTTCATGCACCTGAATTTCTTGTTGGGCTTGGAAATAAAGCTCTTCTTGAGAATGAAGGCATAAAAAAAATTGTAGAAATGGACTGGTGGGATTTCCATAAAAATAATTCTTTAAAGATACACTTTACTCCGGTTCAACATTGGTCTGCGAGAGGAATTTTTGATAGAAGAACCACGCTTTGGGGAGGTTTCATTATCGAAGGAAGTAAAAAAATATTTTTTGCCGGAGATACTGGTTATGGAAAAGTATTTAAACAATTATATGATGATTATGGGCCGATGGATGTTGGTCTTATTCCTATTGGCGCATACGAACCCAGAGGATTTATGAAAAATGCCCATATTAACCCTGAGGAAGCAGTCAAAATTTTCTTAGACCTTAAAATAAAATATGGCTTTGGTATTCATTCTCGTACTTTTGCGGATCTTACGGATGAACCCCGAGACCAACCTCTTAAGGATCTTCGTACGGCAATGCAGAAATATAAAATAGAAGAAGGAAAATTTATCGCGCCGGATTTTGGAAAAGAATATAAGATTCATAATACTGCTAATAGCCTACATTTGTTTAATCCACCTTCATCTCGAACGGTGGGGGAATAAGATGCCTACACCTACTTAGGTAGCATTGAAGGTCACAAACTCTAGTGGTAAAGAGTTTTGCTCTGCTTGCATCTTAATTTTTTTAATAGCGCGATTCACCCGGTAAAGATACTTTTTGGCGGTTTCTTGATGAAAGCCAAAGTGAATGTAGATAGGATTTGCAGGATTTTTTTGCCACTCTTCAACGTTCTCACTAAAAACTTTTAGCATATCGTATTCTGACATGTAATCTGCTAAGCAGCCATTGTCTGGCATTTCTGTGACACTTGAATTTTCGGTGTTTATCACATAGGGCTGAGAAATAGAACTTGCATCAGGCCAAAGTTGCTTAGTCCAAAGTGGGATGGCATAATCCTTTAGCTTTTCTTTAAAATGTAGGTTTGATATTTCAGAGCTATCATATAAGAATCCTTCCTGAGATAAAGCTTCCAAGACATTTGTTGAAGCCATCCAGCCCCCAGCTCTAAAACTTAGTGGGCGTGGAAATCCTTGCTTACTCAAAATATCCAGGCTCTTTCCGATGATTTGCCTTAACTCAGTGGCTTGATATCGAGAAATAGGGACTTCGTGACCGCAATCACCTGTTCTGCATGCTTCGATCTGCTGCTGATGATATCTTTTCGGCGTCCACTTTGGAAAATGGCGATAGTTAACACCACTAGCCTCAATTAAACTCTTCCAAGCGTGGATATGTAAACCTAATTCATCTTGTTGACGCAGAACAGAGCGAATTTTTTTGCTAACTTCTTCGGGCACAGCACCCTTTTTAGTAAAATAAGCAGCATTGAGAAAATGGAGTAGGGGAAGGTTTGGATGCTCTTGCCTAAACTTATCCATAATTTTTAAATTCTTGCTGTCTAGGTCTCTTCCTTCCCAGTCAACACTAATGGTAATGTAAATTTTAGCACTATTTGGTAAGGCAAATACATTTTTGTTTATGATGAAAAGTAATGTACATAAAAAAATGGCATACAAATAAAATGGTCTCAAATGGCTAAATGGCTTCATAAAAACCTCTAAAAATAGTTTTAAAATTTAGAAACTATATTTATCTTTTCGAGGAAGATTACAATGTTTTTGTAATAGTGCTAGATTTAGCCGATATGGTAGGCTTTTTCATCGGGTATCCATGCGCAGGTTGCAGCTGCCAAAATAACCTTATTAGATTAATTAAGTGTCTTCGTATACACGCCCTAAAATTTCAAGATTTAACCTATGAAAAATCCTCTTAAGCAAATGAAACTTATTTGTTTATAACCTTTAGTATTTTATAGCTAAGACTTAAGGTGTTTACTATTCATTTACAAGGATTTTTTATGTTTACTTTGAGCATACAAACTTATCAAAATTTAATCTTAGTTGGAAGTATTATAGCGGGCGCTAAAGCTAGCTTGGCAAAGGACATAGCGAGTTATTCTGATCTTTTTTGTAGTCAATTTGCTGAGCATGCAACTAAAGATGAGCTTATCCTCGATTTTCCTGAGCCAACTAAGGTAACAGATTTGGTCAAGTTCGTGAAAGGACATTCAAAAATTGATATAGCAATGGATCGGAATATCTCTGGTAGTATTCAAATTTTTGCTAAGGAAAAAAAAGATATCAGACTTAAGTGTGAAGAATTTTTGGCTGCACTAAAAAATCTTCACTTAACCGTAGTTCCTCAAAACGGAATCTATAGCGTAATGAAACTTAGAAATGCTCGAATATCAAGTATTCCTACTTTTTATCCTGGTGAAAAAATTCCAGAAACTAACCAACTAGTGCGAAAAATCATAAAATTAAGATATGGAAATATTAATTCATTAAAGTTGACATTAAGTCGAATGATCCAGCCAAGCCAAATCATTGCCGAGCCAGCAAGTAACACGTTCATAATTACGGAATCGGGAACTGTTATTAATAAGCTATTAAAGATGTTAGAGTTGTTTGACCGTCCTTGTGATTCTCAGTGCCGGAAAAGGATTAAAGAAATGAACTCAAACCAAAATAATGCATATGAAAAGAAAAATGCTGAAAAAAGTAAGCAGGTAAGTTAAGGGCCTTAAGGGTCATAGGAGCTTTTTATGGAATACAAGTCAACAATCCAATGCCACTTGTATAACAAAGATCCAATCTTGAGGATTGAAAATGAAATAAGAAGTGCAAATTTGAAAGAACCATTACAAGTAGAAGAATTGCTTGAGTTCGACCAAATGCACTATTTAGGAACCGAAGCTATCGATAAAGCGATAGCGAGTATTTTTATAGAAAACAGTCACTTAGTATTGGATATTGGTTGCGGTTTTGGTGGGCCTGCAAGGTATTTAGCTAAAAAAGTTGGTTGCCAGGTTCATGGCATTGAAATTCAGGAGAAAATCGCTGAGTTTGCACAACAACTGAATATGAAGGTCAACATGCAGGAGCAGGTTCACATAAGAACAGGTAATTTCTTAAATTTGGAAATAACTCAAACTTATGACCGTATTATCTCTTATTTGGTTTTTCTTCATATTCCAGACAAGACAAAACTTTGGTCTCAACTTGCTGCAAGCCTTAAGGAAAAAGCCCAATTTTACGTCGAAGATTTTATACGTTTAAGGCAATTGGAACCCATCGAAGAAAAAATTCTAAAATCAGTAGTAGGAGCTGAAGGTATACAAGATTTAGAAACCTACCGATACAGCATTGAAAAGCAAGGGCTTGAAGTCAATGAATGCATAGATTTAAGCAAGATTTGGGCGACATGGACAAAAGAACGGGCAAATGCCTACCTTAAACAAGTGACTGAACAAGCGAAAAAACATGGAGTGGAGGCGGCTGAACATATGCTTGAATTTTTTCAAGTGGTTGCAAAACTTTTTGCAGAAGGTGCAATTGGTGGCATCGCAATACGTGGTATAAAAAATCCTCAATAATTTTTCTGTCTAAAAAACCAGAACCAGGGCCATAAGCAATAAACCAGATCCGAACTTCAAAGTTCTTCACTATGGATTAGAATTACTTGAAGAATGATGAGGGTGGTTAAAATTGTTGCAGTGCAAGTATATGAAGCTACTTTCTTGCCGATAAGCATTCTTTATTTTTTCTTTAAATGGTGAGATAAAGTAATTGTGGCATGAAGTCCTTAGATCTCTAACAGGATGCAAATTTATGGATAAAGATAGCTTTCAGTCTTTTGGTGCCGACAACAATCCTGGTAAAAATTGTGAACAGCATAAGGTTGATATAAAAGCTAAATCCAAGGGAGGAAGCCTCACCTACGCCAATGATATTGTAGAAAGCGATCAAGCTTCAGGAAACCTAGCAGACATTAAACAGCTAAGCTTAGGTGCTTCCATATTGAGCTTGGGTTATGTTTTTTGGATCGTTGGCGGAATGGAAATGGTTGAACGTCTTGCCTATTATGGAGTCAAGGCAGTAGCAACTTTATATGCAAAAGATCCTGTTTCCAAGGGTGGGCTTGGAATAACTATGTCATCTTTTGGAACGATCTTGATGATTTGGGCCTTGGTACAATCGATCCTTCCCGTTTTTACCGGTGGAATCTCAGATCGGTATGGATACAAACAAACTATCTTTATTTCTACATTGATCAAAATTGCTGGCTATTTAGTGATGGCATTTTTTCCAACATATTCGGGTTTTTTCTGTGGAGCTGTGCTTCTTGCAGCAGGCACTGCTGTGTTTAAGCCTGGAATCCAAGGAACTTTGGTGAAAGCAACTAGTCGAGAAAATAGCTCTATGGCTTGGGGGATTTTTTACCAAACTGTTAATATAGGTGGTTTCCTCGGCCCTCTTGTTGCTGGTTTGATGCGTAAAATGGCTTGGTCAAATGTGTTTCTCGCATGTGCTGGGATTATCTGTTTAAACTTTATTCTCTTATTAATGTACCGTGAGCCTGATAAGGAAGAACGTATTGAACGTAACAAGCTTATCAAGGCAGGTAAGATTGAAGAAACCAGCTTAGTTAGAGAGTCCTTGCAAGAGCTGGCGAAAACTCATGTATGGGTCTATCTGCTGATTTTTTCTGGGTTTTGGTTTATGTTCAATGCTCTGTTTGATGTCTTACCAGCCCATATATCAGATTGGGTTGATACCACAGTGATTGTACAAACTCTGTTTGGTAACGAAGGAACGGACAGTGCTATTGTCAAATTTTTTGTAGTTATGAACGAGGCTGGTACTGAAATCCTTCCAGAAGGAATGCTGAATTTAAACGCAGCTCTTATTATGATCAGTTGCTTCTTGTTTGCTTACCTTAGTGGAAAGATGCGAGCAACTACCAGTATGGTTATTGGTACCTTGTTTGCAACTTTGGCACTTTTTATAGCAGGAAGCTTTACTTCGGGCTGGTTAATGGTTTTTGGAATCTTAGTCTTTAGTGTTGGTGAAATGTTATCTAGTCCGAAGTTTAGCGAATATATAGGTAATTTTGCCCCAGAAGATAAAAAAGCTATGTACTTGGGTTTCTCCCAGATACCATTAGCGATTGGCTGGACTTTGGAGGGAAAGCTAGGTCCCATGTTGTATGATACCTTTGCTTCAAAAGAACGCTTTTCTCGTGAGCTTTTATTGGAAAGGGGATTGAGACCCGATCTAGTTGCACGGATCCCTCAAGGAGAGGCATTCGATAACTTAGTGAACTTTACCGGTGAGACCCCTAAAGCTTTAACGAACTTACTATATCAAGGCCACAATGTAGGTTATGTATGGTATATCATGGGAATTGTTGGTATTGTTTCAGCTGTGGGTATTTATATTTATGGTAAGTGGGTGCTTTCCATTACAAGGAAATAGCTGCTCTAGCGAATATTAAACTTCTTTTTTCGCTCTCTAATTTTTTTAAAGTCCCCAAGATGGCTTCCGTATTTTCCATCAGTCATAGCGCAGTAACCAAGCTCAGTGGGGATGTACCCAGGGTAATCATCCTCCCAGTTATTCCCACTTGTGTGTGAGTAGCCAAGATTGTGACCAACTTCATGAGCCAGGGTGTTAATCCAAACGTCGAGTTCTTTGGAATTAGAAGAGTGTTGGCGGTTGCTTGCTAGTTTTTCAGGATCAATGCTTATTTCTAAATTAAGAAGCTCATAGTTTTTTCGATCAATTTCTGCAATGCCTACTTTGGCCTTGCCTAAGACCCTTGCATCGAGTTTGCTCTTGATGAGCTTTATCTGAAAACGTTTAAATTTATTAAGGAAAGCTACCTGTCCTGACCATGTTTTTCTAAGCGAGTCTTTACTAAGCGTTCTCCGACGTATTTTACCCGATTTTCTTTCAAGGTAGACAGGACGAAATGACTCCCGGTAAATACAATTGGCTACCTGAGCTGTTATTAAGCGCGCAAACATTGTTTCACTCGCTTTTTGGACTGTATTTTTTTCCTTTTCATTCCATTCATTGCCAGCAAAATCAATTTTGACGGTCACCTGAGCACCATAAGATGGATAGGAAAATAGAAAAATCATTTTAATAAGGATGAGTTTATTAATTTTTATCAAAGCGGATGCCCCCAAAAACTTGCTTTAGGCCCTACAATTTGGCTTCCTGATTGGCGGATGCCATCACCGCGATCTTTTGTTAGCAGGAGTGGACCATCCAGATCTACAATCTGTGCTTGATTTGCCAGCAAAAAAGCTGGGGCTATCGACAATGATGTGCATACCATACAGCCAAGCATAATACCGAATTTTGCGCGTTTAGCTGCTTCAAGCACAGAAAGGGCTTCGGTCAATCCCCCGGTTTTATCAAGCTTTATATTTACATAATCATACTTGTCCCGGCATTTGTCTATGTCTTCGAGGGTATGACAAGATTCATCGGCGCAAATGGGTACTAAGCGAGCACATGTTTCTAAAGCTTGATCTGCTCCAGCCGGCAAGGGCTGTTCAACCAATTCGACTCTAAGGCGCTTCAATTCTGGTAAAAAATTACTTAGCTGCTCCAGCTCCCATGCTTCATTGGCATCAACTATAATCCTAGCCCATGGAGCTGCGTCCCGCACAGCCTCAACTCGTTTTAAATCGTCGGTGCCTTTGAGCTTTAATTTAAATAGGTCCCAGTCCTTCAGTTCTTCAACTCTCTTTGCCATGAGTTCGGCTTTATCAATCCCTATTGTGTAAGCGGTGCCAACTTTTTGTGGAGGAGAAAGTTGCGCGAGTTCCCAAACAGGCTTTCCCTGTTTCTTTGCCTCATAATCCCATAGTGCGCAGTCGAGGGCATTACGAGCTGCTCCAGCAGGGAGTAATTCCAGTAGTTTTTGTCGGCTTGGGTCCTTGCTTATCTTAGGGCTTACCTCTTTAATACTTTTAAGGCACCCACTTACAGTCTCGCCATAACGTGGGTAAGGAACCCCTTCCCCACGACCTAGGAGCCTTCCCTGCTCATGGATTTCGACTAAGATCACTTCTGCAGTAGTTTTGCTGCCCCTTGAGATATTAAAAGAGCCTTTTATCGGCCATGATTCTGAGTAAGAGTGGATCGTCAGCACAATGCAATTAGCCTTTCAGTGAGTGGTGATACGTCAATCTTAGGGTCAATGGTGAGCAAGCCAGTTTCATCCCCTATTTTTTTCAGCATATCATCTCTGGCCTTTGGGTCTAACTTGGATGTATTGACACTAATCCCGAGGCAGCTTACCTCGGGATTGGTAATCTTTGCTAGTCTCAAGGATAAATCAATGCAAGATTGCAAGTTTGGCATTGGATAGTGACTCAGGCCACGCATGTGAGTACGAACGGGCTCATGGCATATGACGATGACATCAGGTTGGGAACCATGAAGGAGGCCTAATGAGACTCCTGAAAATGAAGGGTGCATGATAGATCCCTGGCCTTCAATAATATCCCAGTGGGCAGATTGGTTTGTCGGGCTAAGCATTTCTGCAGCACCTGAAATGAAGTCGGCTATAACAGCATCTATAGCTATGCCTTTACCAGCTATGATCATGCCTGTTTGGCCTGTAGCCCGAAAGTTGGCATCAATACCTCTTTTATTTAAGGAGTGGGTGAGGCACAAAGCAGTATACATTTTACCGATCGAACAATCGGTACCCATGGTTAAAAGCCTTTTGCCATGGCGTTTTATGCCCTTACCTATGGGCAAAGGCAAGGATGATTGCCTAATATCGATAATCTGCCTGTTTGCCTTTGCTGCTTCATTAGCAATAGCAGAAATTTGTGAAACTTGCTCATGAAGCCCGCTCACCAAATTTAAGCCACTTTTCAGTGCATCGACCAAGGTCGAATGCCAACTAGACTTGATCCTACCGCCAGGTGCGGTGGTGCCAATGACTAATGATTTAGCGCCTAGTTGGCTAGCTTCTTTGATGCTTAGACGAGGTAAGTCTAAGTTGACTTTACATTCAGGCAAAGATATTTGCCCAAGGCATTTTTCAGGCACCCACTCGAATAAAGCTTTTGCCGTTTTAATTGCAAGCTCGTCAGAGGCGTTTCCGAGGAACAAAAGATAGGGGCTTGGTAGCTCGATCATAAAAAATCCGGTAGCTTGAAGCTTAGTATTTATCTACTTCGTTTGTGAAACCTATTCTTTACATTAAGTAACTTGAAGCGGATGCTCTTACAAATAAAGATTGATGACTTACTGGCTTGTTGTGACCGTGAAGGAGTGAAGAAAAGATATGCTCTGAGTTGAACTCATCGAGGTTTAGGTGAATTAATTCCATATTCAAATCAATTTTTTGAAACATTTTAATAATGTTTATCAGTTGGTGCTTACGTCTTTTGTACGCAAAATTGTCAGAAGTTAAAGAACGATCGTCTTGTAAAAAAGTTTCAGACTTTTCAGCATCCAAGAGAATAATTTGGTCCGGCAGGTTACTAGAATAAATTGATTTTAGGGTAGCATATCTTTCTCCAAAATCTTTTCTCGCGATCTTTACCACTAATTTTCCAATATCAGCAAGGTATTTTATGGGGTGGATTGCATGGCATCTTGTACCAAGTACGGCAAGCCAAGAGTTTAATGCTTTTTGTTCTGCAGGTTGTAGTTCTCTCTCCAATGAGTAGAGTAAATCACTTAACTTTTCAGCGCCTCCTGCTGAATGCATATAGACAAGAAGGTCATCAAAGTCAAAAGTACTACTTATGAAACTCTCATCATTGTTGATGAGATAGTGGGGTCTATAGGTACTTAGGATATGCCTTTCAATGTCACCATAGAGGGTTCTTGCTAGAAAAAGGAAGATTGGCTCAAGCAGGTTCTGGTCTTTACTTTGTCTTGAATTAAGGGCTAGGAGGTTAGGGAGCTTGTTAAGTACCCTTGAAATACGTCCCATCGGGAGGTCAGGGTCTTTATGGTATCCAGGAAATGGTAAAAACTTGATGAAGCTCTGGATATTGCTATGATCTTGATTTAAAGCCTTCATGATAGCTTGATTGGTGCATTCAGAGCTTCCAAGTATGGCAATTTTTTTGGTCATGTATTTCCCTACGAGCGTTCAATAAGTAGCAGAACCCTAAACTAAGATTTATTTTCGAGCCCATTCAATAAACCATCTATATGGCGCTCTCTGTAAGGCTTTTACCTGCTTAAGATAAAAAATTCCATAGAAATATACATATTTCATTTTTATTCGATACCAGTTTTTTTATTCTGGATCTGTCTTTATCTTATGTTTGGTCACAAAAAAAATCAGAATTTTCAGAACCGATTATTATTGAATCCAAACAAAGACAAAAATGTCTTCTCCTTTTATCCTAAGATGGAACAACCCGAAGAACAAGGTTTTTTTAGGTGGGCAAACAGTGTGAAGTAAAGGAATAGTAAAGATTAAGTCTAACTCAAATCCGAAATAATACATTTCCCGTCATCCCCAAAGGCTTTCGTAGAAAGGCTTGTAAGATGATCTCCTTAAGGTAAATGGAAATTGTGGAAGAGCCCCGACGTCCCATCGGGACTGAGCATGATGGCATACTCAGGACTTTAAATTTCGGATTTGGGGTCAAATTTTAAAGAAAAATGTTGGTGTACTGTTAATATTATGATGACGAGAAAAGTAATTTATTGACCCAAATATCGTTATTATTTACGGAGAAGTCACGAGTCAATTTAGTCAATAAGTCCTATGTTTGAGACAAAATACCAATTTTTTGAGAGATTGAAATTAAAAATTTATTTTAATATGAGGCTAGCAAAAACCCAGTGACTGATTGAAAAGTGAGGAATTAGTCACTGAAAGGAACAATAGGAGTGCGTGCTCTTGTAGAAATTAATTAGTCTAGGTGGTCATCGGTACTTGCGTGTTGGCACAAGGCGTGACCTTTTAGCCACTCACTTTCACCGTCTGTATAGTATTCCTTCTTCCAAATTGGCGCCCTTTTTTTGAGTTCTTCTATTATGTATCTACAGAGCTTGAAGCTTTCATCACGATGAGGGCAAGAAGCTTTTATAATCACACTGAGGTCCCCTACTTTCAGATCACCATAAGAGTGGATGACCCAAGTTTTTGCTGAACCCTCCCAATTTGACATAGCTTCTTGACAGATTTCAGCCAATACCTTGTCAGCTAGTTGCATGTGGATATCGTAGGATAAGCTTTTTACAATTCTGCCATGATTAATTTTTCTGACTCGTCCAAAGAACCATGCTTCAGCACCATGTAGATCTTCTGAAGAGTTTTCTAAATCATCGATGCTTAGGGGACCTTCTTTGAACTTAATATGAATGGAATTCATAGATATTAACCCCCACTTACTGGAGGGAGGATAGATATTACCGTATCCGTAGCAATTGGGTCGTCATCTACCAGAATTCCTTGATCGCTGGCAATCGCACAGTGGGCGATAATTTTGTTTACTTCTTTGAAATTCAAGTCAAGTTCATTTTCTATCGCATAGATTAAGGCTGCTCGAAACTGTGCTACTGAGCAGGGAGCTTCGAGCGGAAGCTCCCATGTTTTTTTAGGTATTTTTTCCTTCAAGAATCCAAAAAATTCTATAGATATGGATGTCATAGAGATCTCCTTGTTTCAAAGTTCTAAAACATAAACTTTCGATCCTGACTAAGCAGGAATGTATCCACTAAGCTGCCTTTACATATGGTGTCTATGCCTTTATCTATTTTTACCCAGGCATTGTAGTCTCTAAGGGATGATAGCATATGGGAACCTTGACCCTGGCAAACGCTTGTTTCAAGTACAGCTTCTGAAGTCACTTGAACTCTTGCCCGCAAAAAAGTTGTCAAGCCTTTAGGAGTGGAAATATCTTGATTCAATTTTGCCTTTACTGGCAAGGGAGTAGGTTGCCGGGCTAGATTTTTAAGAAAAGGTTCTACAAAGAAACTAAATCCAAGCATGGTTGAGATGGGGTTTCCTGGAAGTCCAAAGAAAGTACAAGGTTTCTTATTGGAGAAGCTTGCCACAAGTATAGGTTTACCTGGCTTCATTGATACTTTATGGAAAACAGTAGTTCCTTTTAAATCTGAGACCATGCAAGGAATCATGTCATACTTACCTGCTGACACTCCACCAGTACTGATGATGATGTCACTTCCCAAATCAATAGCCTTGGAAATTGCAGAAAATAGCTGTTCGGCTCTATCTGGACTACTCACCTGGGATATTAATTCACAAGGAAGTTGCTTAAGTTTAGATTTCAGAAAAGGGGCCGAGCTATTGCGAATTTCACCCAATAGTGGGTTAGGGTTTGAATTGTTGCTTAGAATTTCCTCGCCAGTTGATATGATGGACACCCGGATTGGTCTAGTGACCGTGACTTTGTTTTTACCTTGGCTTGCTAAAAGCATGATCTCTTCAGGAGAAAATGCAGAGCCTTGGCTTATTAGAAGGTCTCCTGGCTTTAAGTCCTCTCCTTTTTCTCGGATATTAACTCCCGGAAGGATGGCTTGCGTTACAAGGATTTGCCCAGCACCTTCCTTTACATCCTCGACTTTTACTACGGCATTGGCACCTTTTGGCACCCTAGCACCTGTCATTATCCTACAAGCTTCATTAGATCCTAAGGTTTCATTGAAAGGATTTCCGGCAGAGCTTTCACCAATTATGTTCAGTGAGCTAGGAGCCTCGATGCTAGCTTGGACTAAATCATTGCTTCTAACTGCAAACCCGTCCATTGATGAATTGTTAAATGCAGGATGGAATTCATGGGCATAGATATCTCTATCGCTTATTCGGGAATATGCTCGTTCTAGAGATATTTCATCTTTTTGTAGGGTTTTTCTTTGGTTTAGTGCCAAGGCATGGAGCTTTTCCTGAGCTTTCTCAAAACTGATCATGTTTTATCCATTCATCGAGAGTTGGTATTGTTGATGACTCGAATTGCATGTGGGATCGAGGCTTTCAGGGCTACCATTCCTTCCTTAACAGCATTGGCACTACCTGGAAGGGCTATAATAAGACAGCTTTGCCTAAGCACTGCTATTGACCTGCTTAGATAGGAGTAAGGTGTAAATTGTGATCCATACGAACGCAGCAGTTCACCAATACCGGGGATCTCTTTCTCTGCAATTAACTTTAGTGCTTCAGGGGTTTGATCCCGTGGAGATAAACCAGTTCCGCCAGTGCAGATGATTAGCTGTGGTTCTTGCAGCTTCAGCATACTTTTTATGCTTGTTACAATTTCATTTAGCTCATCCGAGATGAGTTCGCTGCCTAGGTGCTCAGCTCCAAGCTTTTTGATTTCTGTTGCAAGCAATGGGCCGCTGCGGTCTTCATAGATTCCTGAACTAGCTCGATCACTGATGCTTAAGGTACACACCCGAATTCCTTGCCAAGGAAGTGGTGAAATTGTTGAATCTTCAGGCTGTTCTTTTGCTGATTCATAAGACCATACTCCTGACTTGCCACCTTCTTTGCGTAACAGTCTGATGTTTCCGATAGTTAGTAAAGGATCTACTTGCTTTGTAACATCGTAAATAGTCAATAGTGCGCCATGAACTCCTGAGAGTGCTTCCATTTCAACCCCGGTTTTGCTGTGAGTCTTAGCTTCGCAAACTACTTTGACAGCTTGGTCTTTCTCAGAGACTTCACAATGTATCGTGAGCTTTTCGAGAGGCAGGGGGTGGCATAACGGGATCAAGTCGGAGGTTTTTTTTGCTGCTAAGATACCTGCTGTTTCTGCCAATGCGAAGCAATCTCCTTTAGGTAAAGTTTTTAATTTGATCCGTTCTAATGTAGACGGGCGCATGTAGATATAGCCTTCGGCCGTAGCAATCCTTAAGTTTGAATTTTTATCAGCCACATCAACCATATGGTAGTTTGCTTGCTTTTTAGCCCCCGATGGATGCGAAGTGTTTTGTGATTCCATAATTTCCTTCTTGGAGATGATGTGATCGCTCTTTTATATTGAGTAGCTCGTGGATTTTTGCGATCAGATGTACTTTATCCGCACTTCGCTGTAAGTGAGGGCGGAGTGAATGGTTTTTAGTGCCGAACAGGCAAAGTCTAAGTTCACCATGTGAAGTGATACGCAGACGATTACAAGTACTGCAAAAATCTTTTGAATAGGGTTCAATAAAACCAATTCTTCCTAGGTAAGATGGATGTATCAGTTCTACTGCTGGTCCTGAGTTTTTTTCTCTTGGTTTGATACTCCAGCCTTGGCTTAAAAGTGTATTTTTGACCTCTGAAGCCCGTACATGATGCTTGTTAAAATAATCCTTGTTGTCTGCTGCACGCATGAGTTCAATGAATCTTAAGCTAATTGGGCGATGCTTTATCCAATTGGCAAAAGTATCAATGCTCTGATCATTGATATTGCGCAATAAAACGGTATTAACCTTAATATGTGAAAAAGGCAATTCAAGGGCCATATTAAGCCCTTCCATAATGCCTTCAAGGCCCTTCATCTGGGTAACAGCATTAAATGTTGCTGGGTCGAGGCTGTCGATACTGATGTTTAAATGGTTAATCCCGGCATCATAGTAACTTTGAATCCTTTGCTTGAGGCGAAAGCCGTTAGTTGTCAGCGCTAATGTTTCAATCTTTGATTTGCTGGCAATGTATTGAGCTATTTTAAGAAAGTCTGGTCTAAGAGTTGGTTCCCCTCCTGTGATTCTAATCTTCTTAATTCCGAGATCATCAAAAGCATCTACAAGTCGCTTTATTTCATCAAGGGATAAGTGCTTTTCTTCTCCAGGTGCGCACTGGTAGCCATTGGGTAAGCAGTAATGGCATTTGAAATTACAGCGGTCTGTTATGGAAAGCCGGATGTAGGAAAAAGTTCTACCATAAGGATCTGTTAGGGACTCTTGCATGGATTTGCCACCTGTCATCAAGGGACTGTTCTTGCTGAATAAAAAGTACAGAAGCGAGCTATAAATGCAAAGTTAATTTTGTATGCACTTAAAGCTTTTCGATGCATTGTGTCTCTTAATTTGTTGAATTGGGCATACCAGACTAGCTAGCTTAAAGTCTTTGAGTCGGAGTGTTGAATTTTAATGGGACCAAAACTTGAGTGGAAATAAGCAGTTCCGAGCCAATTCGCGATAAATTGACTCTTTCTTCCTGCTAATATCTTTCTGATAATACTAATAGAGCTTTTCAGGTCGACCTCTGCGGGGAGGGAAACATCAGCTGTCTGCTCGGCTCCTATTAGGATAGATTCTTGATGCTCACCCTTGGCAACTAGGGTTTCATTGATCCTGAGTTGATACTCCAAACGTTCCATTTTTAGTTCAAACTCATTGGGGTTGTGAACGTTAAGGTCGATAGAAACGCTTACCCGAGAAAAGGAAACATGCTTTACCCTAACTGACTTGAGATGTACTTCTGGATTTCTTAGTCCTAAGCCAACCAAAGCCTTTAAATGAGCACAAGAACTCAAGCAAAGAAGCAAGAAACCTAGGCTCATGCCGCTTACTATCCATTTATGCTTGAGCATTCAGCACCTCAGTTTGCAAGTCTAAATTAAACTTAGGATCCTTTCTTGACCTATTTCCTTCAAGAAACTCGGGAGCCTTGGGCCCTGATCGCGATTTATCAGTTTCTGATAAATTGCTTTGAACACTTCTTTTGGTTCAGCCTCTGTACTATGGATCACTTTTTCCCAAATAGCGTCATTAAGAGCTTTTGGTTCTATGACTTCCAAGTCTAAAGACTGAATGAGTGATTTAAAAGCAAGCATAGCCTGTTCTTGCTTAGGGTTCAACGCTATGCTAACCGGAGTATGGTTAATTGCATATTTGAATTCATCGGGCGCATGGGATGCCAACCAACTTTTTGCCTTTGTTGCCCGGGTATAATACCTTGCAATGTCCACTTGGCTAGTAAGTTCGCTCTTGTAAAAACGTTCAAAGGTTCGTTCAGCATTGCCATCACAGATTTGTAGGCGGTTGCATAGAACGCGAAAGCTAGCCCTTTTTGGGGCAATCTCTGGAACATCAGCGGTCACTTGAGAAAGCTCATAAACCCGGCGATTCATAGGCCACTTACCAGGTTTTGCTGGGCAAGGTGAGAATGCCAGCTGCTCAGAGCGGTCAAATTCATCATAAATTTTTATTACATCTTCATCAAAAGCTATCGAAAAGTCGTGGTTAGGGCGTTGATTTGCAAAAATCCAGCGCACAATCTCTGGCTCATACACTTCTAAAACTTCAGCCAGCGTGTAAAGCTCCCCCGAAGAGGAGGACATTTTTCCAGCTCCACCCTTTATTTTCACAAAGTCATATTGGAGGTAAGTAGGGGCATCGAAGTCCCAGATTTCCTTTACAATAGTCTTGCCTGTGTCATAAGAACCTCCTTGTGAAGAGTGGTCCTTTCCTCCTGGCTCGAAATCTACTTTCTCAAAAAACCAGCGCATAGGCCAGTCTACTCTCCAGATGAGTTTAAGGCTTTTCGTTTCCCGTATATCGATGGTTTCAGCAAAACCACAGCTGCACTTATATGAGTAATTCCACTCACCCTCGTATTTCTGGAAATCTACGCTATCTTTCTCACATTTACTGCAGTAGATCGAAGTGGGAAGCCAATCTTCTGCAAGGCGAGAAGTACGATGCTCATTGAGGATTTCTTTGATTTTATCTTTATTTTCAAGAGCTTTTCTAATTTCACTTGCATACATGCCACTTGCATAACGCTGCTCTTGATAAAGGTACTCGGGGTCGATACCAACCTCATCTAGTTCTTTTTCGAACAGGTTGATTCTGCCCTTAGCATAAGACTCAGCTTGTTCCCAGGGATCAGGGATTCGAGCGATAGGTTTTCTTAAGAATTGCTCGAAGCCTTCAGGTTTAGGAAGGTTTTTAGGGACTTTTCTGAAGGTGTCAAAATTATCCCAGCTATAAATAAACCTAACATTTTTATCTAAGGACTTTATGCCCCTAGCAACTAAATCTACGGTAATTACTTCGCGAAAATTGCCCACATGGACTTTGCCGCTCGGCGTGATGCCACTTGCCAAGACATAGGTATCTTTTTCGTCTCTTGTCTTGATAATACGAATGGCGGTTGTGTCAGCCCAATGGGGAGAAGTTGGTTTCATATTAACACCTTAAAACTATCCGGAAAGCTCACTTCTAGGAATAATAATTTACTACTTTTGCATTAGCAAAATAAGACACTTGCAAGCAAGTAAAGTTACACGATTCGTGTTCTCTTGCATAGTCCCGGCTTGTAATCAGCTTGTTCGGGTAGTCAGCAAAGATTTTCCTAAGGGTTTAAGAGGTAATTCCGATTACTTTTAGAAGGTTTGAACTGCAACGGATTAAGGCGATATATCCGATGAGGGATGCTGAAGCTATTAGGGTACTCGCAGTAGACGATATGCCCGAAATCTTAGATTTATATGAAGAGCTTTTAGAGACAGAAAAAAAGGACGGTTCCAATTATGACTATTGTACCGCAAGTTCTGCTACCGAAGCTTTAAGTCTTTTTGATGAATTCAAACCAGATATAGTTATTTTGGATGTTCATCTGAAAGACTCCTCAGGGCTTGAAATTTGTCGGCAAATTAGACAGATGACACGGAATAAAAATTATATCGGGATTATTTTTGTAACAGGCGACCAGTGTCCGAAACTAATGGAGTCTGGGCTAGATTTAGGTGCTGATGATTTTTGCGGTAAATCACAAACAGCAACGGAACTGACAGCTCGAATCCGCTCGGTAGTAAGGATAAAAAAAATGGCTGACTCGTTACAGTCAGCAAATGATAAATTAAGGTCAGCAAATGAGCGCCTTGCTAAGATCACAATCACTGATGATCTTTCTAAACTGTACAATATGAAATACTTCCAAAAGCGTTTGAATGAAGAATTTGTACGGGCAGACCGCTATCAAAAACATCTATCTCTCATCATGATTGATTTAGACCATTTCAAACAGGTCAACGATAACCATGACCATCTTATGGGTTCTTTTGTCTTGTCAGAAACTGGTAAGCTCATCGGTGATTCGATACGCAGTTTAGATATTGCTGCACGGTTTGGTGGAGATGAATTTATCATTCTCCTTCCTGAGACTGGACTGCAAGGAGCCCGAACATTTGCCGATCGCATCGGGCAAGGTATTGCTAAAATGATTTTTGATAATGGACATTGTCAGGCTCGGGTAAGTGCTTCTATTGGAGTAGCAACTATGGGTCCTGGTATACCCTGTCGTTTTAAGAGTGCCAATGATCTTATGCGCGCTGCCGATCGGTTTTTGTATGAGGCCAAGGATTCTGGTCGGGGTTGTGTCTTTGATTTAAGTAATACAGTACGTTACAAGGATGCAGATGTTTTGGTCGAAAATCAGAATGAGTCTAAGGATAAAGCAAGTTAATTTTATTCTAAGAATCTGAAACCCAAAAGAATCAGTCCCATATCTTGTTTACGCATCCATCTTACTTCAGATAGGTAAGGCTGGAGATCTCCAATCTTTACCCGGCACTTGGTTCCAACGATGAGAAGATCAGGTTTACGAATGCACAGGCAGCAGCCACCCATAGCTGATTCTTCAACTATGATTCCTACGTAGGTAGGCTCGAATTCCGTACGATCTGGGTCGGGGTCCACCATACCAAGCTCAAGATGGTTTGGTGGGTATCTTAAGTATTTTCTTTTCTTGAAATTTTCATTGTCGCGGTCATTCATAATTGGATTTCCAAATGTGAATAAGGAAGAATGCTTAAAAAGCTTGAAACAGTCACATTAACAGTCATATTGACTAAGCGTAAGCGCATGGAGATTCCCCCACAAAAACCCATCCTATTTCGCCACGACATGACGATAGGGATCTACTCCAAACCCCATTTTATCATAAAGCTAAGTTCTAGTCTCAGTGTTAGCAGAAACTGAGACCTGGCTCTCTGATTTCAAGAGCCTTTAAAATACTAGACTTAAAGGAGAGGTAAGTGAGTTGGCCGGTAACCGCGCCTATGCCAGCTGGATTGCATTTCCTAAGCTCCAAGCTTAAGGGGCTACGACCTTCGCTGATCTTAGATTTTGCAATCCAGTACACCTCATGGTGATCCAAGTTTGGTGCTGCAATGAGTTCGCCTTGAACTTTATCAAGGCCCAAGCCTGATGCTAGTGCAGCAATGACCATAGTATTCACATTATTGGGGGCTAGCTTGCCTAATTCTCGGACCTTGCCAGAATACAAAATGCATGGTTTTTTCAGTTCTTCGATCTGGGTGTCGTAGTTGTCGGGCAGTGAACCAAGAAAATTGATGCTTTCTGGAGCCTTACGCATTTGAATGAAGAGAGAGTCAATGGCATCGAATTGGGCTAAATCCAGCAACTCATGTAAACCTGGTAATGCTCCTTTTCCACATATAAGTGAGCGCTGCTTTTCTTCAGCAATCCCCAGAAGATTTTCTTCAAACTCAGAATCACAAAATACAGTTGGAGAACCAATAAATAGATTTGCCAACTCTAAGAGCTGTTTTCCCCAAATCCTAATAATAGCTGGATGTGCTACCTCAACAATTAGGTCGGGATTGAAACCAGCAATTTCATCGAGATGTTTGATATCTTGGATGCGAGGATCTAAGGATTCTTGTGGAATTGGAGTGCGATTCCAAACAAAACATACGTCCACCTTATTGCTTAGGTCTGGGGAATTTATAAATTCATTTACAAGGTACTGGCCTAATTTGCCATAGCCAAGAATTCCGATTTTCTTCTTAATCATTATTCAGTGCCCATCCTTTATATGTTTCGGGTTAGCAAGATAATCTGCTATTGCCTCTATGAGAATCGACTCTGAATCCACTATTTCAATTCCATTTTCAATTAATCTAGGGATGTAATCCGATAATGCCAGAGGAATTTCGGTGCATGCTAAAATTATTGCCTTTGACTGGTAATGGGTGCAAAGTTCAGAAATAAATAAAAAGAACTGGCGATTTTCTTGAGAGCTTATGGCACTTGCTTTTATTTTCGTAATCCAGTGTTCTAATTTTTCTCGGTGGAGTTTATTTAAGTTGGTAAAAGTGATGCCTTGTTCTAAAAAAAGGTCCTGGTACAAACGGCTTTTGTTAGCCTGACTAGTGTCTAACACGAGGATTTTCGCCTCTTTATTTAACATGGGATGCTGTTTTATCCGATGGAGAACCGCATCGGGTAGGTGAAAGACACTAGTCTTAACAAGCCTAGAAAATTTCCCATGGTGAAGATGAGCTGTGTTACTAGCAAGAAAATAGTTTTCATAATTTAGTGAACCAAAGTTATAAAGGCGTCCAATATAAGATAAGCCTCCTTTAATCTGCTCCCAAAGGGATCTTGGAGGAGGCATTGATAGCAAATGGATCATAAATCTATGGTCAGAATTAGATGACTCCAAACGCTCGAGTAATTTTTCCATAATATTTGCATCGCTTAAAGGCCCAATCCCCCCTAAGATTCCGATCTTGATATTAGGAAGTGCTTGTTTCTTATGATTGAAGAACACCTTCAGTTCTATGATGGGTCTATCATATTCATTAGGTATTTGTTTGGCGATTTCTTCTTGAATCTTCTTATAAGTCTTTATTTTTTCTATCTGCTGCTCATAGATATCAAAGCTATAAGTGGCTTGGGATGGGAGCGTCCTGGCGACCTCTTTATAGAGGTGGTGTAATTCTGAAATTTGCGGATTATTCGGGTTTGAATTGCATGCTACTAAGAAAATGGTTGGAAACAAAACTCCTAAAATCGTCGAAAAACAAGTTCTAGGAGTCATATAAAACTTCCTTATTTAGCCAAGGTGAGTGCGGTTGCCTAAGTATCCTTGCAAGCATTCAGGGATTTTAACCTTACCGTCTTTAGTTTGTAAGTTCTCAAGCATTGCTATGAGGATACGAGGTATTGCTAAAAAAGTATTGTTAAGAGTATAAACATGGTGCTTTTTCCCCTCAGCATCCTTATACCTGATATTGAGCCGACGTGATTGGAAGTCATAGAAACTAGAGCAACTGTGGGTTTCTCCATAGCTGTCACGTGATGGCATCCAGGTTTCAATATCGTGTTTTCGAACCTGCCCTTGTCCTAGGTCACCAGTGCAGACATAAACCACTCGGTATGGAAGGCCTAGGTCCTGGACCAAGGATTCTGCTAAACCTAGAAGCTCAGCATGAAGGGCGTCCGTTTCTTCCTTTTTACTGGTTCCCAGAATCACCATTTCAATTTTTTGAAATTGGTGGACTCGATAAAGGCCTTTTGTATCCTTTCCATAAGTTCCAGCCTCGCGGCGAAAGCATGTGGTCTGGGCCATATATCGAATTGGTAAGTCTTTCTCATTTAACATTTCATTGCTATGAAAGCTGCAAACGGGGACTTCAGAGGTTCCTACTAAAGCCATCTTATCTTTTTCAACACAGTAAGCCTGATCCCTTCCTAAAGGAAAGTATCCCGTGCCTTCCATTGCTGCTTCATTAACCAATACAGGTACGGACATGGGCTCAAAGCCCTTAGCAATTAATTTGTCATAGCCATACCGTAGCAATGCCTGTTCTAGAAGAGCACCATCACCCTTTAAAACATAAGAACGGCTTCCAGATAATTTTACCCCTCTCTCAATGTCGACGATTCCCAGGTCTTTACCTAGAGCAATATGATCTTTGGGTTTAAACTCAAACTTAGGAATTGTTCCCCATTTGCGCACCTCGACATTTTCCTGATCGTCTTTTCCTTTTGGAACGTCGTCCCTTGCAGGTTGGGCGACCAACATGAGCATGCTGTTGAGTTCGTCTTTTTTCTGTTTTAAATCTGTTTGCAGAGATTCCATCTCAGTTTTTATTGTCAGCACCTGTGCCTTTAGTTCTTCTCTCTTAGATGCCTCAGCTTTGCCAATCTCGCGCGAAATCTGGTTGCGTTGTGCTTGCAGGTTTTCCCAACTAGTTTGTAAGGGTTTGATTTGCCCATCTAATTCTAGTAGCTTGGAGATGTCTACAGGGAAGTTTTTTGCGTTGGTTGCTTCCTGAACTATCTCAGGATTTTCGCGAATAAATTTTATATCTAACATGCTTTCCTCGTTTTATGGACCCAATACGCACAACGTGCCCTCCATCTTGCAGATTAAACAGAAAGAGGCAAGGTCTACCTTTCGGTGGCAGATATTTAGTATTCAGAGTCTAATACTCCCACCCTCAAAGGTCGGCCCAAGAGCTTAGCGCGTGCGACTTTGAGCGTCAAATTGTTTGTCACTTGCACTACAAGTTCAGCTAGGAAAGCGATGGATTTTTGCAACAGGAAGTACTATCATGCCCCACTTTGAATAATGAAAAACTGCCCGAGATCTGTATTAATGAGAGAAAATCCCTTTAAAAATCTAGGAATACCGGAAAATCCGATTATGTTGGCTCCTTTAGCTGGAGTCAGTGACCACCCTTTTAGGAGAGTTTGCCAGATTTTAGGGGCTGACTTGACTTATGTTGAGATGATTTCCGCAACAGCACTTACATATAATAGCAAGCGAACCCTCGATATGCTTTGCCGCCATGAGTCTGAGCAAGTACTTGGTGTCCAAGTGACCTCAAGAACTAGTGATGAAATGGCTAAGGCTGTTGAAATCATGAATCCCTATCCATTTGATACTGTTGATATCAATATGGGATGTCCAGTTAAAAAAGTTGTCAAGTCAGGGTGTGGAAGTGCCATTCTTAAGGATCCTGAGAGGGTTTATCAAACCACCCTAGCAGCTTGCCAAAACACTGATAAACCTGTGAGTGTAAAGATCAGGCTAGGTTGGGACCATCAAAATCTGACATGGCGAGAGGTTTCTCAGGCAGCTCAAGCAGCTGGAGCAAAATGGTTAACTGTACATGGTAGGACGCGTAGCGACTCATACGGTGATCCGGTTAACTTGGAAAAAATAGCAGAGTTAAAGAATGGCCTAGACATTCCCGTCATAGGAAACGGAAACCTTTTTTCACAAATGGATGCCGCTCTGATGAAAAGAGCCACCAAGGTTGATGGGCTCATGGTGAGTCGTGGAGCACTTGGAAATCCTTGGGTTTTTCAGGAGATCAAAGGAAACAGGGATTCTACAAGTTTAGAAGAGTGGTCTGAGACTGTGTTCAGGCATATAGACTGGCAAAGTGCGGCCTATGGGGATCGTGGCTTTGGTTCAGTGTGCATGCGTAAGCATATCCTCTGGTACGTAAGTGGCTGGCCTCATGCTCGCAAAATACGTGAGCAAATAGGCAATACCGAGTCTCTTTCTGCTGTTAAAACTGCACTTGATGAGTACGTGAAGCAACTGGGTTCTGAAGGGGTTTTTGAGCGATATCAAACCCAACAGCAAAGCCAAGATAATTCTCGTTTTCTTTGGAACCCGGTTTATGACATGGACCGCAAACTTGACCGTGGCATTGGTGACGATGGTTTGTGATTAAGTGGACTTGTTTACTGCTTTAAAGGAAGCGAAAAGTCGAACCGCGTCCATTTTGAATTGGTGTCTAAGGTTAAACGGCCTCCATGACGTTTTGCTATTCCATCGGAAATGCTTAAGCCTAAGCCCATTGCCTCACCTATAGGCTTAGTTGTAAAGAACGGATTAAAAATCTTTTCTTGTTCGTCACTCGAAATCCCGTTCCCGCTATCAATGACAGAGATCTTAGCCTCGTTATTTATTATCTTTGCCTCAATTTTTATCCACTTTTCCTCTGCTGATTGTACTGCGTATAAAGAATTGTTTAGCAAGTCGAAGATTACCTGACTTACCTCTGTGGGAATACATTCTATCTCAAAGTCTTTTTCATCTTTTAGCGAAAATTGAATTTTTAAGCCGAGGTACTTTGCCCGTCCATCACAAAGTTCTAGGGATCCTTCAACAATTTTAGTTACTGATTCATCGTGAAAATCTTCTCCCCCAGTTTCCCGAGCAAATCTTTTCAAACCTTTTATTATGTTGGATATACGCCAAGCATTTTTTTCAATTTTTTCATGGTAAGATTTGAGCTTACTCTTTTCATATTCTGGTACCTCTTCTGGAACCATCCGAATAGCTAAGTTTGCAGCATTGGAGATCACTGCCAGAGGGTTATTTATTTCATGGGCTAAACCACCGGCCATTTCTCCTAGACTAGCAAGACGAGCAGAGTTAATAGCTGCTCCAGCTTGCATCTTAAGCTCTTTATGAGATGCTTGGTTATTTTTTATTATACATGTCATTATATCGTTGATTTTTTCTTTAAGTAACAGTAATTCGTTGCCGTTTGAACCTTTAATATCCAAATGAAGCTTTTGATGTCTTTCGTCAATTGTGCTTGGATCAACTTTGTCTAGAAAATTAGACATTTTGAGGATATGCCGGAAAACAAAGTGATTAAATATTAAAAGCATAATAAATGAGACTAATAATGTTGTGATCCCTTGAGTTAAGAAGAAATATAAAGCTTTATTAAAGAGCCGGCTGTAAATATTATCTAGTGTTATCGAAATTTCCAATCGTCCAACTTTTTTCTCTGTTTCTTTGTTAGTAACGAGAAGATCAAATCGATGAGTTTCAAGGCTACTCGTAGAAGTATTATTTATTGCTTCTGAGATTATTAATCTATCTGATTCATCATAGATTTCAACTTTAGTGATATCTGTGATGTTGAGCAAACTTTTTACTTGGATTGTAATTTGCGACTCATCCTTATTCCATAAGGATTTTGATAAGCTCGCTTTGCTAGTTCGGTTTATTTGTTCAATCGTAGAGTTTAACAGTTCCTTTTCGATTTTGTAGTCCTTATAAAACGAAATCGATGTAAAAAATCCTGTTATTATTGAGCTAGATAATAGGATATATAAAACCAGAGTTTTCCCTAGTTTGCTTCCAAGTGTAGATGCGATTTTACTCAATTTTGCCATGAGGAAAAATCTTTGCCTTTTCAGTCTCATCTCAAATTGACTTTAGCTTATATCCTGATTCGGTCCGAATTTGTGCATTCTTAAAATTTGCTTACCAGCTTAAATATTCTTATTTGTAAAAAAATATTCTTTTCTCTATATAATCATAAATTTACTATCTGTCATATAAGGACTTGCTGAATTGCATTGCAAAATAGTTAAAATCTCGACTCACTACAACAGCAGTTTTTTGGAATAATTAAAATAGCTTGGATTTGTTTATTATTTTTGGTAGGAATGCTTGGACCGTTTGTCCCACCTTTACTGAGCCCCGAGCAGCTGGGAGGCAACTTGGCATCACGATTTATAAGTTTTATTGGCTTGTTTGTAATGTTGGGTTTTGCATGGTTATTATCAAATAACAAGAAAAAAATGGACTTTCGGGTCATAGTAGGCGGGCTTTGTCTTCAGTTTATCTTGGCTACTTGCATCTTAAAATCGAAATTTGGACAAATGGTTTTCGTAATTGCAAAGGATGTCGTAACTACAATTATCAATCTTTCTGATAAGGGAGCCATTTTCTTATTTGGAAAGGATTTTTCTGAGCACTTCTTTGCTTTTAAAGTTCTACCCACGATTATTTTCGTTTCTTCATTGTCCTACCTCCTTTTTTACTTTGGGGTCATGCAAAAGTTGGTATCTGGGATCGCATGGTTGATGGAAAAAATTATGAATATTTCAGGATCCGAAGGTTTGGTAACTGCAGCAAATATTTTTTGCGGACAAACCGAAGCTCCCCTTTTTGTAAAGCCTTATCTAAAAACTATGACTCGTGCAGAGATTCACACCATGATGACGGGAGGAATGGCAACAGCAGCAGGGGGAGTTCTTGCTGCATATGTTGGCTTTGGGATTTCAGCTGGTCATCTTTTGGCTGCTTCCCTGATGTCGGCTCCAGGCGCAATTGTTATCTCAAGGATCATTTATCCAGAGCTTGAAGAATCTCCTACTAGCGGCCATGTTGCTATTGCTTTAGAAATTCCCGAGTCGAATGCTTTTGAAGCAGCCTGCACGGGAGCTGCAGATGGTTTGAAACTAGCCTTGAACGTAGGAGCAATGCTCATTGCCTTTATTGGTTTAGTTGCCTTAGGCAACTTGGGTTTAGAGCAGCTGGGAAACTTGGTTGGTATCCAAGGTTTCAGTTTAGAGATGATCTTAGGCAAGCTTTTTCAGCCGATTGCATTCCTTATGGGGATTGGCTGGGATGAGAGCTTTATTGTTGCCCAATTTCTTGGCGAGAAGATGGTACTTAACGAATTTATTGCTTATGTTCATTTGATGGAGCATGCAGAACTTGGAACCTTGTCAGAGCGCTCAATCACTATAGCTACTTATGCATTATGTGGGTTTGCCAATTTTTCTTCCATTGCAATTCAGATTGGAGGAATGGGAGCATTAGAACCTAGTCGCAAGAAAGATTTCGCTGAATGTGGTTTTAAGGCCATGCTTGGAGGAACATTAGCTGCGTTTTCAACTGCTTGTGTTGCAGGGGTCCTTATAGCTTAGGACCTAAGTAAAGATACTTACAAAAATTTTACGCGGTATAACTTGTTAATTTAACAGGAGAAAAAATTAATTATCCATCTAATCCCGCCTTTTTTTTATGTTTAGGCTAAATGAACAGGTAAGTCTTGCCGACATGATCCTTGATGAAACACGTAAAAGACATTCGGAATATGATGGAAGATGGGCAGCATGATAAAGCGCACGCAGCCCTCGACAACCTCCTTTCCCTGGGACCTGGAAACTTAGAGGCGCTCAAGCTGAAAAGCATATTGTTTGCCTCCGAAGGAAGATTCCTTGAAGAAGCTCGGATGTGGGAGAAGATTATTGATCAAGACAATGAAGACCTTGATGCAATATACTTTTTCCAACGTCGGCACTTAGAAGAAAGGGAGAGCTTCTATTTTACTGATC
This sequence comes from Oligoflexales bacterium, assembly GCA_045105515.1. Lineage (GTDB taxonomy): Bacteria > Bdellovibrionota_B > Oligoflexia > Oligoflexales > Bog-1112 > JABSRF01. Next base: position 28,783 of record JBGCDR010000131.1, read on the forward strand.
ATCTCCCAGCTGGTGGTAGACGCTTTCTGGCTCATCCTCGATCACTGATTAATGCTTCTTTGGGGGGGCTTTTAGGCTGTACCCTGTTTTTGCTTATTAGCAGCTATGCTCAAAAGTACTATTTTTTGAGTTCTACTATTGTTTCAGCTGGCAGCTTTTTCTTGTTTGTGATCCTCCCTTGGTTATTTATTATTTACGCCTATTTTAAAGCCTTACGAGAAGTGCTCCTCACCTCAGAAGGCATCTGTCTGAATACCCGTTTGAAGAGTTATGATATGAAATGGGATGAAATATCAGAGGCTTATCTTGCGCGTAGCGGGGCCCATAATGAGGCTAAACTAGCACTTGTCTTGATTCCTAAGAATAAAGAGTACCCAGCAGTGGAAATTGATTTGTCTCGCGAATCAACTGCAATCAGAGCACGGACTTGTTTTATTGACGAGGTTGCCAGGCTCTTTCATGCACCAGTTCATACTAGTAAAGATGAGCTTGCCAATCTGCCAGAAGAGAAGGTGTGTTTCTGAGTTTTTACCATTGCAAACTAGCTGAAAAAAAAATTAGTTTTTAACTCCCCCCCCCTTGACATTAGTTTTCTGGGAACTATGTTGCTCCTACCAGTACAGAAAAGGTTGCAGTGAGCAGCCTTGAGAGATTGCCTTTCAAAGCTGTTTTGGCAATTGATATACATGTTAAAACGTACTTTAGTTTTAGGAGTTAGTATGAAAATCAGACCTTTGCAAGATCGTATCTTAGTGAAGCGTGTTGAAACTGAGGAAAAAACTGCTGGCGGTATTATCATCCCTGATAATGCTAAAGAAAAGCCAATGGAAGGCCAAGTTATTGCTGTGGGTAACGGAAAGAAGTTGGATGACGGCTCTCTTGCAAAGCCAGACCTTAGCGTTGGCGACAGCATCCTTTTCAGCAAGTATGCTGGCTCTGAAGTCAAAATTGACGGCATTGAGCATCTTATCATGCGCGAAGATGATATCTTGGGCGTGCTTGAAAAGTAATCACTCGCGGCTTCATCTGATTCATTAAAACCAATAACTCATTAAAAAAGGATATTTAGATATGCCTAAAGTTATCAATTTTGGAGAAGAATCTCGTCGTAAGCTCCTTACTGGTGTCAACACTCTTGCTGACGCAGTAAAAGTTACTCTTGGACCAAAAGGCCGTAACGTAGTTATCGAGCGTTCTTTTGGCTCACCGACTATCACCAAAGACGGTGTTAGTGTTGCTAAAGAAATTGAACTTGAAGACAAGTTTGAAAACATGGGCGCTCAGATGGTAAAAGAAGTTGCTTCTAAAACTTCTGATACTGCTGGTGACGGTACTACTACTGCTACTATCCTTGCACAAGCAATCTACCGCGAAGGTGCTAAGCTTGTAGCTGCTAACCACAGCCCAATGGAGCTTAAGCGCGGAATTGATACTGCTGTTAAAGTTCTTGTTGAAGAGCTTGACAAGGTTTCTCGTCCAACTAACAGCCGCGCTGAGATCGCTCAGGTTGGCGCAATCTCTGCTAACAACGATAAAGAAATCGGCGAAATCCTAGCTGAAGCTATGGACAAAGTTGGCCGTGACGGTGTTATCACTGTTGATGAAGCTAAAGGCATGGACACTGCTCTTGACGTTGTTGAAGGAATGCAGTTTGACCGTGGATACCTATCTCCATACTTCGTAACTGATTCCGAGCGCATGGAAGCAGTTCTTGAAGATGCTTTCGTTCTTCTTCACGAGAAAAAAATCTCTAACATGAAGGACCTTCTTCCTATCCTTGAGAAGATTGCTCAAACAAACCGTCCTTTCATGATCATTGCTGAAGACATCGATGGTGAAGCACTTGCTACTCTCGTCGTTAACCGTCTACGTGGAACTCTTAAGTGCTGCGCAGTTAAAGCTCCTGGCTTCGGTGATCGCCGTAAAGCTATGCTAGATGATATCGCTGCTCTTACTGGTGGCTCTGTTGTTTCTGAAGATCTTGGACACAAGCTAGAGAACCTCACTCTAGAAAATCTTGGCCAAGCTAAGAGCGTAACAGTCACCAAAGACAACACCACTATCGTTGACGGAAAAGGTGAAAAAGCTAACATCGACGCTCGCGTTAAGCAAATCAGAGCTGAGATTGACAACACCACTTCTGACTATGACCGTGAGAAGCTTCAAGAGCGTCTTGCTAAGATCGTTGGCGGTGTAGCTGTTGTTAAAGTTGGTGCTGCAACTGAAACTGAAATGAAAGAGAAAAAAGCTCGCGTAGAAGATGCACTTAACTCTACCCGTGCTGCAGTTGAAGACGGCATCGTATGTGGTGGTGGTACTGCATTTCTTCGCGTTCAGCATTGCCTAGAGAAGGTAAAAGCTGCTAACTCTGAGCAACAGTTCGGCGTAACTATTATCCGTCGTGCTATCGAAGAGCCTCTTCGTCAGATCGCTTTCAACGCTGGTGTTGAGCCTGCAGTTGTTGTTGAGAAAGTTAAGGCTGCTAAAGACGGCTTCGGTTTCAACGCATTGACTGAAACCTACGAAGACCTATACGAAGCTGGCGTTATCGACCCAACTAAAGTAACTAAAACTGCACTTATCAATGCTTCTTCAGTAGCTAGCCTACTTCTAACTACAGAAGCAATGGTTGCTGATAAGCCTGAAGAAAAAGGCGCAGCTGGCGCTGGTGCACCTCCTGCTGGAATGCCTGGCGGCATGGGCGGCATGGGTGGCATGGGCGGCATGATGTAGGATTCCTGTTATAATAACAGGTACTTACAGAGCCGAAAATGCTCCCGGACACAAAAAACGGACACATATTTCTCTAATACTGAGTAATACCAACGTTTTTTGACCCCATCCGGACACACTTTTTGACCTTTCGAGGTCAAAGAGAAAAGGGAGTCGAAAGACTCCCGAAAAAAGAATTTTAAGGGTTCCTTCTTGTCACTATCTCTTGCTGGAGATGACAAGTCTGAGCCCTTTTTTGATGGCAACAACATTGCCAACTTGTTCGATACTCTCAGACTCTGCCATTTCTGGCGGTTTTTCTGCAGATTGATCTTCTCCAACCTCCTCTTTTTGATCTCCCACAGAAGGCTCTTCCGATCGTTTTTTCTTCTCCTCTCTGGACCATTGCAAAGACGCCGTTTCCTTGATGATATCGTTGTGGACGTATCGCATCGTCGTCTTGATATCGCTATGGCCAGCGATCTGCTGCACTTTAGGCAGAGGTAGAGCTCGCTCCATTCCATAGCCATTGGCGAGGTTGGTAAGGCAAGTGTGCCTGAGGCTATGAAAATGAATCTCTTTAGCTCCAGCCCAGCGACAAGTGCGAGGAAAGATTTTGATGGAGTTTTGATGGATATTGAAAAGTGGCTTTGCCTGATCAACAAAACGCAATCTGTGGAAAATCTCCCTAACATCGGCGTTGATCTCAATCCTACGTGGTTTTTTGCTTTTAGTCGTGTTTTTGCGAACTTTCTCTTTACGACTAAAGCTTCCTTTTACGATCAAGAAACCATTGTTAAGATCCACATCCATATTCCGAAGAGCACCGATTTCCCCAAGGCGCATCCCTGTGCGTAAGGCCATCATCACAATATCTCGAATCTCCTGAGGATTTCTTATTTGCAGTTTCATCACATAACTGCTTTTTCCTCGATGACGATAACGGGTCGTTAACTTCTCGTAATGCCCACCAGACTCAATCCAATCAAAAAACTTATCCTCATCTTCTTGGCTCCAGTAATCGAATAGATTTTCTGGAGTGTCAGGGAGTTTAAATTCTTCAAAGGGATTTTGAATGAGGTAAGCAGGGCGACGTTTGCTAGCCCAAGTAGTGATCATACAGGCAACAGTTAAGATTTCTCTTTGATAGGAAAGAGCCAAAGAGTTGTCATCTAGGAAATCATCTCCACTCCAATTGTTTTTTCTAAGAGCTGTGTAGGATTTAGTTTGAGGAACCTTGTTGTTGATTTCTCGTGCTAAATTTTCGATATCGTCAATGCTCAGACGATCAGCCCTAACCTGACCGAAAACAGGAAGAATATGATTACGGAGGTGGGTGTCATAATTTTGCAGACAGGATCCAGAAAGTCTCCTCACATTTTTTCCATGTTCCATCCATTTTTCAGCTAGATCAGAGAAGGTCCATTTACGATTTGTCCCTGTTTTGGCATCAGCAAACCAGCGACTCAGATCATCACCTCTAGCAATGGCCAGGCGAAGAATCTCTGCTTCGGTTTTGGTAGGTACGACCTTATCCTTGTAGGAATCAGTCCCTTCATCATAAAATCTAACCTTCCATTTTCCCCTGACAGATCGGTAAATCTTAGGTTCTTTTTTGTCGTAATGAGTTCTCATTTATTTTCTACTCCTTTGATTGCGGTCAGTACTTCACTGACTTGAAATCGAAGGGAGCGACCAAATTTGTGGTATGGTATCCGTTCGTGCATTCGCCACTTGCGGATGGTATGGATCGAGACCCCTAAGGTCTTAGCCAATTCCGCGGCTGTGACAAATTTTTCGCTTATTCGATTGTCAAAGATCTTCGCCATAAGGCGAGCCCTCCATATACTCGTTTTGCTCAAAAAAGTACAATCTGATGGTCTAAGTTGTTGAAATTATGTGGTGGTGGTTTCGAAGATATTGCCAATGCGTTTGATGTTACATCCTAATGCCGCCATTCTTTTGAGGATGAGGTCACAAGCATCTGGGCAAAGTTCAATACCGAGGGCCACCCGCTTGAGTTGCTCAGCGGCTTCGAAGACAGCACCAGATCCTGCAAAAAGATCGAGAACATAGTCATTATCATGGGTGTGATTTAATATCGGGATTGTGTAAACGCCAACTGGCTTTTCAGTTGGATGAATACGCTCCTTAGGTTTTACAGAGGGAATATTCCAAACCGAAACTTGCTTGCGATCTCCGGTCCAGTGCTCAGTAACTTTGATTCCTTGCTTCACACAAACCAGGCATTGCTCATGTTTAAGGTGATAGAAGTTATGTTGCAGGGTGAAATGATGTTTTACCCAAACAATCATTTGTTTGACTTCATATCCCGCATCTTGAAGGGATCTGACCAGCACCTCATAGTGTCGAAAGGAAAACCAAACATAGAGAACTGGAGATTGACTAGATTCAAAAGAACCACCCCAGGTCGCAATGTGGTCATACTTTACTTTGAGTCGATATAAACCTTTTTTGGATTTCGATTTGTAACCAATTCCATAGGGAGGATCGGTGACGCAAACTTTCGGCTCCCGGTTTTCTAGAAACTCAGTGACCATTTCTCTTTCCGTGCTATCACCACAAAGCAATCTATGCTTTCCCATTTTCCAGATGTCACCAAATTTTACTTTGTATTCATTTGTCATATATACTCCTTTATATGTCATCCCAGCGCTGAAAGCACGTAGGGGGATCCTTTCCAAGCTAACTAATCATCATCTTTAGGAAGTGCCTTAGAGATCAGGATCTTTAAGAACTGATCCTTCGAAATCGCACCATTTTTCTGGCAATACTTTTTGAATTCAATTTCCAAGTGATCCTGGCTTGAGTAAGTTGACTCCTTTATTTCTGTAATAAGACCCTCGTTAATGATACCGATCAGTTTTTTGATCACATCATCTGTTCTGACCCTTCGTCCCAAATTTTTTCGATTGCATTTACCGACAATTGATTTGAGCAATCGAGCTGTGTTTTTGCTGATTCGAATTGGAATTGTGTTTGGTGCAGTTGTTTTTGTTGATGGTTTTTCTGTGGAGTTAGAATCCATAATGACCTCCTTAGATGTTTATGTGATGAGAAGAAGAGAGAGCAGAGAGAAAAGAGGGGAGACGAAGAATGAGACAAGGAAAGAGGTGAGGGAAAGAGGGAAGGAAGGAAATGGATAAGGGGAATGAAGGGAGTAGAAGAGGGGCGAAAAATGGCGAAACAAGTAGTCAGTCAGGATTGAGATATAGAGTTATAATGAGCAATATCAACTGATTGTGTCATTTTTCTGAAATGGGTACCCACTTGCATTCCATAAGCAACCCACATCACAAAGTTAGAGTCGCATTGTGATAATTCTTGAATTTCAATGAGTCATTTATTAGTAATCGATTGCTTACTTGGTAGAAGAATTTAGGTTGATCACTGTTGAATAATTTCCGTTCAATATCCATTACTTTACTACAAATCGACTGACTATCTGAAATGAATAAAACGAGTGGATAAATGTCAGAATTATAATATTTTCTTAAAAAGCCATCATAGCGCTGTTCCATTTTAAGGGTGCATTCATACTCAATCGGTAACTCAACTGCTTCAGACTGGATAATTGTAGTAACGATTGCATCAGAATTTAGTCTGCATGCTTCATTAGTACCCCATGTCTGGATCTCATTTTCGGTAGCATAGTGCTTAGTCATATTTGAGTTCAATAAACTATGGCGAATATCTACCAGAGCAATATCATGATGCACCGAATCTGATTTAATTTCGATTCGTTTTTCATTCCCCTTTCTAACAAAATTCTCAAATGATTTTTTGGTATTGGAGACAATTCTTTTTCCTTTTAGTAGTAAGCGGCTTCTCTGGATATGTACCAACCTATTGTCTTCTAATTTTCTGATTCTATTACCAAGGCTTTCTTGAGTAATATCACTGAAGACATCTCTGGTGATCTGCTCATAGGTAGCTGCTTTAACAGCATGTAAATATTTGAAGAGCAAAATATCTCTTTCATCGAGGTACATTCCCACAATTTGTTGTTTCATGTGTTCTCCTTAACTGCCCCGTATGCCCTCTTGTGTTGTTTTGCCACCTTGCTCTTTTCTGCCTCACCCAACATCGGACTAAACAGCTTCTTTTTCTCCTTCGCAAATTGATCTACAATTCCTAGGCATCTAGCTTTGATCGTCTTCTCATCAATAAAAGGAGCCTGAACGATCACTTTCTTCGTTCCACAGTTCCAAACCCCTCGACCTGGTATATCAGGGAGGTCACATGCATCCTTTGTTCCCAGGACAATCAAGCTGCCTTGGAGGGAATTCGCCCGAAACGCCATACGTCCTGAAATATTCTCAGACACCGAGGTAGGGATAACCTGCCGATCGAGCTTTTGTGTGGCAAGAATCAAATGGATGCTGGCGGCTCGAGACAGCTTAGAGATGGAATCAGCAAGCTGCCTTGCTTCAAGTGCCGATTGGTATTCTGGATCATTTCTGGGCCGATTCATATACAGAACAGAGCATTCATCGACACCAACCACGATCCTATCCTTGTGGTCTTTCTCTGGAATGATTTGCTTACGGCTCTTGGCCTCCAGATACCTAAATCTGTCTTTCATCTCCTTTTCCACTCGCCTCAAAACCACCAAGGCATCGTCCATGGTCTTTACTACCTTGACGTTGGGACATTTCACAAAGTCGATCATCTCTACGCCGCCTTTGAGATCAATCAGATACATTTGCAAATGTGGTGATGATTCCAAGAGCCCCATAATAATTTGCTTAAATTGAACCGATTTACCACTGCCTGTGGTGCCTGCAATGATCATGTGGGGCAATTCATCGATGCGCTGTGTAACGACTCCTTCACCCGACATTCCAAGGAAGAATCCCTCCTTTGGCAAGACATGAGATGCAACAAGGTCCGTGTATTTTACTTTCTCTGGAAATTTCATCGTACTAAAGGTTACAACGATCTGCCCTTGGTGCCTGCCATGTTTGATGGATTCGACATTTGTTCTAAAGAACGACTCCAAATGGCTCTTCTTATCGTTGAAGTTTTCGAGACTGACGCCATTTGCATCAAAAATATAGCTCTTGCGATGTTTGTCATGCCTTTCGATACGAATCAGTTTTGGTGTGTCTTTCCTACCGTTCTGTATCCCAATCATTTCGAAAAGCTTCTGGTACTTCGTTCTCGTAGCTCTTGCCCACCCCCCTAAAACAAGAACTAACGGGCTGAAGAACATAAGGAACAGCACAATCCAGTGATACAAGATGGCAATTTCATACATCCACCCGAGGCGCTCCATTGTGATAAGATTTGGCTCTAATTCATGAATCCAAACGATATGGATGCCATTTGCTGCTAGATAAAAACTGTAATAAAGCAAAGCTATAAGGCTACCCCAGGAGAATGGGAACCACCTAGAGATGAGAGATTTTAGAAAAACCCACGTACCTATACTCGATACAACAATGAATTCTTGTAGGAACTCATTGACTGCAATTGTTAGTGCATCAGGCTGAGACCCTGATTTGTTTTGAAACTTGTCTTTGCTATTAGGATATTTGTCCATACATCACACCTACACCTTTCTTGCTATAGCTGAAGCTGCTCCAGAGCTACCACCTGTAGCTGCCCCAACTCCAATATCTTTGGCATCAGTAACTACTTGAGGCGCTTGTTCAGTTTGTGAATCAGTTAAGAATGAAGAGAAAAGACCGTAGCCGAGGATCAGTGTTGGGAGTGGACCTACAAGAATTTGTAGCCAAGAGTAGAGCGCATAGAATTGATAGAGCTTTGCAGTCACAAAACTAGCTGAATACAATGAAATTCCATCAGATACCTCTCCCCATTCCATCATAAGGTCATTTGAAACGGCAATACTGGTCATTAAATGGTAAAGTAGGGTCCAAATTGGAGTCCACAAAAGGACGGAGACATACAAAGCAAACCAAGCAATGATCACCTTCCAGCGGCCTGCTATGACAAAGAATATGAGCCAAGGGAACAGAAAGATAAGAAACATCTTTACCATTCCTTTGAGATGAGGGGCTCTTTGAAGATACTCGGAGAATTTCTCGGCTCGCTCTGCGGTTAATGCAGCGCCAACTTGATCCCTTTGCCCCAATGTGGACAGAAAACCATCCCACGACCAAAAGCGACTCCAACCGTGGATAATTTTGGCCAACGTACCTCGGACCTCAGAACCTTTTTGAATGCCTAGACTATCCTCAGTCTGTGCTAGGTAATGGTTTACTAGAGCATTTGAGGCGATGAGATTACGCTCATCGGTCTCAGTGATCTCGGTACGTCTGATGGAATATTTCCCTGAATAGTTTCGATAGAACTTAGCTCCTTTCCTCTCTGCATAGGACCAAAGGTCTGAACGCACCAAATTTTTCAGGGTGAGGCAATTAATCTTGCTTCCATCGTCCAGAGTGATGGGGATGTGCTTCAATTCCTGATCGATTACACCGTTAAGGCCAAAAAACTCGTCAATTTTATCTTTTCTAGCTGACATTCCAAGCATGGGAAGAATCTTGTCAAAGCAGCTATCTGTATAAACATCAATTTTGTCTCTTAGAGCAGGGTCTTCAATGGTTTGAGAACCTGCGTAAAGAATAGCTTTGTAGAATGCGCTTGGAGCCTCTAACTGGGAATTAGTGGTGGCAAACAGCCTGTCTACGATTTTGCTACCAAACGCTGATATCTCCTCTGCTGATCGGGTAAGTAGGTCAAAGATAAAACTAACCTTGTAGGTTTCCTGGATGGGGTTATAACGGGATGATATGTAGCTGTTATTGTGCCAGGAGTTACGATTGTAGTCTTTGACGCTAGTTTGGCTATTTACCCGCAAAAGAGAAACACCGATCAGAAAGCACGCAATAACCTTTATAAAAAAACTGATTCCAACTGTCCTGCCGCCACGAAACCCAAAGGGCATGTATTTGGAAAAGTAGCGCCATGTTCCTACTAGGAAAGTTGCACCAAGGATCAGCAGTAACAGACCCAATAATATAGATTCTGAAGTGATAATTTCAATGGATGCCTGATGTAGGTACATTCCTATGTAGGTGTAGTATGCTTCATAGGCAGTTGTGCTAAACATAATGCCTCCTATTGACTGCAACCAATCCCGTCGCCACAATCCATGAAGATGCTATCAACATGACGATTGCTCCTTTGGTCTTGACCGGTGTTCAATTCACGTTTGGAGGCAATTTTGCGATATTTTGCCCCCTCTTTGTTGATTTGATATAGGACTTTGTTTAAGGGTGTTCGACTTTGATTTTCAATAGAGAGAGTCAGCTCGATCTGATCCTTGAATGCCTGACGTTTACGGGCTACATGAGCTTGCTTTTTTGTGGGTAAGTGGGGGTTGGTTCCGATTTTCCCAGCAATAAAGTCAAGAGTTTTGCTCATATCTTCGTTAAAATTTCCAAGAGCAAGAGCTTCTGATAGTTTGCGGCAGGCTACTCGTCTTTTTTTGTAAGGAAGGTAGCTTAGGGAAAGAAGTGTTTGTCTGTCTAAAGTGACTCGATTGCCACCGCTAACATCTTTTAAATCTCGATTGGATACTACACTGTAGATATTGGCTCTGGGACCACCTTCATTGATTAATTTAGGTAAAAGTCTTTGACACAGGGTTTCATATTTGCTTTCTTTAACCTCCATCAGGTAAGTGCGTGGACTAAATTGGATTCGACGAGGACCATAGTCTACCGATACATTACCCCTTTTAACAATGTCATCACCGATAAAGGCTTTAGTTAGGTTGACGATTCGCTTGGCTTCTTTTCCTGTAAAACCTGCCCATTTCGCAGTGGATTCGATGATCCGATTGTCGTCTTTCTTCTTACCAGTACCAGCCCAGTCTGTTATGTTGTAACTCCCATAGTTGCCGCAACTCTCCATGGATTTCTCAAAGTTGCCACCTGTTCGACTAATTGAATTACGAACACATTTAGAGCGTTCCTCATAGAAATCGGAAACCCTTCCGTCGACATATTTGTTGATGGCCTTACACTGATTGAGGCGCAATTGTGCTAAGAAATTTGCCCTAAGTCTGAACTGCTTGAGGATGGCACACCACGTCGGACTCATATAGCAAGTCAGCAGCATGGGAGACGAAGCAATGATGTTTCGACCAAGAGCACCGAGATACTTTGTATCCAAAATGTTTTTTAGTGCTGCCCGCATCGTATTGCGAACATCAATGCGTCCACAATCTGATGCTATACCAATATCAACTTCCAGGCTGACGGTTCGGTAACGATCAAAGACCGTGTCTTCTAACTCACCAAATGAGCCTAATAGGTAGTCCTCAGGTTCAAGTCGATTGGTGGAACGGTAGTCGATATTCCCGGCGAAGATGCTGCTGGGAATGAGGAGCACAAGAAAGACAAAAATTCTCCCCATATTTACCTCCTATAATTTGAATGTTGTTGTTTTTCGGTTGTGTAGGATGTCCCGTAGAGCGTGTTCGAGTTATTGTTTAGATGTTAAGAATCTGTTGTAGCGGCTTCTAGGGGATGGTCTTTTTGTAGCCAGGAGTTTTGTCGGTTTTGACCATGAACCAGGCAATTGGCTGAGATCCAGGGCCTAGTAGCTTCTTTTTGGTCAGGTTATTATGAAAAATTTGACTAAGGGGTTGGAGTAAAAATTTGAGTATATATTTTTTTTGCAGCATCTTTCATTGAAATCTTGTCTGTATTAATGGTTATGTCGACATCGTCGCTACCAGGTAATGGAAATTCCTCCAAAACTCCCCGAGCAAGGCCTATAAACTCTCCACCTCTTTTCTTCTCTCTTTCCTGAGCGACTTTTAAAGAACAGTCAATGAGCACGGTGGTTACTTTTCCTCTGTTGATCTCCTGAATTCCATTCTTCAGCTCCAGATTGCTTACAACACCTTCAATTATTACTCCAATTTCATCATTTACAATTATATTTGCGGTAGGAAATACCTTTGCTCTAACATATGCAGTATGGCGGCCGATTATGGGGGTTATTTTCGGACCATTTTTATCATTCGTTTTATGAAACATGAGGCCTTCTTTCTTATCACCTCTACTGGTCCATTGCGTTGGAAGGATGTCGTTAAACCCATCCACAGACAATAGGACATAAGGCCGATTTTTATTCGCCAATAACGACTGTAAGGATCTGGCGGTTGATGACTTCCCGCAACTGCTATTTCCTAGAATGATGATAATTTTTTCGGAACTCTCCAGGTTCAGTGTTTTTGTGAACGTACAAGAGTACAAAAGTATTAGTGGTAAGAACCAGATTATATTGTCGCTGGTGCGTAATATAAAATATTTTAAATAGATAAACGTGGATCGCGGAGATTTTGTAATGGCTACAAATAGGGGTTTTTAAAAAAAGTACTTAATTAAATTCAAATATTGTGCTGCATCTATAGAGATGGAAAATAACATAAAGCACCAAAATTATGAGTATCTCTCGTCTAGGTTTAAACGACAAGACCGAAACTTCTGCAATAACAATTTTTCCCAGCAGCAATCATCCTCTGATCAAGATAGCGCAGATTATTCCTTGGGGGGAGATGGGAGAAATCGTTATTGCAGATCTAAAAAAGACTACCAAAAAAGGTTTTTAAACCTTGGCAACAAGCTCTACCTACGGGTTCATTTAGCCCTTTACCTTTTGCAGAAGATGACCGACAAAACCGATCGAGCACTCGAATGGGAAGTCAACGACAATGCAGTTTATCAAATATTTTGTGGATTAAATGTAACCCCCTTAAAACGGTGTCCCGATCATACGAATATCCAAAGATTTCGCTCTCGATTAAGTCCAGAAATTCAAAGAAAATTAGCCAACATGCTTCCCAAAGTTGCCACGGAACTTGGGTTTGCAGATCCTTCAAAAGCAGATTTCGACTCAACAATACAAGAGCCAAACATGGCATATCCATCAGATGCGAATATGTTAATGCAACTTGCTGGCCATGCCCACAAATTTGCAGAATATTTCAAAAATCATATGCCAATAACCAAGAAAGTAATCAATCCTATCTTGATAAACATCAAGAAAGTAAAAGGAAAATTGAAGGAATACCTTTTTATAGCCAAGAAGAAGTCCGAAGAAAAAAAAGAAAAGTTAAAAGAGTTTATAGAGCTTGCGAGTCAAGAAATCAGCAAGGTTTCTCAAGTGCATCTAACCGAGAAATGTATGGAGCGCATGCCGCAGGGGGTTTCTCAGTCCTTCAGAAAGGTGAAAGAGCTCTCAAAAAAAATGTTCGAACAAGCTCATTATTACTTGGAGCACGGAAAAGCCTGCAAAGACCGACTATATTCGCTACATGCAATAGCAGTTACTTGTTTCAACAAGAACAAACTCGGGAAAAAATGGCAATTTGGTCGAGCATTTCAATTGGCTCGAGTAAAGGGAAATTTTATGTTTGTAGGCAAATGTACGAATGTACTCATGACAGACAAAAGCTCTGTAATTCCAATGATAGAGGAGCATCAACGTCTTTTTGGAAAAAATCGACTCGAATCCGCCTCATGGGACAAAGGATATTTCAAGGGTACAAACAAGAAATTTTTAGACAATTTAGAGTCCTTAAAGGACTTTGCATTACAGAAGCCTGGACAAGCTATAGAAGCTATAGATCAAAAGAAACAAGAGGCATACCTCCACCTAGTCAATCGACGATCTGGAGTGGAACCTTGTATCGGGCATGTGAAAAATGGAGGGCAATTAAAACGAAGCAGAATGAAATCCGACAAAACAACTCTCGCAGCTGGATATGGGGCTGTTACGGGATACAATCTCCGTATGTTAATCCGTCATCAGTTAGGAAAAAAAATCAGTTCAATGTAGAAAGTGACGAGATAGAAAAACATTCAGAATTAAAAAAGTGGAAAAGAAGGAGTTAAAATGAAAAGACCTTAGAAGTACTGATAATAATGGGTTTTATATTACGCACCAGCGACTATATTAGGATGGTTGTGTCTCATGAAACGGTCCTTTCAGTCATTTACCTACAGCTCCACAAGATGCTTTGTTCAGATTGAGTATATCAGTTGGATTCTTTTTCTGAAAGAACAAGGAATTGCAAAGCATCCCATTTATTAGGATGCTTTTTGAAAGCTTCCAATACTGCCATCGTGTCCGGTGCATTTGAGGGACTCATCCAGCGATCGTACTTGGTTTGCCTGTAGCGAAATGCTCCCTGTTTGGTCTTGCTCTTGTTCATGTAATAGATGTCGGCATACTGACCCTTCTTTGTCCTGAGGGAGCGGATGATTTCCTTGTTGGCTCCATCGAGCAAAGATGATTTTTCAGAAATGTAGTCCACATTGTCAGAACTCATTTGCATAAACACAAAGTTATCTGCAACGCCCCAAAAAGCCTTTCCAACCTCAAGATCGAAGTAATTTTGTGGTCTAGGTGTTAACGTGATCAACCAACATCCGCGTTTACGCATGGTCTCTGCAAAATCGATCGCGAAGTCGCGAAAAGCTGGATTATTACGCCCAAGCATGGCGAATTCTTCCATCACAAGAATACCTTGTCTCCCCTGATTCTGCGGCAGGCTCAAAATGCATCGGATTTCTTCGATAACAGCCATGGTCATTAGAGTTTGTAGGGTTGGATCGTTGTCCAAGGCATCGAGGTCATAGACATAGAACAGGGTTTGTTTATCCAGACTTTCCGATTTTCCAAGAGTAAAAAATGATGCATAGGTGCCATCACCGTAAAAGGGTTTTAGCTTTGAAACAAGGGTTTCAATAAGTTCTTTATCTCGACTATTTTTTCCTTGTACTAAACTCCCAAGTTCCACTACAAAATCATTCATATCGATGGCCACTGGCTGGTTATTCTTTTGTTTGACGAACTCCCCGTCCACAAATTCAAGGCCATGCCTATCAAATTTCTTGAGGTAGGCAATTTTCAGTGCTTTATTAATCAAGGTCTGATGCTCACTTTCCACTGCGAAACTTGGAGAAGTGAGTTTGAGAGCCATGGTGATCATTTTTGTTAGGAAAGCGATCTTTTCTTCGTTGTAGATCCCTCTAAAAGGTGAAAATGGAATCTGTTGATCTCTTTTAAATATCGTCAAATCACCGTCGTAGTATTGGCTCAACATTCCATAGGAAGATTTTTTATCAATGATAAATACAATGGGTTCAGGATCAATCTTCTTGATGGATTGTAGCCAATCTACCACAAAGGCGGATTTACCAGATCCAGTATCAGCAAGGATCACCGTGTGGTTAGATGTTTCATTTTCCAGAAGAGAAAAGGGTATGAGGTTGTTTTCTCTTGAAAGATGAATTCCAATTGGTTGTTGAAACCCTCTAAAGGAATCGAAGAGAGGAATAAAGTTAGCACAATCCGATCTTAGGATTCGAATGGCTCTACGAGTAGAAAAATCAGCGTCAGGTGTATAGTTTAGGGGCAAAGCATTGGCCCACAAACCTAAGCCGATATCTGTTTCCTCAATGATTTCACATTCAAGATGATTGTGAAAAATGTGGCAAATCTTGCGGGTTTTGTCCTCCAATTTTTCATCGGTTTCACCATCGACGATAATGCAAAAGGTCATGTGTAAAACTCGATCATCCCGAGCAAGCCTTTCTTGAACGTTTCTTATTTCCTCCTTTTGAACCTTTGCCTTCGGTGTTGCGGCATTCTCAAGAAAAAATTCTTTCGTTCCAAGAAATTTTTTTACGCTTTGAGGGCTAGGGAATGAAATATTGATGGCAATACGGAATGGAAAATCAAGACCTACAAAATAGGCCATACCACCAGGATAAGCGTAAGAAGGAGATGTTTTTAGGCTGAGAACCCGTGATCTAATGCCTTCAGTTTCAATTCCTTGATATTCTAGCTTTGGCGTGCTGAAAATGAGTTGTTCTGATATGGGGAGATTTTTATTGAGTGGGGCAAAACTCCTTTTAAAGCAAGATTTAGGATTAAAAAACCGTCTTAAATTGTGAACCAAGGCTTCATCATCCAAGGTGCTAATCGATAGCTCAGAGTTTTCTTGAAAATCCTTGAGTAAATGATTGAAGCTGTCCAGTTCTGCTCGTAATCTTTCGGTCTCCTTCTTCAAGAGCTTATGGTCATCACTAAGATCCTTTAACTTGATAGAAGTGCCTTTCTGCAAGAAATATCGAACTGATACTAGCAAGTTGCGCTTGAGCGGGCTTGTAGGAGAAGAGCTAGAGCAAGCTTCCATCAAGAGTTTTGATTTTTCCCCATACAGCAGTTTTGATACTGGATGAGATTTTTTAAAGCTAGTATCCAGTCCGGCAATTTCAGGATCAAGAGGCGAATAGTAGGAGCAATCGTAGAGAATCTGTAACGCACAGTTTTCTCGCAATGAAAACCAGTTCTTGATGGAATCAACCGCTCTAATGATCTGTTTTTCTGTCATGGGCTCATGTTCAAGAAGCTTAATTTTAAAAACAGCACCTAAGGAACCGTCTTTCATTTGAAAAATCTTATATGCTGGAAGGTAGTCTTCATATGGAAGCAGAGCTCCAAGGGATTCAGGCCGTTCAAATAGCCCCTTGGTAAAACTTTCACGTTTGTTGAGCGCAGCCTCGATTTCTTTTGGTAGGCTTGTTTTAGTCATGCCTACCTCCATGGATATGCCCTGGTGCTTTTTTCTTTCTGGGCTTTTTGATGACGAGAGGCTTTAGTTTTTCAGCTACTTGCCAGTGTGACCTTGTTACAACGGTTCGAACCCATCCACCGCGAAAATAATCACCATTGGGTAGCTCATGGGGGTGCACCCAGATATCAGCGATATGAGGCTTAGTCCTAACAGGCACCAACAAGGGGTGGTCCACCTCATCAAGAGCCTCTTTGATTTGACCTACATTGTCGTAGTCTGATCGCTTTTCAAGAAGGTTAAGGCTGGGCGCTCTGTTCATCGCGCATGAGTTTAGAGCTAGGATTGCTGTGCATCCTAGTAGCTTGAAGTGAATCATCGGTGACCCCTATTTTAAAAGATTGCTAAGAAATGAGATCCCACCTCGTTGGTCGAAATGGCGATTAAAATACCAATTGGGAAGAGAAACTGGCTCTTGAATGATGAGCCAAACTTCTTGGCCTGAGCCTACATTGATGGTTGGAAGGAGTTTTTCTGCATGTTTGAGATACCAGTTAGTAACTGTTGCCGCTGCGTTGCTAGCACCAGAAGCTGCTATATATCGGCCTTGGGAGCCGGTGATGTTCATCGTAGAGCCGCCATTTGAACCCATTGTCGTGGTAGTCTGGGCCTGACTCACAGCTTTGCCGATGCCATCGACGACTGATGCCAGAAAGGCCATACTTGCCACTCTGTCCTGTTTACTATTGAGTGCACCCATCACAGCAAAGGAGTTGTCTTTGCCATCCGCAATATAGCCGCTCAACTTCCTCTCAAACGACCTCCCTGATTTAGAGACGCAAGAAATTTTGGTGGCCTGCATTTCAACCCGTTCAATGGACATGTTGCCAGTAGACTTTGCAATAATGAAGCACCCCGACAGATCAATACGACTCTTATTTGGTCCAATAAAGGCATAATCAGCCTGAAGAAGCACTGGGAGTGCCTTGCCTTCGGGGGCTTCAATTCCAGTGAGCAGCTTTGCTTTCACGAAGGATCCCGAAGGAAGCCTAACTCCAAGCTTGGCTGGTGTTTTACTTGCTTGAACCGGAAAAGAAATGATTTCTGGGCCTTTTCTCTTTGTGCGCTTGCGCCTCTTTGAGGATTTCGAGGCAGAGGTGACAGTCGATGGTCCGTTAGAAACAATTGTCGTAGGAAAATTCTTCAAAGCATTTGAAAATTCTGGTGTTGAGAGAGGAGAAAGTGCTTCCCTTTGTTTAGTCCCCATATCCGTGGTAAGTGGCTCTTTATTTTCTGCTCTGGGAGTATCCCGTTTGTTAGCAAGTAATTTTTCATATTTGGCTATGATCGCTGTTATGGATTCCAGTTTTTCCTCAAGATCCTCGACCTTATCGTTGTAAATTTTGTCCTTTCTTTTGTAGAGGTCATTGTTTCTAGAAATGACCCTTCCTGAGTTGAAACTATGCTCCTTATTTTGGTATGTGATAATCTTAGTGTCATGGTGTTTGCTGAATAGATATGTAGCTAAAAGTAGTATAAATCCTAAGGCCAAGAGTAAAATACCAGGTTTCTCACGGACTTTTAGAATCGCCTGCAGTAGGTCAGACTTATTAAGATATTTCATGATGACCTCTTACTTACTATTTGTGATAGGAGCTACAGGTAAACTGATGGAATAGTAAACCGAAGTGGGCTTGGCTACGATTCGCAATAGTGTCGAATTGAGCTGAGGCTCTTGTTTTTGCTTTGGGTAAAGGATATTGGAATCAGATTGCGATAATAAGGCTACATTGGGTCTCCCCAAGGTAAGACTCTTGACATCAAGGGCATAGGTTTTGTCTTTGCTGTTGTTGGTCACTTTAAAAATATACCCGTGGAACTTTGGTCCAGTGTAAACCTTTACTAAACGAGCGGTAATACCATCAATTCCAGTCCTAACCGTTTGACTAAGAGTGCGTGCTTTGTAGCCAATGACGCGATCCACTCGGATCATAGCCTTCATCAACTCGACCTCGGAAACACTGCCTCCTCGACTCGATCTTGCAATAGGATCAATGCGGAGGCTTTTGGCCTTGAGATCATAGAAAGTATTGGTTGTTTCATGAAGTTTAGAAACTACTGTGTTGAGCTTGGCATTGACCACCACATCATTTGCTAAGATGAAAGTAACGTTACTACGAGCCTTCTTTGAACGAGGCTTAATGGAAAGGATTCGGTAATCTGGCTTATTGGGATCTGCTGGCTTGATCTCAAATTTACTGGCCTGGGTGATCGTCTTAACTTCCTCGTCAAAGCGAAGAAGCGTCGAAACTCCATAGGATATACTGATATTTTCCCTTTCAGAACCATAGTAAATAGTTTTTGCTTGAACCGAGGAACAGAGCAGCATTGCTAGTAACGGAATGACTTTTGTCATACCTACTCCTTACTATTGAGGTTTTGAGATCGTTTTGCGGGTCTGAAAGCTTTCTAACTTAGACCAAGACAAGGAGGTTATTTGAAGATACCAGCGTTTTTCTCGATCTGGTGGCACCAACTTGATGGTCATTTCAACAACTTGATCTTCATGTCCTAGGGATTGTCCAGAAGCATAGAAATCAGCTCGAACGAATGCTGTAATAGAGTAATAGCCATCAGAATTGGAAATGATCTTCTTGCTTTTAACTCGGAAAATTTGTGCTAGATCTTCATGCTTTGTCTGCTGAATCCACTCCTTGGAATCGGCAGCAAACTGAATTTTGAGTTCAGGACTCATGAACCGCTTCAAGGACTCATATTGTTCCGTGATGATATGGGCATTGATATTTCCAAGGGTGCTCAAGAAATCATTCACAGCATCGTTGACATACGAATCTGGCACAGACTGAGGAGTAGCTGTAGTAAAATCCAGAACCCCAGGGGCTAAAATGTATTCCTTTACCCGTAACTGTTTGTATAGTGATGATATTTCCATCCTTGAAATTGCAAAATAGCCAATAAAGAGCAGAGCCAGCAGACCCAGGAGGTAAGTGAGGATAAGCTTTTCTCGAAGAAGTGCTGCTCGATAAGAAATGTACTTAGGTAATGATTGAAAATTGGTCTTTGATTTGTTTGGTGGATCGCTTGTTTGTTTATGGAAGTTTTTTTCTTTTGGTCCAATCATTTAGGCTCCTAATCTGAGTATTTTTTCTTTCCCCCTGGATTGATAATACCGGGAAGATTCATTCCAAAATTCTTGTAGGGGTAGTGAAAGTAGATCCCTTTTTTGTTTCGTCTTCTGACATAGGGGCCGACACCTAACGTAAAGATCATTGATAGCAGCATCAGCTGCCAGGAATTGATGACGATGCCAAATAACAACAATGCCGCTAGGGCGGCGAAGACTTCCCCAAGTTCGAAATAATCAAAGACTGTTATGGGCTTGTCGACAGTTTGTGATACTTTCGTGGAGTACTTCTGCCTCATTGAATCGTAGTTATGCATTTAATCTCCTGTACGGGAATGGGATCCTCCATGTATTTATATGGGCATCTTTCTGGCTCTTGAAAAGCTTGAGTAGACGTGGTTTAGTTTAAAATTGGTTTAAACGATTGCGGTGAAGTTTTTGCCAGAAAACACTGCCGATGGGTGAGCAAACATGAAAAAAAAGTTTTTAGGCGTTAGCTATTTTGTGCTTTTTGGGCTTGTTGCAGCATATGCATTTGAGCGATGGGCGGTGCGATCAGAACTTGAAACATTAAAAGTAAAAGGGGAACTGATTAAAGTTGAGGGTGCTTCGATGCATATTCAATGTCTTGGATCTGGGAGTCCAACAATAATTCTTGAGTCAGGACTGGGTTCTGACATGACATCTTGGGATAATATAGTTGGTCCAGTTAGCAAAATGACAAGAGTTTGCAGGTATGATAGGTCTGGGTATGGTTTAAGTGAAGCCAATCCTTCAGAAGCAACGATCGAGAATCAATCTCATCGTTTAAAAGAGCTTTTAAATGCTGCTAGCATAAAGGGACCCAAGATTCTAGTCGGTCACTCGGCCGGAGGACTCTACGCTCGTCATTTTGCTACGCTCGAACCAGCTGTTGTCGGTATGGTTCTCGTTGATGCTTCTGCAAGCCTTTCAAAAGAAGACTTCGAAAAATTTTTCACAATACCAACTTCTTCCAAGATCAAAGGAAGACTTAATTTGATTGCCTCAAAGTTTGCATTAATCAGAGTGAAAAGTTGGTTTTTACCCAACCCTAAAGATATTCATCCAAAATGGTATCCAAATCAGAACATCTTTAGCAGTCGATACATTGAAGCTTTGTTTCAAGATGACAATATTTACTTAAGCGTTCTATCCGCACCAGAGCCAGATCTTCACAATATTCCAATCGTAGTGATCTCAAGAGGGAAGAACATGATGAATAATGGCTCAAAAAAGAGCGTATTTGATATTGCTTGGGATGGTTGGCAAAAAAAACTACTCAATCTTTCATCGCATAGTTCGCAAATTATTGCTGAAGAGAGTGGGCATGGGATTCAAGACAATCAACCCGAACTCATAGTAAATGCGATAGAGAGCCTTCTGAAAGAGGGTGCAACACCTCCAAGAGCGATAAACCACTTGAATCCTTGAGATCAAATAAGAAAGAAGAAATGGCATGGAAATAAGATTAGAAAATAGTGGCGATCATGAATCCATTCGAAATGTGAATGACAACGCTTTTGAAACATCCTCAGAATCTGAAATCGTGGACAAACTACGATCTTTAGGTGAATTGTTACTGTCTTTGGTAGCAGTAGTTGATGGTGAAATTGTGGGTCATATAGCATTTAGCCCCATGAATATGAATGGTTTCAAGACGAAGTTTGTTGGACTCGGGCCAATGGCTGTTATCAGATCCCAACAGCGTTATGGAGTCGGATCCGCACTTGTAAAGGAAGGGATCAAAAATCTTAAGGAGCAGGGGTATTCAGCTGCTTTTGTGTTGGGGCATCCAGAATACTATCCTCGTTTCGGTTTTAAGCCTTCTTTTTCAAATTTTGAAATAAAGTCTAAGTACGATGTTCCTGATAACGTATTTATGGCATTTGAACTACAAGAGGGTGCCCTCTCGGGAGTATCTGGACTGGTTCAATACTCCAAAGCCTTTGGATGACAATTACTTATTGAGCGGACGAAAAGCATACAGAATGAATCCTATTTCATGCTGTGGAAAATAGACCCTCCTCCTCCATCTGACATATCAAAGATGTTTTTAATCCACATAGGGACCGTTCCCATGATGATGGCTCCCATGATGCAAACGATGGCCATTGCAAAGCGCTGTTCCTTGAGGTTCCATCCAGCGCCAAGAATAGCCATGCCTGCTAAGATCCTGGCACCAAATTTAAAGAGAAAGCTGTCTACGATATGAAGGAGCGTCCCGGCTGCGGTCAGCTTACTAATGTCATCGGACCCAGGAATCGTGCCAGCAGCTAAGGCAATACCTGCATGGAGAAGTCCAAAGATAAAGATCATAGTTAAGGATGGAAACGACCATCCTAACGAAGGAATTTTTTTTTTTTTGCCATAGGGCGCTCCTATTTGGTTGATAAAGTATTAAGAATGCTCTTGGCTTTTTGGTATCCATTGATTCGATAGACTAGCTTTTTGCTAGTATCAGCCACAAAGAGCACAGGCCAGGAATTGATCTTCTTTCTAGAAATTTCCTGAGCACTCGCTTTGACCACCGCAAATGGAACTGGAAAATTGGGTTTCTTGCTGTCGATTTGCCTTACTTCTACGAAGTAGCCCATTTTTTGTAAATCTCTTGCTGTAACCATCATCCGTTCACAATGAGGACAGGTAGAATCGAAATAGAGGCGAAATCTAAAACGTTTAAGATCCAAATCTATGGGTTTTATTTTGCTTAATTTTTCAGTAAGGATTTCTCTTTCTTTTGGTTTGAGAGTCTTTGAATTTTTGGCCAAGTATGTTTTCATGTGATCGTGAAGCTTTACCATCAGAGTGTTCTTCTTCTCAATCAAGGCAAACCAACGCTTGATATTCTGATCAGTTGGATTTCTTGCCAATTCCATAAACGGTTTAGGTGGTTTATGATCTCCTTCCTCAAAAAATTCGTCGTGCTTAGGGTTGGTGTATTTTTCCCAGTCAAATTGCTTTTCTTGTGGTATCTTTGGCTCTATCTTAGTCGGTGACGGTTTGGCTGATGTTTTTTCATTCCAATAGTCAATTCTTCCTCCAAAATAGTCAAAGCCCAGAGCCGTAGAACAAAAAAGCAGCATTACAATGAGCCATGGTCTTCGCATATTTCCCCCTTTTGCTAGGTAATTGCTTCAATTTCACTTTCATCAATGACTCCTTTCTGGGCAAGAGCAATACACTCATCCTTCAAGGTTGTAGGCATTCTTTTGTCTCCTAAGTCTGATTTTTCCAGATATTCAATGATTGCTATACGCCCTGTGATTCCCCCAGTGCATTGCACGCATCCATCAGGATTTGCTCGAAATAGCCCATTTTCTAATTTTATCCTGCATTTTGGACAAATGCGTCGAACAAGGCGTTGTGCAACCGATAGGCGTAGATTGGTTTTGATCGTAAATTCGTCAACACCAAGGTTAAGCAAGCGATCCACAACTTCCCTGGCTCCATTTGCGTGAACTGTGGAGAGGACCAAGTGGCCTGTTGAAGCGAGTTTCATGCTGAGATCTGCTGTTTCTTCATCTCTTATCTCTCCTAGAAGGATAATATCTGGATCTTGGCGCATAAGTGCTTTTTGAAAGTCATTGAAGTCCTCCTTAGTTTCTACATTTGATTGGGTGATGCGTTCTAGACTCTTTTCGACTGGGTTTTCTAGAGTTGAAATGTTTTTACCGAGTCGATCCATTTCTTCTAGCAGTGCATATAGGGTCGTTGTTTTTCCACTTCCCGTCGGGCCAGAAATGATGATCAAACCTTCTCGTTTTAGAATGTTGCACTTGAGCATCTCGATTTTATCTTTACTTAAGCCAATATCTTGCAAGCTCAATTTTTGTTCCTGGTACTGGATGCGTAATACGATCTTTTCACTGCCACCTGCTGTGGGCATAGAATTTGCCCGCACATCGATGGCCATGGACTTAAAACATGCCCTCGCATCTTGAGGTTTTGAAATAATTGCTAGGTCCAGGTTTAGTATCCATTTGAGTTTGTTGGTGATTGGTTCAGTGTGTTCAGCCTCTATGACCTTCCAGTCTTGTAGCGCTCCATGGGTACGAAACCGGATTAGGAATTTATCTGCAAATGGTTCGAAATGAATATCACTGGCCTTTAGTTTGCAGGCAGCTATAAAGCACTGATGAATGAGCTGTGTGTAAGGGTTTTCTTCAGAAATTCTTTGGTCACAAGTTAGATCACCCGCAAGGACGATGTTTGATTTTTGTTTCTTATCGTCATGATTCTCTCCCTGTAAAAGTCGAAATACAGACCCTTTGACCCTAAGAAGGGTCACTTCTAGCTCGAAGAATGCCTCAACAGACTGAATAGTCACATCCGAAAAATGATCAGCTACTAGAGTTAACCTCCTTGTGGTTAAATCAATTGCTATAACGTTGAACGGATTCAACTGTTCTTGAAGCGTTAAAGGTACTTTGGACTTCTCTGTCTCCAGTTCTTTGAATGATTTGTTGCACTCTGGCTTAATGAACTGAATCAATAGACTGTCGAGGGTTTGTTGATTTATGTAGCCCAATTCGACCATCAGCCTACCAACCTTCTCTTTGCGGTACTGATAGATCTTTAGGATAGTTCGCAGTTGCTCTTTTGTGCAATGATGTTTTGAATGAACGAATTCAGCAAATTTCATCAAAAACCCCTGCATGCTGCTTTAATTCCGGCCAACCATAGATAGGCAAGACCACCAGTTCCTGCATCAATGGTGCAATTGGAGCGTTGCCAAACAACATATAGGAACTTAGTGGGTTTACCTGAGAACCTTCCTAGTTCATTGACAGCATTGACTCTCAATACAGCAATATTTTGTCCCTCCTTAAAACTGCTCGATAACTGTGGATAGATCATTTGCCATTTGTCACTCCAGTTACTGGAAACGCTTCGAAAGACATCACCCCCAAGGCTTTTTATTCTAGAAGCAATCATCAGCGATGCTGTGGTTTGATCAGAGGATATGGTGGTTCCGGTTCTGGGTAGGTGAATGCCCCAACCTGTGCATACAGGTGCATCTGTTGGCGGATACTTCCACATGCGACCCATCCATGGGTTTGAGCACATGGGTTCGATGCCACCACCGGTTACTCCCCAGTGCCCAGTAGCAGAAGAAGCGGCCCCCTTTAACAAACATGCCTTGGGGCTGGCTGCCCAGGCTTTGAATTGAGGATGCCACATATCAGCAAAACCAGTACGCCAGTTACTACTTAAATGCTCGCTTGCTGCTGAGAAGCAGAACAGATCGGGCACCCCACCGCCACAGGGGAGCCCTGCAAAGACTTCCTGAGTGAATGGAACATTGATGACGTGGGCATGGTAGGAGAAGGCTCCGTTATCGCTCTCAGCAGCAAAGGGAAGCCATCCCCCCATACGCTTCAATTGGAAATTGACTCCCGGCAATCCATAAAACATGGTTTCTCTGGGATGATTAACAACCTCAATAAAATATTTCGGCAAATTATAGCTTACATGAGCACAAGGCCATGGTGGTAAAGGAAACGGGCTTGGGCACATAGCAAACTTAACTCGGAGACCAAATTCGCGGCTAAATAATGGAGTATTAACCACGTCACAAACATTAGGAAAATTAAAGGCACTTGTCAGCGTGCTAATGTTTAACAAACCTACAATGGCACCGACTCTCGCTAACCTGCTTTTTAAGGGCATGATCTTTGCCTTTTTTTGACCGCTATTCCTCCAGATTTAACAAGATTGTCTATGATTTTCTTGCGAAGCTTAGTCAGAGCTTCGGTTAATCTTTTTTTGACCAAAGCTTCATCGAGCCCCAAATCTTTCGCAATTTCGGAGCAGGTATAGTCTTCCCAGTAACGTAAACGTATGATTTCTTGTTCTTTGGAAGGCAATTCTTTTAGAATGTGGTGTAGGTCATTTTTTAGCTTAGGGCTCACCAAAAATCTGATGTTTTGATCATAATCGTCCTGCTGATTTTCTTTACGTAAATACTGATCAAGGGCTTGTTTGTCAGTAAGGCGGTTCAATGATGCTTGATCCATGTAAGATACCGGTGAATTCAAGTTATGCATGTAAGCCTCCCGCAATTAGTGAAAGTTTTTGATCTTCGTTTCTATAGGAAATATTAATCTTGTATGTGAATCGAGAGTTGGACGGGACAAGACATCCATTCTTAGCGTGAAGATGTTGATGGTTGTAGGACCATAGGACACGCTCTATTTCTTCACCAAGATGTTTTGCGTTTAAGTCACCAGCTACTGAAGCTTCTACTCGGATCTGTTGGTCTCCTCTTCGACTGATGAGTGAGATTAAAAATTCAACTTTGGGGTGCTTTTTCCTCATCTGAAAGAAGTCACGATCAAAAAACATCATCAGCTCATTCATGCTGAGATCCTTGGTCTCTTTGAAGTAGACACCTTCACAACTCACCGACAGCGGTAAATTATTCCGGATCTGCACAACGGTTCGCATGGGCACCTCCTCTTGAGATCTACGATATTTCTCCCTACCTACGGTAGGGTGGCTTTTTTTTGGGTGTCCACCCTCATCTTTGACTTGATGAACCTTAATAATGACAGGGACATTGGGCTAAATCTTGGTGGTTGATCTCTCGGAGGGAAAAATGGAGTCGGGAGGGCAAAGCCCGACCCTTTCAATAAAAGAGCTATCCAGCAGATGCTTCTATGTCGTCATTGTTGCCCTTTGCTAAAAGTTCCTGTTGAGCTTTCAAAAGTTCTTTGGCGCTAATTCTTGCTGACAAATTTTCTACAAAAAACGTTCCTAGCTTTTTTAGTGCTCGATCCCTTGTGTTGGTTATGGCAGTACGAGATACCTTAGTTTCCTTTGCTAGTTGCCTCTGGCTTTTTCCCTCCCAGAAGATGGCGTCCAAAATTTGTTGTTCCTTCTTGGAAAGGCGCTTGAGGTACTGTCTAATTTGCTTCTGTAGTCTAGGGTAATGATCCTCAGTATCCATTTCCTTCACTATTTCCCCGAATCCACGGGAGCAGTTTTCGATGTGATTAGGAGAATGGAGAAGAGCCTCCTGTCGTGATACATCGACCTCAGCTTGCAAAAATTCTTCCCAAGTCGATAGGCTCCAATTGCGTTTGAGTTCCATGAGTTTGGCATTTGGATAAACGTTACCATCTGCATCCAACCAAGGTTTACGATCTATGCTCATATGAACCTCCTGTTGTTCTAAAGTTTGACTCCCAGTTACCGTGTGGGAATCAATTCTTTGTTATGAATTTTTTATATGGAATCTTCTTGCAAACAAATGGGTAATTCATATAGATTTGACCGAACGCCAAGCTGGTTTTGTGTAATTCATATAAAACCAGTTTAGAAACGTAGATACAGGTGCTTATGAAGGAATTGATTAAACAGCGAGTTCAGAATCAACTCAGGCAGTTTTTGAAAGACTACCGTAATATCAATGGATTAAGCGCCGAACAGGCTGCGGAGCAACTTGAAGTAGAGATTGCAACTTACCGCATTCTTGAAGGCCGCAAGCCCGCGAACCGGGTCGTTTCGGTCCTTGAATACCTAGAAAAGATTGCGGCGCTCAATAAAATGAGCCTATCTTCTTTCATCAACTACCTCGAAAGATCTGGCCGCACTGAAAGCGGCGTTAATCGCATGAAACGCAAACTCTTTGAGTGGGAGAAGGATCTTTTAGAAAAATTTGATTTTGTTGGGATTCCACTTCGCAATCGGTTTATGAAGGGGTTTTTAAGCAAGGACAAAGGCGAAGTTAAGGAAATCTTAACCTGTCTAACTCGAATAGTGTCACTGCCCGCATCAAAGCGTAAGGTGCTTTTTGAATTAGTGCGTGAAATGGGGACTAAATGAGAAGACGTAAAATCATCATTGTCGATGATGAAAAAGACTACAGAGAAGGCTTATCGGAGTTTTTGGCCAGAGATGCAGATGTTATAAGCTATTCTCACCCTGATGAATTCGCTGAATCCCATAGTGATGCAAGCTCCCTTGAGGGGGTATATCTCATTATTCTTGACTACCGTTTTGACAACTTCGATGCTCATGATAAGGATCTCATGACCTATATTCGAGATGATCTTGCCTATCGAAATAGGCTCGTTTTATGGAGTCTTGAGGATGATTTCCCCGAAGATTTTAAAGAACAATTTGATGGCATTTTGCAAAAAAAACTTATGACTTTACCCGAGATTGAACAATGTATGGAATCAAAAAAATAACCCTAGCAGTGAGTTTGATTATGATGACAGCAATTGCTTCAGCTAAAACAAAATATTTGGTTGTCGGTGAAAAAATCATATCCAACAACCCATGGCGTAATGAACTAATCAAAGGACAATACCGTTTTGCAGTTTCAGAAGCGATGCAGGCTCACAAGAAAAAGTATCCCAAAAGTAGCTTACAGTTATTAGAGAGCTTTGATGATGGGCCAAATGAGGGCTTTGAACTTGCAGAAAAAAGGGACGCCCTTGGAGTTGTTGGGTATCTTTATTCTATGGATGCTTTTGAGGCTTCACAGGTAGCCTTAAAGCGGAAGATTCCATATTTGTCCCCTGTGTCACCTCTGGATTCGCTCAAGAATTCATTTGCTTACTCCATGGCAAATTCTCATACGCAACTTCTTCAAAAATATAAGGAAATTGCTCAGACGAAAGAGTTTAGTAATCCATCCATCGTCCTTTTGCCTGAGACTTTTTTGCCAAATTATGAGTACGAAAAGCTCTATAGAAAAGCGTTTAAGGTGACGGATACTCTTAAAGGCAATTCCTCTGAGTTGTGGCAAAAACTTGAAGATCAGCTGAAAAAGTCTCCAGAGAACCAGATCATTAATGTTCTTTTTGCAGGCTTTGCTTTTGAGCAAATGGAACTCGCAGCAATGCTAAGTACCGGATCCTATGCAGATCGAATCAAAATTATAGCCCATTCTCAGTGGTATTATTGCCACAAAATTCTGGGAGAGAATTTTACCAAAAATTCAAAAAATATCTACGTAGTCACCGATTACTTTGATGTGCCAGTACTGCCTCAGATAAAAGAAGAGCCTCCAACATTTAGTCTTGCAGCGTATGACAGCCTCAATAAGATTTTAACATCAGCACCGAAAATAAAAGGCAATAGCCCAGAAGAGCCTATTGTATACGTACTGAGAGACATGATCGCTTATGCTCTTGAAGTAGCTGAAAATAGTAAAGATCGGGTTGAATTTGGCTATAAATATGGATCAGGACAGTATGAAGGTGCTTCAGGTTTTTATGAATTCAAGGACAAAGTGTCTACACGAAAGGTTTATTTAGGAAAATGGGACAACGACAGGATAAAGCCTATCAAAAAAATATAGCTGAATACCTGCGAGCCCAGTTTAACCGACATGCAATCTTAACTGGTATTCTCCTTGTATTTATCAGCATTGTTGTTTTTGCTGCGTCCATAAAATTTTCAACAGATCGCTACATTGGTCGGATTTGTGAGGAAATGAGCCGTAGTGCGCGAATTTTGGTAGAAACATCACAGCTTGATTCTTATGAATCATATCATAAAGAAATTGCTGGTAAGCTTCAAAATGAATTTGGAATTAAAAATCTAGAAATCACGAAAGATAAGCCAAATAATAGCTGGAGCCAATATTCGCTAGGGCATTGTTTTGTAGAATGGCTACCTAGCTTGCAAGCAGCTTTCTATTCCCCCACGCACTGGGCTGGTAATAAAGTATTTGTTAGAGGAATTATTGACATACAATTTTTTCGTAGTGATTTAATTTTACTTATAATTGCGATATGTCTAGCTTTGGTCGCTTGCTATTTCTTTGGAACGAGATCACTTCTTAGAGGCATTCGGGACAATATTTCTAGTCCTTTGCACGAAGTGTGGGAGGGAGTCAAGTCCGGGAATAAGCCAAAAAATCTTGAAATAAAGGAACTTCGAGATCTTTGGGCTTCCTTAGTTGAATACAAAGAGCTCACCCTTATTCGTCACAGGATGCTTCTTGCTAAAGAATATTATCACGAGCTGAAGTCTCCAGCCTATTACCAATACAATCAGCTTAAACGGTTGACTCTCATCAATGATCCAAACAAGCAGCAAGAGATGATCTCTGGAACTCTGCTTAGGGCCGATGAGTTAATTGGTAAAATGGAGAAAGCTCTAAAGAAGATAGCCACAGACGATTATGCCAAGCACCCAAAGCAGGTTGATCTAAGAAAAATAATTGACCCTAAAATGAAAAATGTCACGATTCATGGCAAATCTTTTGCTTTTGGAGATAAGACGCTGCTTTGCACCCTTTTGGAGAATCTTCATAGCAATGCTATGGACTCCTGTGGTGATCAGAAATTGATTCGGACAGTTATTAGCAACAGAAATCAAGATGTGGTCGTGTCGATTACGAATCCAGTACCAAATGGCACAGAAATAAGCATTGAAAAAGTTTTTACTAGCGGATTTACAAGCAAAACCGAGGGGACAGGCATTGGACTAAGTTTATGCAAGCACATAGTTGAGCTTCATAAAGGAACAATCGAAGCCAATTTTCATAAAAATAAATCCACATTTGAAATCAAATTTCAACTACCCGCAAGCAAGAGGAATGAAAATGCACCAACAGAGCGAAATATTTTACCATCCTGAACTCCGTCTTGTGGAAGATAGAATTGGAATTCATGTGGTTAAAACCATTGTAGACGAAACACAACCAACACTCTTGTATCTTCCTGGACTCTCCAACGAGGCTATCGAGGGCTTTAATAGTTTAGCTCCATGCCTAGAAAAAGGGTTTAACGTAGCAAGTATGAGTTTCAGAGGCCGTGGTCAGAGTTCAACCCCCAAAATGGGCTACTCTATGGAAGACCACGCAGAGGACTTTGCCCTTGTTGTTGATACTTTAAAGGCTAAAAAATTGATCGTCGTGGCAACAAGTATTAGCACCTTATATGCAGCCCGACACCTTGTTGAAGATGGTGGTGATAAAGTTGCAGGTATGGTGATTGTGGATCACCCCCTGCATGTCAAAAAATTGAAACAAGGTTGGGCAGAAGAATTTTCAAAGCTTACGGTCAATGGTGTGCCTGTGACGAAGACTATGCGTCGATCTGCAATGGATTGCGTAGAGAAAGAGTCTGAGGCTTATGACCTTTATTTTTCCTTTATGGAGTTGGAAATACCGACGCTAGTTTTGTACCCAACTATTCCAAAGGGAATTATTGGAGAAAACGACATTGAAAGATTTAAGCATCAGGGTGCAAAATTGGTTGAGTTTGAGGATTCGAACCATTTTATTAGGTTGAGGCAACCTGAAAAGTATTGCAAAGAAATTATGGCGTTTGCAGAGTCTATTTAGGAAAAGACTAGGATTAGTATTGAAAACAGGTAATAAAAGCATTGATTTTGGTCTTGGAGACGTTGATCTACATAAAGACTTCCTATCACTGAATAGGACAGTATTGAATCCCCTAAGGCTAAAGCCTGAAAACATTCAGGTGGATCAGGAAAGTCAGGAATATGGGGCTCTTCGTTTTGATCTTGAGGGTAAGAAAATAAAATTTAGAGTAGGAAAGACAACTCCTACTAAAGTAGGACACTTTGTAACTCTGTGGAAGCGTGTAGGTGGCGTGACTGCTCCCCACGAAAGCACTGATGAAGTCGATTTCTTTGTTATAGGCACAAGACACAAAGAAAACATAGGTTTTTTTCTGTTCTCAAAGGAAGTGCTGATTCAAAAGAAGATATTCTCAAATAACGGCACAGGTGGAAAAAGAGGAATTCGTGTTTATTCACCTTGGGTATTGACGACAAGTAAGCAGGCGAAAAGTACTCAGATCTGGCAAGGGAAATATTTTTGTGATTTTTCTAGTCGAGCCTCTGGGACGGACAACTTTAAGGCAATTTGGAGCGAAGGTGAATAAGCAAAATATTATAGACAAGTTAAAAACCTATAATCTTGGACTTAAGCGAGGTACAGTTGGTTTAAAACCATATCAGGATTCATGGTCTGACGCTTTTGTTTTTGTGTGTGATCTTATCATAAAAGCAACGCCAGGATCTGAAGTTTGTCATGTTGGAAGTACTTCAGTCAAGGGTTGCTCTGCCAAACCGATACTTGACGTGTTGATATTTCATTCAGCTCATATCAACTTTGCTAAAGAGACTAAAGCTCTGGAAAATATTGGTTTCAAAGCTAAAGGCGAATACGGAATTTCTGGAAGAACATTTTGCACTTTTTACGATTTAGATGAAAAATTTGACTTTATACATATCCATGCGTTTCCCAAAAGGCACTCTAATGGAATGAAGCTCTTAGATTTCAAGGAGAATCTTTTAGGGAATTCCCAAAATATCGAAAAATATAATTCTTATAAGGCTTCTCTTGTTGAGTCTGGAGTTTCTCGCAAGGAGTATCCAGATGCAAAAACAGGTTTCATCAAAGGTATCCTAGAACCTAAAAAAAATAAAATCATCCATTTTGCTAAAACTAAGCGAGAGCAGTCAGACTCTGTTAAAACATGGTTGACTAAACCTCACATTACGGAATGGCTGCATAGCGAGGGGCTCAACAATACTTTTGTAAGCTTAGATGAAAGTTTTATTGGTGACTCAGATATGGAGCATTGGATTGCCTATGAAGATGGCAATCCTTTTGGATACTTAATTACTTCTGAAGTAGATAAAAACTTTAGTGATGTCTCTGGAATTGACTCAGATTGTGGAAAAGCCATTACTCTTGATCTTTTCATCTTTGACGAGGATTACCTTGGTAGAGGTTATGGAACGAGAATGATCAAAGAATTCTTGCTCTCTATGTTCCCTAATATTACAGATGTTCTGATTGACCCTGAAATTCGTAATGAACGAGCCATCCATGTTTATAAGAAGGTTGGGTTCAAAATCATCAAGGAGTTTATAGCCTCTTGGCATCCTGTGCCTCACTATCAGATGCATTTACGAATAGCAGACTGGAGTTGAATCATGGTCGTGATCCCGGCAGATATTGATATTGACGAAGAAATAGCCATGAGTGCAATTTCTAATGAATTTTCGCTTTCGGTTGATTCAATAAAATTGCTGGGTGAAGGTTGGGACAACCTTGTTTTCTTGGTCAATGAAGCTTTTGTATTTCGATTCTCTAGGCGGAAAGTGGCTATTCCCTTGATTGAAAGGGAAATTCGAGTTTTAGCAAAGGTTGCATCAAAATTACCATTAGCTATTCCTCAACCTCAATATTGTTCGAGGGGCACAGAAGTCTATCCTCATGCGTTCTATGGGCATAGGATTATTCCCGGAGTTACAGGGTGTCAAATTGACTTTCAGGAAGATGAATACAAAGCAGCTGCTTCAAAATTAGGTATGCTTCTTTCAGTTCTGCATGGGGTGGATTTAGCAGAATTGCGATCAGTTGAAGACCCCATGGTTCCAGTTTTCGACCGAACAGATACGAAACAGATGTTTGCAACCTTTGATCAGCGTTTTGATTCGGTGTGCAAAACATTTTTATCTTTGAACACAGAAACAAAAATATCTGAGATTAAAAATGCCGCTAAAAACTATAGATCTGATCAAAGCAAAAGCTCCTTAGTTCATGGTGATCTGTATCATCGCCACCTTGTTTTCAATGGTGAAAATAAACTTACGGGTGTTATTGACTGGGGTGATTGTTGCATTTCAGATCCAGTTGTTGACCTTGGTGTAGTTTACCAGTTTTTACCTCTTCGGGTTCATACCCACTTTTGGAATGCTTACGGTGAAGTTTCATTAGAGGCTCGAAATTACGCGAGGTTTTTAGGCCTGTATTCTGCAATCGCGCTGCTTTGGTTTGGACACGATCGAGGTGATAAGAGGCTTGTTGATACCGCCCTTAATACCGTTGATATGATTTAGAAGGAAAAGGACATGAAGGCATCTAAAGCTGCCCAGGAGAGGTGGGATAAAATCCCCTCTGAAGTGCGAATGAAAATTTTAAATAACGTTTGGTGTGGGAACTGTAGAAAGTCTGTAAATATCGATGTCGATAAGATGAGTACAGACAAATTTGGACTGATATTGAACGGGAAATGCATGAACTGCGATGGACCTGTAGCTCGTGTTATTGAAAAGGATTAAGACATGATAGATCATACTGGACTAAAAGTAAGCAATCCAACGGCGAGCCGCAAATTTTACGAAGAGGCCCTAGCACCTCTTGGTTATAAGATGATGATGGAAATACCCAAGGAGCATGTTGATGGCATGGTTGTCCTTGGATATGGTGTCCCTCCTAAACCAGATTTTTGGGTCGCTGAGGGGGCGCCAAATTCACCACGTTTACATGTTGCTTTTAGGGCTTCTAGCCACAAAGAAGTGGATGGATTTTATAAAGCAGCCCTTGCAGCTGGTGGAAAAGACAATGGTGCTCCTGGTCCAAGGCCTCATTATCATGAGAACTACTACGGAGCTTTTGTGTTGGACCCAGATGGGCATAATATCGAAGCTGTTTGTCATGAGTCTCAATAAAGAAAGAGCCTAGCCAAGAGGCTACTAAGACGAGATTATAAATATTTTGTGGCATTAGACTTGACCCAGCCAAGAAGCCTTTACCATGATTAACTAATCAGTTTCTCCCATGATATTTTTTAAAACTACAACGATTAAGCTGTATGTTATGCTCATCATATCTTTCATTTGAGTCCTTTCGCTCATTGTTAGACGCTTGGTGTATGCAGTTCCCTTTTCCGCATAGGGATGACTACCTGGAAGGATATTTCGACGGTCATTGATTTTTCCCAATAATTCCACTAGCTGCGGATGGTGTTTTGCAAAACTCTTTCCAGGGTCTAGGAAATGACCATATTTTTCTTTAAATGACACATTATTTTTATTCTTTAAAGCTATTGCTCCTGGAATATTTTTCTGATTCAACACGACTTGAATATTATAGATTAGTAAGTGATTGAAACTGTTCATACATCCTAACCATTTGTCGCGAGATGAATCGAAACAAACATTAGCTTGCTTTAGTAAACTTACAGCATGACCATAATCAGAACCTAGTAGGGTTTTCCACTTTTTTGTTGGATCGGTTTTAAAGTGCTTCTTCAAAATGATGGAAATAGGGTCACGTTTTTTCGAAGGTGTACCACAGATGCCAAGTTCCGAGAACGTCGATGCTACTTGTGAATTGTGAATCGCACTAGTAGGGAACGATATATTTAGACGAGCCAGATTGGAGGATAACATAATTCCTGGTTCAGGAAGACTTCTAGATAGAAAACGTTTGACTATAGGAGTCTCCTGCCCAAAATATTTATCATTTATAAGAGGAGCTAGAATCGCTTGTATCAAGGCATAATTTTCATAAAGGAGCCAGTTTGTTAAATTTGTTCCATAGATATTATCATGGCAGACAAGGAAATTATGAATACCAAGCCTTGCTGAGAACGAAACTTTTCTTTCTTTTAATAAATCGGTAGCTCTTCTTCTTAGGGTTGTGCGATCGCCTGCTGGTATATGCTCGAGGGCTACAGATAAAAATTGCCAACACTGCCCTTGGACGTAATCATAAGGACTACTTTTGAGGTTTTCTTGGATGGCTAAAATCACGGACTTAGTCGAAATATGATTAGTTAAGAAAGAGAGAAATGCATCCACATGTTCTGGAAGAGACTGCCAGATTTTAAGAACTTTTAAACGAATTTTTGATGAAGGCATGCTGTGAAAAAGTACATATCGCAATTGTGATTTATTGATCAACATCCCAGTTTCGTTAAAACATCGATCAAATATCTCCTCTGCTTCCCCCTTTTCTAATTCCTTTTTCGTGGATATATCACGGCTAGCTCCATCAGGACTAGGCTCGTGGTAGGAGAAGTCTGGAGCATTAGAAATATTGAGTACTTCGAATTTTTTCGATTGAGGAATTAGTCCAAGGTCTCTACAGAGGATTTCTAGGTAGACCACTGATTTTCTGGCTGCATTTTCAGTTTTCCCAAATATTCTCACATCATCGACATATCTGCAGTAAGTGGTAGCATTCATTTTTTCATCTATTGGCATTAAATAGTATTCTGCCAATAGATCTGATGTAATTGGCCCTTGTGGGATGCCATGAGATTTTCCATCACTTGTTTTTTCGCCTGTCCATCTACTTAGACATTTATAGATGAATGAACCTAACTCATCTGTAGCCTTTCTAGGAAGTAAGCATCTAACTAAAATATCGTGAGAAATGGTGTCGTAAAATGCAGCTAGATCAAAATGAACGACCCATTTATAGTCGAATTTGAGACGATTTTGGATTCGAGTACAATAGAGTCTTTGCATAATTCAGAAACTCAGTCATAGCAATGGCGCGACACTAATTTATTACTTAGTGACAATTCTTTCCTAATTTACTAAAATGACTCGAATTTTGACTGGGAGTACCAATGATAAGCTTCGAAGACATATTAGATAATCCAAAAAAATTGAACACAATGACAGGTGTTTGCATTGAAGAATTTGAGATAATTTTCGAAGAATTTGAGGTTGAGTTAAACCAAATCAGAAATCCTAATCGAGTGAAATCAGGTGCTCCTTCTAAATTAACGGTAAAAGAAAAATTATTGATGGTTCTTATTCATTATCGACACTATCAAAATTTTGATGTTATTGGTGTTATTTTCAATGTGGATGGTAGTACAGTTAAACGATGGTTAGATAGCTGTGAAAGTGCTATAGAGGCCATTTTAGAAAAAAAAAACTTCTCCCATTTGATACCTCGGAATCAAGATCCGAGCTTAAAAATGCAATTAACTCCCAGACAGAAATCTATATCGATGGCACTGAACAGCCTATAAGACGTCCTCAGAATTCAAAAGAGCAGAAAGATAATTATTCCGGAAAAAAGAAGAAGCACACATCAAAAATTCTTATTTTGACGAATCAATCTAAAGAAATTATTGGGATGACTCCTGTTTATGTTGGAAAATCTCATGATTTCTCTATGTTTAAGAAAGAGGAAATATCCGACCTTATCCCACCTAAAACCCTTGTCTATGTTGATACTGGCTTCGAAGGTATTGATAAATTAGTAGAGAAATCTCAGGTTAGAAAACCAAAAAAGAAGCCGAAGTCAAGAAAGTTAAATGGTGGAGAACAGCATGGAAACCGAGTAATATCGAGCAAACGCATAATTGTTGAGCATGCTATTGGTGGCTTCAAAAAATTTAAAATAACAGCAAATATATTTCGAGGCATTACAAAAACTATGGATAAAGCATTTAGAATTGCAGCTGGGCTATGGAACCTTCATTTAAAATTTAAAGCTGGAGAGCTTACTTGATAAGGCGGCGGCTTGTTTGTTGAATTATGCAAAGAGTCTAATATTTTTGATAAGATTTTCGCCAATTCCGGAAAAGGAAAATGCTTTGGGTGTCTTCTATATAATTGCTATAGGTTTTTTTATCTTGAACTTGCTGACGGGAAACCTGACATTTCTTTGCATAAAGATTCGCGATCGCTTGTAAAACGATTTGATCCTCTAATGTCAATAGAGTGATTGGACGTTGAAGCCCAGAAGGTTTAGGTATGTAAATTCGTGTTGGCTTGCTAGGTTCGTAGCTTCGAGTTTTAATAGCTATACTTAGATTTGAGATGTGATCACTTAATGCAATCTCATATATGCCATATTGTTCACGAAAGTATTTTTTATACTGATGGTTAAGCCCCGTAGAAATCCGTTGCCAAGCTAATTCCAGATTTTTTTTTGAGCCGAGATTCGACAAATCCATGTGTCTTTAATTTCCTTTTTTTGTTTGATTAATTTATCGGAAAAAATGAATGAATATTTAGCAGATTACAAGATTGGTGGCCCTTTTGTCATTTTGATGTCAGCAGGTGTGGCACCAATAAAGAACAGTCTAGCCAAGGGGCTAGACTCCTATTATGATGAAAAAGTAGAGCGATCTACAGGTATAGGGCATACTTTAGTCGGTGAGCCCTATACCAACCTTAGACTGGGGTGCAAGCGCACCACCTCAAATCGACGCCCTGTTGGCGGAGACATGACTTCTACCCTGGCCCAGCCATATCGTTGCAGCGTTTTCAAAGCACCATCAAGCTCCTTCATCGAAGCTAAATTCTTCCATCCATGGCGATAAACGTCGCGACAACGATCAAAGTCTCGAACAGCGCCAGATTTGATTCTTTCGAGTAATTTGCGCCCAGACACTACTTCAGGTTCTAGATACTCGCCATATGCTTTGCAGGCGTGCAGCTCCAAGAATTCGCACCAGCGGATGGCAAGCTGAGTTGAATCTTTGGAAATTTCCTCGGGATAGTCACTGGAGTCCTCTAGGTGAGTCATCATTTCAAAGATCAGCGCCAGGCTAGGCATAAGGGAGCGGTATTTAGACAAGTGATTTTCCATAATTGAGGACCCTGTGGCCGATAAAAGTCGGATTTCGAGCCCTTCATGCCATGCGTCTGCGATCGTTTGACCGTCTGCTGAAAACCGTATTTTGTGGCGCTTTGTTTCATCATCAACTCTTTCAGGTAATGGCAAATCAGCAAGCTTTGCAAAAGTCCTCTCCACTAGCTCAGCTGCGGCGTTGTTGGGAGCTCGGTCAATACGCTTCCAGTATTTGCGCTTCTCTGGACACAAAAGGATCTGAAAGCGTTGCAGTAGCCCGTCATCGCTCTTCCCTCCCTTTGCTAGGGCTGCAACATAGGATTCAAATTTGGTGGGTTGTAGACCCCCTAGAACCGACAAGCAAAGCCCATCTACGAACACAGTTCCTCGGCCAATACGATCCATGCTGTAAGGTGAGTCACCATTCCAGGATTCGAGGAAGAATTCGCGGTCACCTTCCCTGCCTGATTTGAACATGGTTTCCATCCAACCACTAAGTTCATCGCGGTACAAAAGCAAACCTTGGGGATTTTCCTGGAGGATTGTGAGCATTTTTTCAATCGTTGGGTCATTCATCATGTAGCGACGCTCAGTTACTTCAAAGTTATCTTCAAATGCCTTTAATGCCTTTTCTAAAGCTTCTTTTTTCTCTCCAATAGCAGTTTGATTCCCTCCTTTGACTGCCGATTTAAGGGCATCTTTAAGAGCATCAATCTCAGCTTTGGCTACTGTTTTTTCGGCTTCAACTCGCTTACTCTCTTGCAAAAAATCCTCTCGTGCTTTCACTGCAAGATTCTGTAATGGGCGCAATATGGCAGCCATAGCAGGTGATTTCATCGATCCAGGAGGAGCAATAAGACAACCCCATAAATTTGGAATGACCTTCCAATCGTCTTTTGTTTTAGGGTAAATCGCTACTTTGCGACCAATGACAGAGGATAATGTTACAATTGCTGGTCCTGCTACAAATTCAAGAGGCACCTGCATACGCTCTGAAATATCACTGCACCAGGCTCTTAGCGACGTTGGTAACATTTCGAGATTCATTTCTGGTGCAACAACCTCACTAGGAAGTGAACATGGCTCCTTCCAGTTTTTCTCTTGGTAGCGACCAATACTATTACTTATTTGTTGAACCTCTGCTTCAGATAGTGGTGGTTGACATAGATTTTGGTTGATGGCTCCCAGAGTTGAGGTAATTGAACCAGAACCAAATCCCTTAGATTTTAAAAAACCACCTATACTCATGAGCGATGCATTGCGTCCTCCTTCGGCAAAAGTTTCTTTGCTTGGTATTGCAAGCTTTTTGGGATTGGGGTTGCCTAAAATCAGAGATAAAAGCCAGGCTGGTAAATCAGCAATGTTAGTATCTTCAGAGACCCATGAATAGGTGGCCTGACTAGCATGAACACTTGGTGGTGCTACGATGTAGCCACCATCTCCCCGCACATCAACACCGGGTTTTAAGTTGGTCTTGTTGGGTATTTTTCCTCCTGGGTGACGGAAGTAGTAGTGCCAACCATCACCGCCCGTTTTTACCTTGAGGGTTTCGGGTAGCTCACCAAACTCTGCTTCAAGCTCCTTCAGTGATTGGTTACCTCCGTGTCTAGGGTCAATATCAATCACTACCAAACCTGATTCCGAGCCGGTGAGAATACCAATATTTGCTGCAGGACTTTCCCTCCACCAGTTCAAAACTGTAGCCGCTCCCAGGGTTGCGTTTTTGAGGCCATTGGGGGTCATTGGGTGTTTTGCAATACTACTGCAGCTTGGTTTTCTGCAACTGCACTGGCCGTCTGTTACAGGGTAGTGGAGAGGGAGTACCGGCCACCCCTTCCCAGCGAATTTTGAAGCCCACTCTGCATTAGTTTTCATGGAATCTTGCATTCTTACCTCCGTTGGTGATTGCTCATCGATAATATCTAATGTGATACTATTGTCGATGCTCGCTCCACTTTCGTGAGGAGTCAAGCATCGGCCTAGAGCAATTTTTTGGGATGGAGGTATCGAATGCCAAATTCAGACATAGTTTTCGATCAATACGAATCTTTGCTAAAAAGGATTGGGGAGAATATCGCACGAGTCCGAATGGCTCGTGGGCTAACCCAACGGGAATTAGCTAAGGCTGTCGGTAAAAGCCAAGCTATAGTTGCTAAGGTTGAAAGATACCCTTCTCGGGATATTTCATTTCGTTGTTTCTATGAAGTTTGCCGAGGACTCCCAGTTTCAATGGGTGATATGGTTCGTGAGGCTGAAAAAGAACTTGAGCTCCATGAATTGTCTCGTGAACCCAGTAAAATTAGTGAGCGCATGGAGACAATGACCCAAAGGCTGAACAGCCTACCTGAAGAAGAGCAAGTTTGGATGGCCGAGATGATAGAAGGCTTGCTAAAACGCACCCGTCTTCCGCCACAGAATAATCGCCGAAGCGATAAGAACCATCTCATGGTTTAGGGTGGACACCCCAAAAAGAGCCAATTTCGCGTATAGGGGAGAAGATTTCAATACCCTAATGCTCAATACCCAAAATCCACTCGCAGAACTGACAGAACTCCCCTCGGTTCCGATTGTTTCATATTTAACAGTTGGTTATATTGATTCTGCTTGAGGTTCCAAATCTTCCCCACTTTCCGACAAAACTAGAGACTGGATTAGTCCGAACGGTAAAGTGGTTAGAGGTGGAGAAATTTCTTTGATATTTTGTAGTGTTGTAAAAAAGGTAAATTTGTTGAACCAAATAGCTTGAGTATGACGTGGCGTCATACCCCAAGTTAGCTGCAGTTCATTAACAACACATAGGAGATCATATGAACTACACAGCAAAAAAACTTGGGGACTTATCTGGAATTAGTGTTCGCACCTTGCATTGGTACGATAAGATCGACCTTCTCAAACCATCTCACATTGGCGACAACGGGTATCGCTATTACGGTCGAAAAGAGTTGTATTTGTTGCAGCAGATACTTTTTTTCAGAGAACTTGATTTTGGACTCGATGAAATCAAAAACATCATCCACAAGGAAGATTTTAATCAAGCTGATGCTTTGAAGGCTCACAAAAAGAGGCTGGAACAACAGCAACATCGAATTAAAACTTTGATCGAAACCGTTGAATCAACTATTGAAGATCTTAAAGGGGGCAAGAAGGCGCACGACAAAGACCTTTATAAAGGTTTCTTTAGCTGGTCTGATGGCAAGGGTGAATCAAAAGTTTTTGTAGGGAGAGCCACTGAAGGTGCTAGTGAAAGCGAGAAAACCTTTCTAGAAAGCGCAAAGGATGTAGGACAGGCTTCTTGGAGTAAGGAAGAATGGGAAAAATTTGGAGCTAAAGCTGATCGTATATTTAGTGCTCTTTCCAGCTTGGAACAGGCTGGTGAAAGCCCACAAAGCGAGGCAGTTCAAAAACTAATTGCTGACCATTATGCTTATGGAAGTACTTTGCATCAGATGGACAAGAAGGTGTATCGGGCTTTAGCAGATTTAATCCAGTCACGACCAGCATTTCGTAAGCAAGTGGAGGCATATGGCAAAGACTTGCCAGAGTTTTTGTCAGAAGCCATGCTGATTTGGATTAAGAATTAGCTGTTTGGGCCTTTAGAGGGACTTTTCGTCCCTTTGGGGCATTGAAGTAGGGCCAATTTTAGAGATGGTCTACCTCCTGTATCTATTTGATATTACATGAAATAATTTAATATTTTGAATTCTACTCAAATATTGGTATAATAGGCGGGATATGAGTACTTTTAAAAACATCGTCATTATGCTCTTTTGCTGGACCCTAGGTAACTCGGTCTATGCAAGGACTTCTGATCTTTTTTCTCAAAAAGATCAGCAATTCATTGACCCTAGTTTGGCAAAGATTACAGCTCATTTTGAGTTTAAAACTGACGACGACGTCACTAGCAACTCTGGTTCACCTTGTGGAGCGAGTGATAGTTGTTCTCATGTTAGCTTATCCTTCTTTCCAAGTCAGGTTTATAACTTTAGCCTTTTTGATGGCAATCACATCAAGAAGTCCTATCTGTTCATAACATCAGGAACAAGTCCTCCTCAGTCTGTTTAGTCAATTTAACAATTTAAATTAAAACAGATTTATTAATGCTGCATTCTCGCATGGCGTGCGCGTGTGCATTTTGAGGAGAAATTTATGAATTTCAAAAAAATAAAATCCGAGGTGCTATCTCTCGGAGTTATATTTCTTTCAGTATGTGCTTTTAAGTCCAGCTTTGCCTGTAATTACACAGTTCCAACAGGATCGATGAAATCAACCATAGAACCTGGTGATAAATTGCTTGTCAATAAGATGGCTTACGACTTTCGGATTCCTTTTACAAAAACAAGGCTTTTTGAGTACTCCACCCCAAAAAGGGGAGAGGTGATTGTTTTTGAGTGCCCCTACGACTCATCTATGACTTTTGTCAAAAGGCTCATTGGTTTGCCGGGAGATACAATTGAAGTGAACCATGGCTTTATTAGACTAAATGGTAAAGCTCTGGACATTTCAGTTAAGGATCAACAAAAACTGAGAGATATTCTCATATCAGGAGGATTCTATAAAGAGACTCTTGACGGAAAGGAATATACCGTTAGGCGTATTCCATCTCACCTTGATAGGACTCCACCAGTGAAGGTCACTGTTCCAGATGGACACTACTTTGCGATGGGTGATAATCGAGGTGAAAGTGGTGACAGTAGACATTGGGGATTCGTTCCAAGAGAAAATATCTGGGGTAAAGCTAAATTCGTTTATTTCTCTTTTGAATGGCCGAAGATCCGCTGGGATCGAATCGGCCTCGGCTTTTCTTAAGGAGGATGTGATGAAGAAAGCGTTCTACTTTATTGCTATTTTGGGAACTGTTTTTGCCATAAGTCGAGTGGTAGCCGAGCCATACCACCTATCAGGAGACTGTATGGAGCCGGGTTTTAAGGATGGTGACTTATACTTCTTGAACCATCTTGCTCCCTATGTAAGAGATTACAAAATTGGCGATGTTGTGCTTTACAAACATGAAGATAGGGTCTGGATTTCTAGAGTTGTTGCCAAAGGTGGTGAATTTATCCGAATCGAGGAGGGGAAGATTCTGGTTAATGGCTAATCCATCAAGGAACAAAAGGGCATTGAGCGAAGCTGGCCTGGTTGGGAGTACGGAACCTTCGGTTTAAACGAAGACCTTCATGTACCGACAGGACATTTTTTCATGCTCTCAGATAAATTATCTGCACAGCATGATGATAGCCGTGTTTTTGGCACTATTTCAAAGCAGAATGTCCTTGGGCTTGTTTGGTCGTTGTGAATATTTGCAGTTCTGGCAACTAAGCGTCAGTAAATCATGAATCCCATATAACCCATACTATACAAGGTAAAATGGAGTTTTGTCAGTTCTGCAGGTGGATTTTTGCAATAAGCAGATAGGGGAATCTTACAGACCTATTTCTTGGGTAGGGTTTTTACAAAACCTGTTGCAAGTTCAATCCATTTCGCAATGGAATCTTTTCTTTTTGTGCCATCAGCATCGATGTAAGCAGTCCATAAAATTGGACCGATTCTTTCATTTGACCACTGATAATTCCGATTGCATCCAAGCTCATTGCGATCTCTCCAATATTTCAGATATTCCAAATTCTTTTTAAGATGATTGGAAGGTTTCAAGGCCATCTTGAATTCCATATTGCTTGCATAAGCGCAAAAGTTCTCGCCGTCCAAGCTCGGGAATACGACTTTCCTGATTGACCCATCTTCCGATGGTCGATTTGGCGACACCAAGTTTTGCTGCTAACTTTGCATGTCCGCCAACTTTTTCAAAGAGTGGCCCCCAAGGAGCAGGTGCAACAACTGGTCGTCCGACAGCCCGTTTTGTTGAGTTCAAAGAAGCGCCTCCCAGCAAAAGATTATGTCATAGATCAATTGTACCCATATCGGGAATAATTTTCTATCTGACTTCCTTGTATAATTATACCCAATACAGGTATAATTATTTCAGATGTCTGGAGCAAGGTCTGATGTCGTTTCAGATCTGGAAAGCAATCAGATTAGGAGGTTAGAAATGTCTGGAATTCATCTGGTAGCGTCTGAACTAGATCTGAAAGGTTCGCCCAAGGTCTTTTCAGATCTGATCAAATATCTGAAAGCAGGTCTGGAGCAATCTCAGACGCTTTCAGATCTGGAGAGTCTGATGCAGCATCTGGCAGAGCATCTGAAGATCAAAACATATAGTTCAGATCAAAAACGAGACCTGAAGGCGTTGCGGCAGAAGGGCTATGACCGCCGCGCAAAACTTCGCAAGTTATCATCAGAA
Source organism: Oligoflexales bacterium (assembly GCA_045105515.1). Classification (GTDB taxonomy): domain Bacteria; phylum Bdellovibrionota_B; class Oligoflexia; order Oligoflexales; family Bog-1112; genus JABSRF01. The sequence continues at coordinate 72,872 of JBGCDR010000131.1, forward strand.
GATCTTGCTCCAGATCTGGAGAAGGGTCAGATCTCCGAGTCAGATCTTTCTCGGGCTATCAGATCTGAAGAATCCCCATCAGAAGTAGTTAATCCCCCAAAACAATCAGAGGAGGCCAAAATGCCAGTCCATGAAATTTCTGTCGCTAAAACTGCTGACCTTCGTCCTATGGGTCAAGTTCCTCTAGTAGAAGGTTTCAAGGGAGTGATCACAAATATTAACGGGGCACAATTAGCGAGAATGCTCCCTCAGCTTGTTCTGCTAATATCAGCAAGCGTGTTAGTTGCTTGGTTTCTTTGGCTCCAGTCGGTCGAACTTTATGAGGCTAGTGGATTCGCCAACCCTGGCTTGGTTTCTTTTGGCGGTATATTGATGGTCGTCGGATTTGCTGGATTTCATGCGGCTTATCGCACCAAGCTGGCCCTCCTCTGCTGCATTTATGCTGGCGGTTATGAAGCATACTTCATAGCTTCAGGGACTTTTTCTGATGAGTTGAATTCAAAGGTGGCCGATAAAGCGATCACTGAGAAATTAGCTTGGCATCAAGAGCGGCTTGATCGCGCAAAGATGAGCTATGATCGAGTCAATTCGCGCTATGATGATCCGGCAGATAAAATGCATCAAAATTCGTGGTATAAGAAGAAGCATGTAGACTCAGCCTGGCAGGTATACTCGCAAGCTCAACAGTCGATGGAAAAGCAACAAAAGTGGATTCAGACAGAGGTTGCCAACTTCGATCACACTGGATGGCTGAAAATATTTTTCCGTATGGGCCTTGTTATTTTATTTATGCTTTTGGTTCATCGGCTAGGTAGCAATCTCCGTCACGCAGCAGATTAGAATATCAGTTAAATACAGATGAATTTTCGGATATATGGAGGTACTCAAATGATAGTTTGCCCAATGTGTGATGCATCAGTCCATAAACTCAAAACCAACAGTCATGTTTTGCTAAAATGGATGAAACGTCAAATTATGGGGCGCTCAGGAAGAGTGCTGAAGTTGGATTTTTCCATGAACACAGAAGATGTAGAGCAAGATCTCTTAAAAGCTGATATTGTTTGTGATCGATGCGAAAACTCATTTCAAAAAGATGATGACTATCTCGCAAAAATAGTGCTACCCGAAAATAGTTCAAGTGTTGAAAGAAGATCGATTGAGATAGAGAATTACGAGTCAGGACATGAATGTTGGGCAGGGTTAAATTTTATTCTGTTTCAACGGTTCGTGTTGGGAGTCATACTTCGAATGGAGTTTTATCAAAATATTAAGAACGCAACATAGCTCATCAGGCACTCAGATGATTTATCAAGAATAAGAAAACTATACTGGGCAAATGACAACGACGACACAATACCAATATGTGTTTCAAGAATGGTCAATGAAATAATTTCTTATCCACGAAATAATACAATTAATGATTTGTTTGTTTATCAGTTTCAAGGCCTATGGTTTGAATTCTTTTCCTTTTGTGACCCTAATGTTGCTGAGGATACTTTTTTCAAAGTGAGATTAAAAAAAGATGGCTCATTGGCCGTGATGGCTGAAATGAGGGATGCAGAAAGACAGCAGGATTTAGCCAAGAAATCACAAAATATTGATATGACAACGAGCCAACAAAAACGAATCAAGAATCTCAAGAAACTTGATAAATAACGGGCTCATGGATTGCATTAGGAACCCTAATCTATTCAATAACCATCCTTTTCGAAATTATAGAGAAGTCACTTGCTGAGATTTCAAAGAATCCACGCCGTATAGTGAGTCCCCAGTTTGGAGTCTTTTTGATAAACTCTAGGCAGTCCATCATTTCTTGAATTGGTACATTTTTAGTATTGCAATAGCGAATATTTCGACGATAAGGATCAAAGCCAGGAAACTGCTCAATCTGGTATGGGATATTGTCAATAACTTCACCGATTGCTGTGAAACTCTTACATGGTTCTGGGTGATTCATGCGAATTTTTGGGGAATAGTAGATAATCCAATCTCCCATATCAAGTTTTTTCACTGGCCAAATTTTACCATGACAAAATTGAGCAAAACCTTCGGCTTGGGCTACTCTAACATGTTCTTCAGATACCACCCCAATCCAATAACGATTCATCGTTTTCTCTCTCCTTCGCTTTCTTCGGCATCGACAAGGGACCTGAATGCCGAAATTAAGTAAGATCGATGTTGCTCAGATAGAGTTCCAAAAAATCTTTCGTCGATGGATTCAATGACTGGAATAAGAGCAGATATTTTCTTGAGACCTTTTTTTGTTATTAGAACGACCTTAACTCGGGTGTCTTTTTCGTGCTCTTTTCTTTTCACAAATCCTTGTTGTGTTAGTTCCCTTAAGGCTTTGGAAACTGTCATTTTCTCAAGTTTTGACTGAGCAGCTATGTCGACTTGGGTTGCTTCATGATTATGCTCTGTGAACCATAAACTTACAGCTAATACGACAAACTGGGAATGAGTCATTTTATGTTTATCAAGCTCTGCACGTATCCTTTTTTGCCATAGCATGGTTGTTTGCCATAGTAGGAGTCCAGGACTATCCTCGGGTTGCTCATATCCGAAAGTAGAATCAGTCATTTTGCTTCTCCTTGATTCTATCAATAAGAGATTCTATTTCGTCTGGTACCGAACTAGCAACATTTCGTCCCACCAACAAGAACCAGAGGAAGGAAAAAACTCCTGAGACTTGAAGAACGTTAGAAATTTTGACCCCACCAACGATAGGTACAACTAAATGTTTATCGATCATCTTAGCGCCAGGGAATTTTGTGCAATCAGTAAACGATCTTCCTTGCTCGACCTCTGAAATTTCAATTTCGACTGCTTTCATATTCGTTGGTTTGAGAGTGAAGCGAACTCCTTCGGCAAATTCTCCGTGTAATTTGCAATATTCTAGGTCGGCATGCCACTTAGGCCAGTTTTCAATATCAACCCACTCACTCCAAACTTGTTCTGGAGATATTCCATTAATTTTCTTGCTGTATGTTCGTTTCCACATATCTAGCTCCCACATAGTAAACATATTTATAGTAAATATGTTTACTATGTGTCAACATGGTTTTTGAATTTAATTAGATAATCGTAAAAATGCCAGCACTTCAGATGGTGCGATTGATAGTCTGCATAAAACGAGGGCAGTTATAACCGCCTGAATATAATACTTTAAATTGGACTGTTGACTTAAGCTGAAAAATTAGCTAAATTTGGCGCGATAACCCTATATGAAGGACGCTAGACGCCAGTGAAGTAATGAAGTAATTCTTATCCCAAAAAATCAAATAACAAACTTTGATTAATTTCCAGGATAAGAACATATGTCTAGTTTCATCAAGCTACAAAATTTACATTTCAGTTATGACAATCTCTCAGCAGAACTCATTGCTGGCATATCCGTTGGTTTCCACCATGGTTGGACTTCCCTTTGTGGTCCTAATGGGTGCGGCAAAACGACACTTCTGAAGTTAATCTCTGGCGAGTTGAAGCCAAATTCTGGGTCAATTGCAGCTCAAGGCAGCATTGTTGCTATCCCTCAAAGCACCGAGTTTGCTCCATCAGGCCTCCATGGTTTTCGCCTCGATTACCAGAAAAGTGCAATTAAACTTCGTAATCATCTGAAAATTGGTGATGACTGGTATGAACGTTGGCCAAGCCTAAGCATTGGGGAACGAAAACGTTTGCAAATTGCTGTGGCGCTAGCTTCAAACCCCGATGTCCTTTTAGTTGATGAACCCACCAACCACGTAGATGCTGAGACTAAGCAAGTAATCCTAGAGGCTTTAAATAATTTTCGTGGAGTTGGTGTCATCATCAGTCATGATCGTCTTCTACTAAACGAACTCTGTAGCTGAGCACTGACTGAACTCTAAAAACTCGTCATACAAGCCGAAGACATATTAAAAATCAATTTTCGCACAGATTAGGTATTATGCTGAATTTACATATGAATTCAGGAAATCTGTGGGCATGAAACTAAAAAATATCAA
>JBGCDR010000132.1:0-17052 GCA_045105515.1 Oligoflexales bacterium
TTAAGATTTTTCTCTTATTAGCTCTTAAACACATCTTAGGAAGGGGAATTTTGATGAAAATATTTTTTTCAAGCACAAATTTGTTTTGAATTCTGGACGGCAAGATTATTTTTGCATTTTCTTATTGAATTCAAGAACTCTGAGGAGGAGACTATTTTTAGTTAGTATGTTGCAAAACAATGCTTTTTAATCTTATATTCGAAGGTCGATATCACCATTTGGAGAACATATATAATGAAGAATATTCTTTTGACAATATTACTATTCATGAACACTCTCGCCTTTGCAGAGAATCAATTACCTGAGAAAGATAAGAAGTATTTACGTACTAAATTTATTCAGGTCTATACTAAATTTAAAAATGTTTATACCAAAAAATATCCAGATTTTGAGCAGCTTAGTAATGGCAAGTCCTACTCCATACTTCAAATACAGTTAGGAGGTCGACGTTTCAACTATATAGGCAACAAGTTGATGAACCAATTTTTAACAAATACATCTGTATTCTTTCTCAACAAAAAATTAGAAGATAGTCCCCTTATTGCAAAATGCATATACGACCTACTACAAGAGTTCAACATAGGCGTCCAAAGATTGGACAACATCGATGAACAATGGTTAGAAATATCAGAAGAAGACAGTATCAAATTCATTAATAAAAAAATACGAAGCTTCAAATTCACGACTAAAACTTTATAGTAGAGAATTGCAGAACATAACCGAAGACCCATTGTTGTTTATATCGAAGCTACTCAATGTAGAGTTGTATCGCATTGCAACAATATTTATTTCAATGACTTACAAGCAAGCTAATATAATATTAATGGCTAATACAGCTTCTTAGGTCGGCGATCACTGACTTAATATCCTCACTCATTGGATATGGAGGTTTACCCTCAAGCTCCTCTCGCAGGCTTTTTATTTTTAGCATGAGGATCTTATGAGCACGTTTTAAGATGTTTAATTCTCGTTGGGCTAGCATACTAGTCCGGATCCGATACAAAGAAAAGCACTGATTCATGCCTCTTACAAGTGCACGAATTTCATTTTGATTTACAGCATCTAAGGCAGCAAGAAGTCCATTCATCACCCGGTTCATATAGCCAAGTTCCCAATTATTTGGGTCACTACTACTAAGACTTCTCATAGCCTTCTCGGTATTCTCTAATTGAGAGAAGGATTCTACTAGAAAATTCTTCAGAATCATTTGCTCCCTACTAAGATCCGAATCTATTTTTGGAGTAGCCTCAGCAACATCCCCAACTTTGCTTTGGGATAAGATCTTAAGCCTTGCCACAGCATACTCATCAAATTTGGTTTTTCGTTTTTCATTTTCACCATTTAGATCTTCTCTCAAGGACAAAAGCCTTGAAGAGCCTGCAACGCTATTTTCGGCTGCTGCTATTTTTAGAGCCTCCATCATTAAAGACTTCAATGCACTATTATCAAAAGGCTTTTCAAGATAGTCGAATGCTCCAAGGCGGAGGCAAGCAAGAACTAATTCTTTGTCACCATGGCCACTTAGCACTAAAAATGGGATAAACGAGCCTCTATTGCGGATCTCTTCCAGCAAAGCTAAGCCATTCATTTCTGGCATCAGCATGTCTGAAATAATAAAGTCAGTAGCTTGAGTCTCTAGAACCTCTAGCGCCTCCTTACCATTTGAGGCAAACCGAGGGCTTATCCCAATGGCATTTGCATGGATTCCGATAATATTTCTAAGATCAGGCTCATCCTCAACTATCAGAACAAAATTTTGCTCGTTTTTTTTAGCACTTTCTCCAGAAACCATGGTCTATACTCCTAAAGGCTACATCACAGGCTTCGGACAAAAAAGATCTTAGTTAAAGACAAAATTGATTTCCTTAAAAAAAAATGATCCAGACAAACAAAAAAAATTAATTCTGCGTCCTTTATTGGACACTTTTCTATGATTAAGGGAAAAAACTTTCCTAGATAAATCTGCTGCTAACATGCCATGACACTTACATTAACTGACTGTAATTTATGGATAAATAAGCCTGCAATCTTCGATCGTCATGTACCAGAAGCCAATATCCCCCAAAAAAAATTTGGAAAAAAAGTTTCTTTTCGCTAAATTTTATACATATTCAACCGACCTTAAATATTGGTAGGTGATGGTTATCCCCACGGTGGGTATGTCTAAATCTTGACTTATGATCTTAAGGAGACGTTGTATGGTCGGTCGTAAAAAAGCACGAAAAAAAACCACGAAGAAAAAGGCTACAAAGAAAAAGGCTACTCGCAAAACTGCAGCCAAAAAAACTACAAAAAAGAAAACTACAAAGAAAAAGTCAACTGTAGCCAAAAAAGCTACTAAAAAGAAGACTACAAAGAAGAAAGCTACTAAGAAAAAAACTACTCGCAAGACTGCGTCAAAGAAAAAAACTACTAAGAAAAAAACTACTCGTAAGACTGCGTCAAAGAAAAAAACTACTAAGAAAAAAACTACTCGTAAGACTGCTGCAAAAAAGAAAACTACAAAGAAAAAAGCTACTCGTAAGACTGCTGCAAAAAAGAAAACTACAAAGAAAAAAGCTACTCGTAAAAAGTCTACTCGTAAGACTGCAAAGAGAACAAAGGCAGCTACTAAAAGAGCTTCTGGCAAAACCACTAAAAGAAAGGCTACTAGAAAGTCTGGTACTAAAACGTCTTCAGCAAAGAGAAGAAGTTTAGTTAAAAAATCTCCCGCAAAGAGATCCAGGACTAGATAGTCTCCTCGATTATTTTAGTGATGAACTTCCCATCACTAAAATAATCGCCAAACCTTGCCCATCAAACATCCTTATACTTCAAATAGAGACATCACTAAGATAACAATCTAATATCTATAGTTTTATCTCAATCCGCCATTAATTTTCGCTTGCCTTCGATGACAAACAGAGTCATAACACCAAGGTTCGACACATGATTGAGATATCACGAAACGTATAGGGGTTTTATTTTGGCTGTCTACATCATATATGCTTGCGCAGGAGTTTCTCTGCTGGCTGCATTTATCTACGCTCAAAAAGTTCTAGCTGTTCCAATTGAAGGTAAGCCAGAGGAAGTAAGCAGGTTTAAAGAGATTTCTGGAGCCATCCAAGAAGGTGCTCAAGCGTTTCTAGTATCAGAGTATCGTTATGTGGGAATTTTTTGTCTGTTTTTTGCAGTACTGTTGTATTTTGCCGTCGGTCAAGTTTATAAAGAGGTTCCCTATTCTGGAGTCTTCTCCGCTGTAGCCTTCTTACTTGGAGCATTTACCTCGAGCTTGGCAGCTTTTCTTGGTATGAATATTGCTACAAGAGGGAATGTAAGAACAACTATCAGAGCTCGCCAAGGAATTGCCCCTGCATTTAAAGTCGCGTTCAATAGTGGCGCTGTAATGGGCTTTGGGCTTTGTGGCCTTGCTGTCTTTGGCTTAATCTGCATCTGTCTAGCATATGCACGCCTTCTCCCCAATATCCATGTTGCTATGGAACTCGTTGCTGGGTTTGGTCTCGGTGGCTCAACTGTTGCCTTATTTGGTCGTGTAGGGGGCGGAATTTTCACTAAAGCTGCGGATGTTGGTGCTGACCTCGTTGGGAAAGTTGAAGCAGGAATCCCAGAGGATGACCCTCGTAACCCAGCAGTCATTGCAGATAATGTTGGTGATAATGTCGGTGACATTGCAGGTATGGGAGCAGACCTCTTTGGATCCTTAGCAGAAGCAACCTGTGCAGCTCTTGTGATAGGAGCATCTGCCGGAGCCATATCTGACTCCATAGAAGCTCTTTACTACCCAATTTTAGTATCAGCAGTCGGGATCCCTGTTTGTCTTTTCACTGCATTGTTAGCGAAGGTTGGGGACAAAGCTTCCGATGTGGAAAAAACCCTTAAATTACAGCTCGTTATTTCTACTGTTCTCATGACTTTAGCAGTATATTTCGCAACTCGCTGGACTATGGTTCCAGAGTTTATCTTAGGCACCAAAGTCATCACTCAAAACGGTGTTTTAACCTCTATTCTTTCAGGCCTTTGGGGAGGTTTACTGATTGGATTTGTTACAGAATATTTTACCTCACACACTTACCCTCCGGTTAGAGAAGTTGCAGAAGCATCAAAAACTGGTTCAGCAACAAATATTATCTATGGCCTTAGTCTAGGATATAAGTCTACGGTCATTCCAGTTCTCGTCATCGCACTTGTTGTTTATTTTTCATGGCATTTTGCTGGAATGTACGGAATAGCAATGGCTGCAATTGGAATGATCTCAACAATAGCCGTGGGTTTAACTATTGATGCCTATGGACCGGTTTCTGACAATGCTGGTGGCATTGCTGAAATGTGTGAACTAGAGAAAGTAGTTAGAACCCGTACAGATATCCTGGATGCTGCAGGAAACACTACTGCTGCAATTGGTAAAGGTTTTGCTATTGGTTCAGCGGTCTTAACAGGCTTAGCTTTATTTGCAGCCTTCCTCACCACAGCTGGAATCGAATCTCTTAATCTGTTGAGCCCTCTTGTATTTGCCGGTCTTTTAGCAGGAACAGCATTACCTATGCTATTTACTGCACAAACGATGCGCGCTGTTGGGTTAGCCGCTTTCGCTATGATTGAAGAAGTCAGACATCAATTCAAAACCATTCCAGGGATTATGGAAGGAAAAGGCAAGCCAGACTACAAACGCTGCGTAACCATTTCTACAGCAGCAGCTCTCAGAGAAATGGTTGCTCCAGGAATACTGGTTATGGCCACTCCAATAGTGTTTGGAATTATATTTGGTATTGAAGCTCTTGCCGGTCTTCTTGCAGGAGCAATCGCAGTAGGCTTAGTCATGGCGATTTCATCCTCAAACTCCGGTGGTGCTTGGGACAATGCTAAAAAATACATTGAAACAGGCATTCATGGTGGAAAAGGATCTGAAACTCATAAAGCTGCAGTAGTTGGCGACACAGTTGGCGACCCAATGAAAGATACGTCGGGACCTTCATTAAACATATTGATGAAGCTTATGGCAATTCTAAGCCTAGTATTCGCTCCCTTCATCAAAATGGCACATTTATGGTTACTAGGGGTAGTGGGCTTCTGATCTGAGCCCACAAGTGCTATCATATTAATCGAGACGATAAAGACTTCTTTTCGTCTCTTTTTTTTTGCCTTTTTATCAATCTTCACGAAGATCAAACGCTAAACCACTATCATTGCCCCATATTTCTACTTTGTAAGCGAGTTCGTCTCCTTCTTCGATGTCTTCCGGTAGATCGCCAGCTTCGACCGTATATCCGACTCCGGTTCCATCTAGGATTCTACCAAACCTACTGTATTCATTCGGTACTGAAATGACCGTTCCTACGCGCATAAATATCCCCTTTTTTCGAGAAGATTGTGCAGCAGCTCCTATAGATTTTCTCTAAGTTGGAGCTGTTGCACACCAATCTCAGCAATAAACTCACCCCATCTTTCGACGGGCTAGCAAAGCCCTTTAAAAAAAATTTATAATTTATCTAAAATATTAAGTATTTTGATTTTAATTCAATAGGGTATCTAAACTTCCGTCAAGCTTTCAAAGGGATACTAATGACTTTTACTTAATCTATAGAACCGGATATTAAGCAGAACTGAAGATGAGATTAGACCCAGCATAAGCCCATACCAAAGCCCCTTTAAACCTGTGTCAAATACAAAAGCAAAAATGTAAGCAGCAGGAAAGCTCACGACCCAATAAGAAATAAAGGTAAAAAGAACCGGAACCTTGGTATCTAGGTAGCCCCTGAGAATGCCAATAGCCACGGCTTGAGTACCATCAAAAATTTGAAACAGTGCTGCTATGAATAATAAAGAAGCAGATAGCTCGAGAACTTCTCTCACATCAACAAAAGCATAAGGAATTTGAAACCTATAATACCATAGACAAATACCTACAAGGCTCATCATCACTAAAGTCAAACCTAATACTGCAAACCCCATTTTTTTCGCTTGTTGAGCATTATTTTGTCCCACCTCTTTTCCAACCTGAATGCTTGCTGCAAATGACAGAGAAAGGGGCAGCATAAAACAGGCGGACGAAACTTTTAGTAGGATTTGATGACTCGCTAAAGTAATGGCATCGATCCAACCAGCCATAATGGTGGCCATAGAAAAAACACCAGCTTCAAAAAGATACTGCAGGCTAGCAGGGACTCCAATACTCAAGATTAAAGGAGCATACTTTTTCAACGAAGCACCCGGTAATGCAATAAACTTAATTGACCGGTACTCTGATCTAAAACTCAAAAATACTAGGAAACCGGATACCAGAAATACTCTGGACAATAAGGTACCTAAGCCAGCTCCCATTAGGCCTAGGGCTGGAATTCCAAGATTTCCATAAATAAAAATCCAATTAAAGAAAGCGTTCAAAAATAAACTCAACAAAAGAGCTATGCTTCCTTCAGCAGAGTTACCCATACCATCAGTAAATTGCTTATAAATTTGAAAGAGCATTTGAGGGAGCAAAGAGCATTCGATCAATAAAAAATATCCAGGAGCTAGATCTATCACCTCCGGATCCTGCCCGAACAAATGCAAATGGTTACGCACAAGCTCCAAAACCAGCGTTAAAAAGATTCCTACCAAAAGAGTAATCCACAAGGAAGTGGTGATAATACTACTTAAATCCTTAGGGTTGTGCTTAGCTCTAGTTCTTGCAACCAAGGTTGATACAGCTGTAGAGAACCCAGTTCCTATGATAATAAAAATACTAACGATTCCATTACTAAATGCTCCTGCTGCTAAAGAGTGGACTCCCAATCGCCCAATCATAACCGCATCGATGATTTCCATTGCCTGAATACCAATTAAGCTTAGAAAAATTGGAGCGGCCAATTTAACAATGGGTACCCAATATTTAAGAATGTCTAAACGTGACAAAGGTTTCCCTCCTCAAAGGAGATATAGAAGTGCCTTTTAAGATGAAAAAAATAAAACTACTTTGAAGTGAAGGTTTTTTTAAGCAATCTCACCGTGCTTAGTAACCCTTTGATAATAATTATCTTATTAATTTCTAAATGAACAAACCATAAATCTATGGTAGTCTGGCAACTCTAAACACATGAGTTTTACTATTTATTTTAGGTACCTGACCCAAAATTACTCATTAGCAGGTAAAAAATAAAACCCATGTTTTTTTGTGGCTAACTGAATAAATTCTACCTAAGAAAAAAAATCTAGGTAGAGAGACTTATGGAATTAATATCTGATAACATGAACTATAGCTCAAAGCTATACTAAATATGACGAATCAAGCTTATGATTTCAAATTTATCACATCCCCTCTTTGCCATCCATCGAGGCCCCTGTCCAGAAATTGTCGTTCACGGTGCAAGTACCATTAGAATCCAAGGAAAAACGCCTATTTCCACAGGTAGCTTTTCATTCTTAACACGTTCCTTGCTTAACCCATGGCAGTACCTTGCTGCAGATGTCGGTGGTCAAGAAGAATTTTGGAGCATAGGTTTATCATTTCATTCCGGTCAAGACATACATATGTATGCACTTGATGCATTGAGCAAAGTTGCTCGATCGGGAGAAGAGGAGTTGTTTTGTCCAAGAGAGTATCCCCTAGATTGGGAGCATTCTGCCAGGTTAAAACTTTCAAATAGTAGACCTTTGCGCATACACCATCCCTGTTCAGGTAAACATCTTCTATTGCTTGCAGCATGCGAGCAACATGGTTTTAAAAAAGAGGGTTATTGGGAACACACCCATCCTTTACAAAAAAACCTATTCTCACTCGTAGGTAAAGAAGCTAGGGAAGCAGTTCAGTGGACCTTCGACAGCTGTGGATTGCCTACCTTTGTGATGAACGATAGAGTCCATACCCAAATGTGGGAAAACTTGATCTTAGATGACAGTGAAAAAGCTACCGCATTGAAGGAACTTTGGGTTAATAACCCTAGGCTAGTTGGAGGCAAAGGACGTCTTGACTCTGACCTTACAATCGCAGCTAAGGGTCAAGCTCTAGTTAAGGAAGGGGCCGATGGACTACTAATGGTTCAATCATTCCCCAGGGAAAATGAATCAGCTGCAACTTGCTTAATAAAGCTTGCTTCTGGCTATCATAAAAGTTACCTCGGAATGGCTCTATATTCGATTATAAAAGCTCATCCGATGCTACCAAACGTCTTTCATGAGCTTAAAGAATACTTACAATCTCGCTTGAATGATTGGCTCCTAAGAGGACAAACATTGATGGAGCCACCATTTTAATCATGACTCAGCAAACTAAACAGATAAATCTTACCATTCGTAAGCCCGAAGCAGGCCTGCCAATAGACAAAGCTATCTTAGCTTATTACAACGAACTATCTCGAAAAAAACTCAGACGTATTCTCGACATGGGTGGAATCAAGCTCAATGGAAAACGGGTGCTAAGAGGGTCTCAAGCAGTAGAAACCAACGATCAGATAAGCCTCTTGTACAACAAGCAAGATTTCGAATACAAAAAAAACAGACAATTTTCCTTAACTTCCTCTGATATCCTTTACGAAAGCAAGGACCTTTTAGCAATCAATAAGGTTCCTTTACTTCCCTCACAGGCTTCACGCTCTCTTTCTGCTCCTCATGTGGAGACAATAGTCGAAGAATATTTCAAAGCTGTTGGACATGAATATAAACACTATCTGTGCCACCGCCTCGATAAAGAAACCTCTGGGATCCTGCTCCTGGCTAGAAGTGAAGATGCCACTGCATTTGTCATGCAACAGTTCAAGGACAAGCAAGTTAAAAAAACCTACTTAGCTCTATGCTATGGTATTCCTAAACAAAACCATTGGACTATATCAAAACACCTTTCTCCTATTCACAAAAAAACCGGTTTAGTACATGTGGTGCATTCAGGGGGAAAAGCATCTCAAACTAGCTTTAAATTGATTGAAGCATTTCCAACTTACGATTTATCTTTGATTGAATGCTCACCACAAACGGGCAGAAGTCACCAGATCAGAGTGCATCTAGAAGCATCTAAGCTGCCAATTATAGGCGACAAAAAGTACGGGCTAGATCAGCAAAGAAAGCTACCACCTAAATTGGCAAGCCTAGCTCTAGCACATCATTTTTTACATGCTGCTGAACTTAGTTTTAAGAGATTAGATGGAAAAACCATCAAACTAACAGCTCCTCAGCCACCCAATTTTAAGAGTTTTCTACATCAGCTTTCATTAAGAAGGTAGTTTGAAAAACAGCTTAGAATGAATTTTCAATAGTCTCTAATGACTTGATCACAAGTTCTCCCATGGATTGACAGCTACGAAAAGAGTTGTTTTTATAGTGCTCAGCAAGCTCTTCCCGTAATTGTTCCATATGACTTTTTGGGGCAATAGAATCTGGAACCATGGCTTGCATCAGATTATTAAACCGATGCTTTGCAGATTTTAGTCTCTTGTTGATCAAATAACGCTCTTCCATTTGATACTGCTTAACAGATCGATAGGTCAAAACATCAAGTCCAATCTTTACAATGGCATTATTTTCGCAAAAAAACTGGGGTAGATAAACCTTCATCCGGCCTTCATAACTCTGCTGATCAAAGTCTATGGCCCTGATCCGGTAATTTGCTTCTTCAACATCCAAGGTAATATCCACCACAAAATTTGAGGCATGCATATCTCCCAATAGCCGGAGAAAACAGCGTTCATTAAACTTCACGAACTCTTTTGCCAGCCTTACCTCATTAAGGTTATGGTTCATAAACTTGAGGATAAAAGCATCACCTGGAATACCATAAATATGCTCGATAATAAGTGTATCCAGAGAAATCAAAAACCCAATACGATTGGGTGATAGTAAATGCTCCAACTCTAAACCATAAACCCTTGAAGCATCAGCTTTTTTGACATAAAAATAATCGAAATTATCGTTAATTGTATTTATAATCCTGATCCGAAAAGGCTTTGAATTTCCAAATAAGCATAAGTCCACCCGATCCACTTCTAAATGCTCCATTAGAGCAACATTCCCATCCGCCTTCAAAATTGCATAAACCTCAATAAGTGCAGCAAAAATTTCTTCCTGCTCCCACGCAGGGTAAGTTACTGAAATCCAACAAGTTTGCTCACCGTTTTTGTCACAGACTGGGCTCGAATTAGAAAACCGCAATAAGTCCTGATAATCCAAAGTCAGGTCTGCACAGCGCCCATAGTGCTCAAGGTATTGACGCAAGAGATTATTGACTTGGTAGCTTTGCTTCTTTTTTGAGATCAACTTTGGCACGTGATAATATCCTAACTCCTAGCAAAAAATTTCTAGGGTCAAGTTATCACAGAGAAGTTGTACTCTTAACGAATAATTTTCCTGAGGTATCTTTCAAGGAGCCTTTGATTCTCTTCACTTCCCTCGGACCCTTGAATCTCTTCGAGAATATCTTCGCGGTAACGTTTGTCGACTTGGTAATCACGGCTGATTTCTAAATCACCTCCATGAACAGACTGTCCATAGTATCGATCTCCCGTGACCCTGCGGCGTCTGCGAGACTGTCTTTTGTGATTTTTCATACTTTCTTTTTCAGCCTTGCGCAGTAACCTACCAGCCAAATCTGAGTAGGTTTCCGATTTAACATAGTCTTTGTGCTCCCCACTTTCGACCGTAAGCTTCATGGCTTCCATTGCAGCATGAATCCTACCACCAGCTTTTGGTGAAAGAGCCCTTAACTGTGCTTCCAGTCTGCGGGTTTCCTTTATATTAGTGTTCTGCTTCAATCTGGTCATAGGCCAGCGTTCATTAAGGTTCTCCGAGTTCCGAGCAATTGCCTGATCCAAATCTCCTGAAACCTTCCCTTGACGCTTTTGTAAATTTCTCAGCTGCTCGCGGGCAGAGGCCAAACCTTCCTGGCGTTTTTGCTCTTTTTCCTTGCGCTCAGAATCTTCTTGCGATTCGAGGTCTTCAATCCATTTACGATAATTTGCAGCATTTTGTGACAAGGTACTTAAAGCTGAAGAAATCGAGTCAGATTTTTTCTTGGCAATTGCGTCCCGGATATTTTCAAAACTCTTCAAAAATGGCTTTGTATCTTTAATTTTTTTCCAGTCTTTGAGGTCCTCAGGCTTCATAAGCTGTGAAACCCGAAGATTCCAACGATCTCGACGGTTCTTAAGAAAGCTTTTCATATTATTTACAGCGGTATCAATGGTCACAGGCCTTTTTTCCTCTGGCTGTTCTATAAGCCGGGACAAAGCCCTTGATGCAACAAAGAAATCTCGATCTCGTTCCCTATCATCTAAAATCTCATGCTCAACTAAAAATTCATTTAATCCTGCTTGCAACTCAAAAATACTCTGATAGGAATTTTGTTCATTTATTTTCTTAACCTGATCTGAAAATTCATGAATTTGAATCCTGTCAAGAGTATCAAAAAACGGGGTGCTTGCCGAACGTTTCAGAGCATCCTCGACTAAGTACTTTGCCTCATTTGTGAGATTATATTTCTCAGTCTCAACTCCCTCGTCAACCATAGATTTCAAATTCCGCAAGACTCTTAGGGTTTGACGGTAGCGACCATAAGCACTTGCAGTTCGAAACCGCAAAGGTGCACTGCGACCGATAAGTGGACGAGGAATGGAGCTATCGATCACCTCAGCAATAATTTCCACATCGGCAATATCGTTGTTAATATAAGGCTCAAGAACCAAACTATACTCAGTACTAAAATCGAAAATTTGATCCGAATTTATCCTGTTTACTAGTTCTCGAGCTTCATGATTTCCACTGCGAATAAGTAACTGTACTACTTTCATTGGTGCTTTAGTCTGAGCCTCTATCTTTAGAGCAAGAGGTTTTTCATCATGCCATGGTTCGGTAATATCGATAAGAGCTGTTAAGCTCACCTCAGGTACAGGTAATTTTTTAACCTGAATGCCTGCAAGCTTATTATTCCCATACAAGCTTGGAATAAAGATATCAACATCATTGGTAACTGCAAAAGAAACTTGAAATTGATAGACTCCATCATTCAACCCAGACCGATTACCGAGAGTATTCATTTTGAAAGTCTGAAAGACAAGATCCTGCTTAGCTCCTTGCAACTTTAAATAGACAACCGGTGACGTAGCCTGAGAAATCGAAAAAGCAGTGATTTCTATGAGATTTGGACTAAGCAACTCTATGTCCACTGGTTTAGAAGGAGACAGCTTATGATACTCTTGCTGACCCTGTTCTTCTGTAGGATTACCTTGAAGAATCTGCATCCTCGGTTTTTTATTGATCATAGTCATATATTGAGTCAAAAAACCGAAGCTCTGACCTATGGATTCTAAACCTGGAGAAAAAACCAACATACACAAGGTAAATGGAACCAGTAGTGTTGAAAGAAGGCGTCGAAAACGCTTATTTTCTCCGTATTTCAGATCTCGAAGAAACTGGCTTAGGTTCTCTCTCCACTCTAAAATGGATTTAGCATCACCATCTTCTCTAACTGCCCAAATAGGAATCCTCGAATCGGGAAATTTAATTTCATATGAACGAATTAATTCTTCGCGACTTTTCGAAGTTCCATACTTTTCATAAGAACAATAGAGTGTGCCTATAAAGCTTGCTAAAAAAAGCAGAATATTTTCCTGCCAATTAATATCTATATATGCATTCCAAAGACCAAAGATGAAAAAAGCTAAAAAGAAAGAACGCAGGAAATTACAGATTAAATAAAGTGAGAAATAGGTCTTTCTTACCTGACTGTAAGCCTTATAGGCAAGATCAATGGTTGCATTGCTTTGGTGTTGGTCCGACATCTTGGTTTACCTTTTCACTAAGCAGAAGGTAAGCTTTCAGTTCCGCGTTCATTTGAAGAATTAAAACCCCGAGGAGCTAAGTCTGATGAGTTATCACCATCTCTCCTCTTAGCGTTTTGTGCTTTTTCTTCGGCATGGTTACGGTCAAGCCATTCAGCGATGACACTGATGGCATCGGTAATAACTGCTTCTTTTGCAGTCAAAATATGATGATAGTTGGTTTCCATAAAATGCAGATCAAGGCGTTCAGTAAACTTATGCTTCTGGGTAGCACGTTTTAAGAATTCATAACGAGCGACTCCGTCGTCCTTGGGACAAAGCACTAAGGACTTTAGTCTGTGCCGTTGAAATTGCTTTCGCGATTGGGAAATAGCATTAAGTAATTCGTAGGCTAAAAGGGCACTAATTTTCGGTGCCTTGCTTGATAACATATCTATTTGAGTAAATTGCGGACAAAGACGTGAGGGCAGCATCATAATGGGAAGAAGCTCAGCAAAAGTCCTAAGATAAAAGCGCTGAAAAGACTTGATATGATCCACCAGTGAGAAGACAGGGGAAACAAAAATCATGGAATGACAAAATTTGCCATAACCTTTGGCAAAAAATAAGCCCACCAATGAGCCCATGCCTTGACCAATTATAATTGGCTTACGTCCAGATTCCTTATGCTTCACCCAAGCAACAACCTGCAACAGGTCTAAGGAAAGCTGGTGAAAACTTGGAATATGCCCCAACTTGCGTCCAGATTGGCCATGACCACGCAAATCAAAGCCATATACACTATAACCACGTGCTGCAAGCTTCTTAGCAAACGGAGCCATCAGTTCTACTGATTCTCCTAAGCCATGTACAAGTACAACAGGCCGTTTATTATCTTCGGGAATTAACCAGCCTTTTACGAAAACTGAAGTTCCTGTGTGATCCACAGGACAGGTGTAGACCAGGTTACGTACCGAGGGGTCTTCTTCTGTTGTTGTTGGATCACTTGTATTCATTATGCTCAGGGCCATCTTTAAACAAAAAATTTTGCCCCCAGCGAGAGTTGGCAAAATTTACCCATAATACTTATATACCTCCTGATTATAGCATGCGCACAAGAAAGCTTAAAGGCGTGTTTTTGCCTGACCTCAGCCATAAATACGGTTATTAATTGACACTTTTAAACATATTTAATATTATTCCACTCTGCCTGCTTAAACCTTCATCACGAATGGTTTTATAAGCATCCAAGATTATAAATGATTTGGGGGCGTCCTGGTTTCGACAGGCATGGCAGGTGCGTTAGAGAGCATGTCCGGGGTGGTAACGTGACCCGGTTATTAAATGCGTTTCACTTTTTTTAATTGGCACAAACGCTGGTTACGCAATGGCGGCTTAATAACCCCTTGCCGATAACCTTGGGAAGCTAACGGCCCTTGGAAATCGTCATTTAGTTAGCTTTGGCAGTAGGGCTTCCGCCTGTAGTTTTGCTGTTGAGCTTAATCAGGCTGCGGCTATCTGAGTCTGCCTATGGACGCTTGTAGCAAGAGGATGATCATAGGGTCTAAGCATGTAGCGCTTTAAGCATCCCATGGTTGGACGCGGGTTCGATTCCCGCCGCCTCCACCAACACTAACCATCACTAATCATTTAACAAATTATACCTCAAACTTTCTGCTTGGCGTGAAAATGGCGTGAACAAAGATTTCTAACTTAGCTGAGTCGAAATCACAAATGACTGCACTTGTTGTTCCCATCTTCTAGGTACTTGTGGCAAGCCTAAGCACGAGGAAAGTTGTTTTGATAGTCTCAATCGAGTTTAGAACCCCCAAAACAAAAACCTTATCCTTGAAACCCAACGCAATACATGGTGTCACCAATCCACTTTGTTGACTTGGATGGAAAAGTTCTTTAGGATGGCACCACTCCTAGCCTGACGGCGGGTTTAATTTCTGACGAAAGCCTGGCAACTATAAAAATAGATCAGGTAAACCAAACATTTAGGGAGAATACAATGCCTTATAGATTCAGTGAATTAGCTGATAAACTAATTGAAAAAGCCGATTTGATCACACCTAAGATCCGAGACTTTGAACATGATTTAGCTTCATCAAAGTTTCCTATCAAGGGAGAAGTCTTAATCGCTACGGATCAGCAATTGAACTTTGAAGAGCTAAGGCATTTTAGGCAGATTCTACCTCCTGGGTTCCGACCTTTTGCAGAGGAGTATTTAGCTTGGAATGTCCTGAACAAAAAATCACGGCTGCTTTTTATTAGGCGATTGTTCTATTTTGATGAACGGGGAGAGCAGTTTTCTTTGTGTCATGGCGACCTATGCCCAGATGGGGTCGTATTTCAACGCCCACTGGTTGACATGGCTATTCATGATCGGTTTCGAGGATTTCAAAAACTTAAAGACTTGGAAGGACATCTTCGAGAAGAATCTATCTCTCTACTTGATTTGTGAACGCTGTATACCATTGAGTTTATAGATTCATTCCTACTTTTTCTTGCCGGCCTTTTTAGAGGTAGATTTCTTGGCTGCCTTCTTAGTTTGCTGTTTCTTAACAGTTTTCTTTTTAGATACCTTTTTGGCTACTTTCTTAGAGGCCGTCTTCTTTTTGGTAGCTTTTTTTCCTCCTACTTTGGTCTTCTTCTTAGTAGCCGTAGCCTTTTTAGACCTAGTGGCGGACTTTCTATTTGACTTTTTACCTCTAGCCGACGAAGCAGTGCTAGTTGGCTGGTAATCTATCTCAATCCCAAAGAGATCTTCAATGTCGTCATCTCCTGTACCAAATTCATTGCCGCTAAGATCTTTACTCGCTTCTGCGATTAGTTCTTTAGGATCTTGTCCTCTTAGTAAGAAAAATAGCATGGGATCTTCGTCAAAATGCACCCCAATACCATACAAGGTTGCTGCTACATGCTTGCAGCAATCGGCATAATCCGGACAGTTGCAGTTAAATTTAATTTCTCCCGACTGAGGGAACAAACCACTTTTAGGATCAGTAATAGTTTTAGAGACGTTTGAAGGTAGCTTTCCATTCAATAAATCTACAAGTGAATCTATTTCCCCAGAACATTTAGAAACAATACGGTTGAATGAGGGCTTTGTCAGAGACTCAAAGTCAATCGATACTTTGTATAGTTCTGAGCCACTTACCTTAGCCACCACCTTTTTTTTCGAGATCCTTAGATCTACAACAGCACCACTGCGAACATAACTGCGTCCCCGCTCTAAGCGGTAGGCCATATCTCTATAGGTTTCAATATGCTTACACCAAGCTTGGCCCCAGAAGGAGTGGGCGATTTTAATGCGGCTTTTTACTACTACCGGAGCAACTTTCTTATCTTTCTTCTTTAATTTGGCCACCATCTTAGCAGCTTTAGCCTTCCTATCGGCTACGGAGACATACGGAGGGTAGTAATCATAGTCATATTGCATAGTTAGACCTTTACTCTAATTTATTTCAGCGGAATTTATGTCTAATGATACTAAGTTCAAAATCTCTTCATTACTTAGCTCTGTCAACTTCACTTCCTGACTGCCTTCTATCACATCGTCAGACAAGCCTTTCTTATCTTCTATCATCAAATCAATTTTTTCCTCAATAGTTCCGCGGCATATAAATTTGTGCACTATAACGTTCTTCTTCTGGCCAATTCTAAATGCTCTATCGGTAGCTTGGTTTTCCACAGCGGGATTCCACCATCTATCGAAGTGAATAACATGAGAAGCTTTGGTAAGATTAAGACCTGTGCCGCCAGCCTTTATGGACAACACAAAATATGGAGCTGAGGAGTCTTTCTGGAACTCATCTACCATCTGCTTTCTTTTCTTCACTGGTGTTCCACCATGCAGGACAAAACCCTTACGTCCAAAAACCTCAGCAAGAAAGGTGCATAAAATATCCGTGATCTCTTTAAATTGAGTAAAAATTAAAACTTTCTCACCCCTGGAAGCAATGGTTTCAGCAAGCTCCTCAAGACGGTAAAACTTTCCACTCTGCTTATAGTCGTAGATATTATCGCTATAGTACTGAGAAGGGTGATTACAAATCTGCTTGAATTTAAGTAAGTAACCAAGGATTAAACCTCTGCGTTTCATATCAGATGTTTCATCCGAATTTAGCTCGTCTGACAGCTCTTTGATAGTTTGCTTGTAAAGTTTTATTTGCTCTTTGGTTAGCAAACAATAACTCTTTAACTCAGTCTTATCAGGAAGGTCCGAAATTATAGATTTATCTGTCTTTTTTCTCCGTATAATATAGGGTTGAACCAGTTTACGTAGTGGTTCATATGAAGCGCCTGTATCCTTCAAGCCTTTTACAAA
>JBGCDR010000133.1:0-12112 GCA_045105515.1 Oligoflexales bacterium
CTTAAGATTTTTCTCTTATTAGCTCTTAAACACATCTTAGGAAGGGGAATTTTGATGAAAATATTTTTTTCAAGCACAAATTTGTTTTGAATTCTGGACGGCAAGATTATTTTTGCATTTTCTTATTGAATTCAAGAAATATATTGGATCTCATACTGGTGGTTTAAATATGAAAAATGCAGGCATTGCTTTCATAGGCTGCTATGATGATAAAGGTTGTGTAGAAGAAGGTTACCAAGTTACTAATGTTACTGACGAAATGATAAATTCAGCCGCAAATTTAATAGCCTACCTCTCTCTAAACAAAGGATTATCTATATCTCCGGAAACTGTCATCCCTCGCAGCATGTATGATCTTAACGAGAAAGGTAAAACTAAGTTTCCATATAGTCCGGGCAATAGAATGGCCGAAAAAGTTGCAGAAATCGTTAGACTTTCACTTCTTAAGATAGAAAGTGTAAGAACAAGCTGATATCACATTTCTTGGATTGTAAGTTTTCTTGCTATACCAGCTGATAATTTTCAATTATTTTTTTACACTTAGATTTTAATCCCATCATGTTTACAAATACTCAACGAGACTAAATGGAGCCCAGGCTCAAGACCTCTCAATAAATATTGAGTATCTCGTACATATTGTTCTTCGCAATCGCTGCATTAGTTTAAGGATGTTAACAAATGTAGATGTTTAGGATTTTTATCAGGGCGTACTCATTGGGAATTCATACCTTACTTTGTTTATAATTCCCTTCAATCTTAGCGAATACACTGCGTTCAATATCTATATTTCCTGCATTCGCTTCAATTTTTCCAAGAACTGCAATCACCAAACAAGAAGCAATAAACCCCGGTATCAGGGAAAAACCCGATAAGGCATCATGATATCCACCTAATCTGATGATTGTTTCGGTGATTAATACCGTGACCGTGCCCGAAACAATCCCGAGCATAGCCCCTTTATAGCTTAGCTTATCCCAAAATAGGCTAAATAACATTAAAGGCCCGAAGGAAGCGCCTATGCCTGCCCAAGCTATGCCTACGTAGTCAAAAATGCTGGATTTTGGATTCAAAGCAATAAGAAAAGAAATACCTGATACTATAACCAAACCCAAACGCGATAGCTTAGTTTGATGCTTGCATAAAGTCGCTGGTAAAAGGGGTGCTAAAATATCTTCCGTAAGCGAGCTTGAAGCGAGCAAGAGCTGAGCGGATGCGCTACTCATAATTGCCGATAGAACTGCTGAAAACATCCAAGCTGCAATCCATGGATTAAACACCTCGCTAGAAAGTTGCATAAACAACATTTCTGGCTTTTCTAGCTCAACCCCTTCATAGAGCACCTTTGCTAACAGTCCTATAAGTACTGCACCAAACAAAGCAAAAAACATCCATATCGAGCAAATTTTTCTCGCAGCTGGCAGCTCATCTAAAGACCGAATAGCCATAAAACGCACAGCAATATGAAATTGACCGAAATAACCAAATCCCCATGCTAAGCAAGAAAATATATGAATCCATGAAAAATCATTAAACATATTTAAATAGTCTTCGGAGGACACAGTTTTAGGGAGAGTAAAACCTGACTTAAGGGAAAAATAGGTAAAAATCGGAACCGAAAGGATGGCAGCAAACATCAATATACCCTGAAAAAAATCGATCCAGGTAACTGCAACAAAGCCACCTAATATGGTGTAAACCAAGACAAAACCCGAGC
This sequence comes from Oligoflexales bacterium, assembly GCA_045105515.1. GTDB lineage: Bacteria > Bdellovibrionota_B > Oligoflexia > Oligoflexales > Bog-1112 > JABSRF01. Next base: position 1,715 of record JBGCDR010000133.1, read on the forward strand.
ATAAAGCCAATGAATCTAGATAAGATAAGCCAAAAAGATGCTCACATAACATAGCCCCACCAAGAAAACTTGCACCAGCATAAAGGGTAAAAAAAATACAAATAGAAACTGCCAACAAAACTTTAATTCCACGGCCTCGTTCGCCAAAGCGCTTGCTAAAATAATCAGGCAAAGTTAAAGAATCTAAGCTGGCAGTGAATGATCTAAGACGAGGAGCAACAAGTATCCAATTTAAATAAGCTCCAAGGAAAAGTGCAAGTGGCAACCAAATTGACCTTAGACCCTGTATGAAAACTAAAGCTGGAAGTGACATCATTAGCCAGTTACTCATATCAGAAGTACCGGCAGCCAGTGCAGTCATAAGTCCTGAATTCTTTCGCCCACCAATAATAAAGTCGGCGTGAGATTTAGCTTTAAGCTTAGCAAGCAATGAGATCCCTATAATGATTGCAGTATATATCAATATTGTAATCAAGTTTTCCATAAGTAAGCTTAGCCTTAAACTCAAATTATTTTAGCTGATAGACCGGCCACTATTTCTAGCATGTTCACAAAAAAGATACAAAAGTTCAGAGTTTTAAACCTTGTTATTTAGACCCTTATTTATAGTAGTACTCAATAGAACTAATATGCATTATCATAGACTTGAGAGTAAGGTCCTAAAATATGAAAAGAGGTTTAGCTTTGGAATGGCAAGAAGCAGTAAAAGATTTTTTTTCACAACCTTTTGGGGTTTTTGGTTCCGTTTGCATCATGGCAGCGGTCACCTGTTTCAACAGTGTTTGGCTTAAAAACAAGTTATCTAAACAATTAAGTACCCACTGGTTAAACCTTATGCTCAATGGACTTAATACCATTGGGGGGATCAGCTTGCTTATCAATGCCATCATAAGAAATGAAATAGTCTGGAAGGTTTTAGAGGTTTACTTTATCGTAATCTCCCTCAAAGGGTTCATTCAAGAACTGAAAAACAAGTAAATTTCCATATTTACAAAATATTTTTCCCCTCAATGGATTTTTATAGCATTTTCGCAAACTCTTACTTAGTATTGAATTCCCTCTTTATGGTAAGTTTATTGTAAAGGTAATTGCTTATGAAAAACCAGTCATTGATTAAAAAGTCAACAGCTGTAGGCTTTATTTGTTTGGTCTTCAATTGCTCATCTCACAGCAAGTCAGCATTGTCCTTAGACAATCAAGTCCCAAACGACCTTTATTCATGTGTAGATGCAAGCAAAAGGTGGGACTATATAGCTCACTCATGTATGGCCCCAAGAAACTGGCAAAAGGTACCCAAATCTTATAGAGACCGCCTCGATCGACCGTTAAACCTTAAAGAGCTCAAACAAGCTAAAAGTGACATGAAACTAAAGTCTTGGCGCACAATTTCTACAGAAAATGCCCCTCATGCAATTATTCTAATCGGTACTGCTGGTTCCGGAAAATCAAGTTTAGTACCTTCACTAAATAAATGGTTTACTGGCTACAATCAAAACAACTATGTTCAATTTGATGGAGACATCTTAAGAAAAAATCACAAAGATTATAGAGAGATTTCTTCTCTAAAATCTGTAGCTTATACCGACGCCTGGCTTGTTGCTAAACCACATTTTGCAACAATGAAAAAAAATCTACTTAATCAAATTATCACTGAACACCGCAATGTTGTGATCCCAACAGGAGTGCATGGACAAAGATATTACAAGATCATGAAAGAACATGGTTATCGCATTTCTCTCATAGGCATCTATGTAGACTTCAAAACTGCGTTTTACCGGGGAATGAATAGGGCAGAGTGGACAGGAAGAACCTATACCGGAGGTTACCAACATTGGCAAACAGGACTAAAGCACATTCTCGCTTTATCGAAGGCGTCTAAGAATCTTCCAACACTCTTGCTTAATAACAGCAACTTTAATTCACCTCAACAAATGAAGTTAGGGGAGCTTAGTCTACAGATTAAATAGTCGACAGTAATCCTTAGCTCAACAAGAGCGGGAAGAAAAACAGTTTTGTAGAATTTCTTGTTGGATCTCTATATCACCAACTAATGTGATGTTTTTATCAACAATTAAGGGCATTGCTTCAAAGAGGATTAGACTTAAAAAAAATAATCTGCGTTTTAGCTTATTATTCACAATGTCCTCCTAACAAGGAGAGTATTCGTAAGATTTATGAGCGAATCTTCTTTTGGACACATCGTGATATCTATAGGTGATTCTATTCAACTTGTCAATTGTCTTTGCTGATTGAATTAGAAATATATTTGCTAGCTTTAAGTACTGAACATTAGTCTAGATTTTACAAAAAGATCCTAAACATGCTTTAGCAAGAATATATCATCCTATTTAACACCATATTTTTCCATTATTCCTTTTAGGACAGCTTCTGATTTTAATTTTTTCAATATAAGATCATATGACTTTTTTATTTTTTTAATCCCAGGATATTCAGAATTACGAACGAAGCTATTATAGTAAAAACTACTTTTTACTGGTTTTGCAAGCGGAGAGATTTTTCCAATACTTTTGTTCTCCTTGGCTTGGTATAAAGCAACGACACGATTTAGTAAAACTAAGTCAATCTTGTTTTTTATCAGATTCTGTAGTTGCTGACTGTTCTGATGTTCATAAACAGGTTTAAGGATACCTGTATCAATGGCATTCCAAAAATCAATCGTATATGCAAACCCATGGGTCACCCCTACTCGTGCTCCTTTAAGATCAGCGAAAGACTCAAATTTATACTTGTTTTTATTGGCTTGTAGTACAAAAAAGTTCCAGTTTATTTTTAAATGAGGTTCGAGCGCAAAATCTAGGTATCTTTCTCTTTCCTTCGTTTTAGAAAAGCTTAATATCATATCCGCAGACTTTTCTTCGTATATTTTTTTTAAACCTGGGGAGGATTCCAATAAGATAACCTTATAAGAGATTTTTAGGTGTTGAAATACTTGCTCTATAATGTCAATATCAATGCCTTTGAGTTTCTTATTTTTGTCATAAAATCTTAAAGGAGCCTCGGGAATTCCCGCAATACGAAAAACCTTTGCAAATCCATCACTCGTTTGCAAAATCAACATGCATAGCAAAACGCTTAGCCATTTTCTTACCGTCATGGGCTCTCCTACTCAGCATCCCATAGATTTCATTGCTTTATATTTACCCAAATGGTACCACATCTTCTATAAGACCTAAAGAAACAGTAGGTAAAATCACTTTAGGAATTCCCACTTAAAAAATAACCATTCCATCCACAATTGTATTATATATTGACACCCTGCTGATAAATTATCTCATTAAATACAGATTGTTATGATTTGGCCTAAGGATTGCTTTTGTAGACCAGTAGTAACATTATTTAGAGGAGAAAAAAGTTATGAATTTTTTAAGCGTATCTATTATTGCATCTGCTGTAATCTCTTTAATGGCCTTTGCACTTGGAGAAAGCTACGAAAAACCTGTTGATGAATTACAAGAAGGTGCCCAGGTAGAAGAAGTTGCAAAACACCCTCCCATCAAGTAAGCGCTCTTAATTAAATTTAGTAAAAAAACCAGCAGAACATTGTAACTGCTGGTTTTTTTTGTTGTGAGATAGCTCTTTTAATTATTCTCATCAATGGTTATGCTTAGAATATTGCTCTAGTTCAAATTAAAGTTAGATAATGATAGTTCAATGCTATTTTGAGGTGTTTTATGATGGGGAAAATGATTCGAAGATCTTTAATCAGGACTCTTATAATACTGCCTTTTCCCCTTACTTTTTCGCTCATAAGTTTTTCTAAGAAACTCGATGATCATGAAAAAAAGAAGATCGTGGAAGCTAAAATACAGAGATTCGAAAATGATTTTTCGGCTCCCCAAGTTTCAGTAGCCGACTTGATGAAACTTTTGAAAAAAGATCGTTCTGAGATTGTCATAGTAGATGTTCGCACAAAACAGGAACAAGATATTTCAATGTTGCAAGGGGCAATCAGCAGTGATGATTTTTTAAAAAATGCAGCCCGGTACAAAGGAAAGACAGTAGTCAGCTATTGCACTATCGGCTACCGGAGTTCTTTATTCACAGAGAAACTAAAAAGAAAAGGTATCAAAGCTTTCAATCTTAGAGGCAGCCTTTTACTATGGACGCACTCTGAAGGAAAGCTTTATGACCAATCTGGTAAGGAAACCAGAAAGATTCATGTTTACGGCCGAGACTGGAATCTAGTTCCAGAATCTTACGAACCTGAATACTAGCCTACCCCAGGCCCCCTCCTCAGAGAGTCCCCGTCCCCCACTTTTCACCTTTTGATTGATTTAATATTAATAATGCAAGGGCGGTGCCATTGACCCGACCCTTATATTCAGACACTTACAGTAAGTTAAAAAGATGAGGATTTAGTCAGCTGTATAGTTTTATGACATCATCCGCCAAAATTACGTATTCCAGTTGATTTAAAAGGGCAATTGCATATCATCAAATGAGCGATTGGCCAAAGCCCTTACATACGATTCAGGTAACTCATTGAAATTTATACATTGTGCAGATCTACATATCGACAGCCCTATGAAAAAGCTGACAGCATATGCTGACTCACCTGCAGATGACATCAAATCTGCGACGAGACATGCTTTTGAGAAGATCATAGAGTATTGTCTTACTGAAGGAGCGGAGTTTCTCCTTATTTCAGGTGATTTATTTGACGGAAACTGTCGTGATTTCAACACGATCCTATGGATCTGCAAGCAGGTCCGCCGCCTAGGTGAAACTCCTGTCTTGATTGTCCATGGCAATCACGACTACGCAAATGGCCCTGCAAGGCTAATACCCTGGCCAAAAAATGTTCACCTATTTCCTTACGATCGCGCCTCTACGAAAACATTCTTATCAAGTGAAGGAATAAAGGTCGCAATTCATGGTCAGAGTTATTCGAAACCAGCTGTAAAAGAAAATTTGGCTATTAGCTTTCCAGATGCGGTAAATGGTGCAATTAATATTGGCTTACTTCACTGTAATTTTGAAGGATCTATTGACCATGACCCATATGCGCCATGCAAAAGGGCTGATTTAGTCAGTAAGTCCTATGATTATTGGGCCTTGGGACATATTCATAAATCTATATGCTATGAGCCAAGTAGAGCTGGGGAGCCATGGATAGTATACCCTGGTAATATTCAAGGTCGTCATATCCGCGAATCTGGACCCAAAGGCTGCTTCCTTGTAAATGCCAAGCAAGACGGGACCTGTGCAAAACCCAAGTTTTTAAGTACTGATACCCTCAGATGGTATGAGCTCCTTGTTGAGTTAACCCCCCAGGACACAAACGAAGATGATCTGATCGCAAAACTGGAAAAGCAGCTTGAGGAACTAAACGAAAAAGAAAACAAGCACTCCATGGCCTTAAGAATCCATTTAAAGGGAAAAACAAAGCTATATCAACAGCTAATTTCCGAGTGGACTGCTACAGAACTAAGGATCAGGGATCACTGCTCCAACTACCAAAATATTTGGCTTGAAAAAGTTAGGACTACCTTAAAACCATGCCATGACCTCAACCAGCTTAAACATAACCCCTTTCTCTCTAAAGTTATGGATGATTTTGATCAGCTCTTCAAATCTGGTGAACACCGAACTATTCTCGACTCTTGGGCGAAAGAGGTTGAAAAAGCAACAGGTGACCTAGTGCATAAATCAAATTGGGATGAAAAACAAAACATCGAGCATATCCTGCATAAGTCCCAAGAATACTTACTTGGTAAATTAGTCGACGAGGGCTTCTTTGAAGATTGAACAATTACATATTAAAAACTTTGGGCACTTTCGTAATTATTCGCTCCCACTTGGACAAAATAAGCTCACCATCATTTATGGGGAAAATGAAGCTGGTAAATCGACCTTAACCCATTTTTTTAAGCATCTTATGTTGGGTATGCCCGGGGAAAATAAGTACCAGTACTATCTTTCAGGAAGTCAAAAAGGGGGCTACGGTGAAGGTAAACTGGATAGCGGTATTGCTTTTAAGCTAGCAAGTTACAAACGCAAACAAAGGGCAAGACCGATCATAACTGCACTAAACCCTAATGATCAAATTTCAGCAGAAGAGCGCTTCAATTCCCTTATCAAAACCATTGGAGACCAAGTTTATAAAAACCTTTTCGCCTGTACTACCGAAGACTTCCACAATACTAGCAAATTTTTAAAAGAAAAAGATTTCAAGGAATTTCTCAGCCAATTCTTGATTGGAGGACAAAATCCTAAAGTCCTAATCAAATCTCTAAATTCCCAAGCGGAAGAGTATTTTAATACTGTAAAAGGTAAAAAAAAGCTCAAGAAGATTAATGAAAATATCGGAAATCTTAAAGTAAAAGTATCTGCAAAAGAACTAAAATCTTCTGATTACTACGAAAAGAAAGAAGCTTTTGAAACAGCCAAGCAAAAATGTCAGACCATTAGTAAAAGCATAGATTTAAAAAAACAAAGGGTTAATTTATTAAAATTATGCACTGAATGGCTCATAGAACATCAGCGTCATGAGGCTGCCCAAATAAAAATTGCAAGCTTTGCACCACCGAGTAATTTTCCACCAGCTGGCTTAAGCCGCATGCAGGAGCAGCTTGAGTCTCTGAAGAAAAAAGAGGAACTATTAGGAAACCTTGAAGCTGAGCTGCATGATTTACGAGCTCAAAGTAAAAATCTAACCTGCAAACGCGAGCTTATAGCTCAGGCGGACCAGGTAAAATACCTTGAAATTAATTCAAACGAGGCCATTCGCCTAATTAAAAAGAATCCAGAACTCAAAGCAAGGTCTGAAGAAATAGGCATTGAACTTCAGCAGCATCTAAACGAACTAGGTTCTGACTGGAATCAAGCGGACTTAAATCGCTTACAGATTTCAGCAGTCGAAAGAAACAAACTTGACAGTTTAGCAAAAATATCTGAAGAGCTCGCTAAAAAGACTTCAGCTATTGAAAGCTCTTTAACAAACCTTATACAAAAACAAAAAAATCTTGCAGTGCAAAAATCAGCTTTTAGCACCGATATGATTTCCCAACAAGAACTGCAAACCCAAGAAGATATTTTCAATAATCAGATACTGAGTTTAATCCCTAAGCAAGAAGACCTTGCAACTCTTTATAAACTGACCCTTAGTTCATGTGAATCCCAATTTAAGGAGCTAGCATACGAGGCAACAGAGTTCACATCTCTTGATGCTCTTGTTGCCTCTAAAATTCCTGATATTTCACAGATTGAAGAGTTTGCAAGTAAACTTAAAAATATAGGGGAAAGACAAGGGGTTCTTAGAGCCAATTTAATCGAAATCGCCGAAAAAAAAGCTCGCATTCAACGAACTATCAACATAAAACGTTCCGAAGTTGGAATTATGGATTTAAAGCTCCCAGAGTTGAGAGAAACCCGAGAACTAAGATGGAAAAATATAAAGAAAAAAATTTCCTGCCTAGAACAAGGTACCTCTGATATATCCCAATCGCATCCCAATTTAGCAATTGATTTTGAAGAAGTTATCAATAAAATAGATTTTTTAACTGACAAGATCATGGAAAATCACGAGTTAGTGGCCATGGAAAGAGAGCTTGTTGAACTTATTGCTGTGACTGCTGAAAAAAATTCCAGACTTTACGATCTCTCCATCGATGAGAAGCAATTATTAGAAAACTGGCATAAATTGTGGGAAGATCTTCCGCTAACTCCCATGCTTCCGCATCTGATGCTCGATTGGCGTAAATCCCTAAGCAAGCTTAGAGCAGATCATTCCAAACTCCTGTCAACTAGAGAGCAAAGTGATGAAATTACAAATCACCTACAGGCATGGGTGAAAGAAGTCCAGAAATACCTGAAACCAAAAGTTGATAAGTTATCTATCAAAGAGAGATTTCGAGCTTTTTTGGCTGAACAAAACCGAATGCATACAGTTCTTGAAAAGCTTGAACAGGAGAATCTTGAAATTACAGCTCTTGTCAGCAGCTATCATGCAGAATTATCATTACTGCAAAAAAAAGAGCAAAAAATTGACAACGAATGGACAAACCTTTGCATCAATTTTTTTCCGAATAAAAATCCAATTCAGGTGAACGAATGGTCAACTTTTATTTCTACCTTTGAGCAGTCCACAAGTACTTTAGACGAACTGAAGCGTCTGCATAAAAAAATCAAGGCTAATGACGCTGAAATTATTTCATTTACTCGCATATTAAGGGATCTTTGCCAGATATTTAATCTTACTTTCCATGAAAATTCGGTACAAATTAGCTTGGACCATATATTTACAGTATTTGAAGAAAATGCGGCTACAAATAAGAAAATAGAATCTCTTAAGCTTAGGCAAAAGCATATTGAAGAGAACATTCTGCAACAGAGTACCGATGCCGCTTATCTTAAAACCCAAATTACAAGCTTGCTGAAAGATGCTCAGTGCAAAAATCAGCAAGAATTTTTAAAAGCAGGGAAGGCCTATCAAGATGCAGTTCCCTACCTTGAACTAATTCAAAATTCTTCTAGTAATCTCCTCGCACTTGAGTCTAAGATTAAAAAAATTAATATCCACAGAGAGGAACTTTCAGAGCTACAAACTGGCTCCTTAGATTCAATGCAGGTAGAACGTGAGTTGCACAGCGAAGAAAGTGAGTCTAAACAGCTGGAACTGGAATTAAAGGAAACTTACGAGGATTTAGCGAAAAAAAAGTTGAAATTTAATAGCCTAGATGGAAGTGAGGACGTTAGTTATTATCAAAGCGAAATCACCAGCAAGGAATCAGAATTCAAAGAGGGATTTCTAGACTACCTATCGCTAAAACTTGGAGCAAAAATACTCACTAGGGTCTTGGAAAACTTTGAATCCAAAACTCATCCTGAATTTATCAAGCTTGCAAGCTCATACTTAAGCGATATTACTTCAAACAAATACCAAGAAATAGGCGAGGATGAAGACGAGTATTATATCGAAGGGTCCCATGGGAATACACTAGCCATCAGTGAGCTATCTACAGGAACCCTGGAACAGCTTTACCTATCCATGCGCTTAGCCGCAATGGAACAGCTAGCAAGCAAAGGAGAAACGCTGCCATTTGTGCTTGATGATATCCTTGCAAATTCAGATTATAAACGCGCTTCCCGCGGTTTAAGAGCAATAAGCAAATTGTCTCATAAAACCCAGATTATTTATTTAACTTGTCATGCAAGGTTTATTGAAACTGTGAAATCTAGCCTCAACTATGGCAGCTATAATCTTGTACACTTAAGCAAGCTACCATAAGCTCTGAACAAGGTATCTATTTAATATTATCAAATAGTTGCATGGTTTTTCTGATAATTATCTTACGAAAAGCAAAAACAATTCCCGCTAAAATTATTGGGAAGAATAACAATCCAAAGTCTGTTTCTCTTTCAGCCCAGCGGCTGGTTTTGTTGATATGAATATGCCCTAGAAAAGTCACATCCACATAGAGGTTCTTATCATAGGTTCGCAAAAGATATGATGCCATGAAATTAGGGAGACCAGTATTAAAATCAACTCCAAGTCCTTTAGTGTGAGAACTGTTTTTGGCCCCACCTACAGCTTGATTTACATAGAAGGATCTAAAGCCTGAACTTATTTTAACTGTGGTGAAAAATTCCAAGAATTCAATCGGACCGCAGAGGCTTTTCATATTTTTAATATGACTATGAGTAGGATTATTAGCCAATCCCTTATGTTTAGCTGTTGAAGAGTGTGTAAACTCTTTTATGTTGTGGTTTTCACAAATTTGCATAGTCTTAGTACCTTCTTATCTTCAGGCACTATAGACCAAGCAAAACTCAGACCATAAATTTATTGTATATTAACAGCATATTAAATCCACTTAAGGTGTCTATATTTTATACAGTAGAATGAATTTTTTACGCGAAAAAATTGGAGGATGATTTTCATTGTAAAATAAAAACATGGAAATACTCAGGCACCGTGTAGCAATGACATAATAAGGTTTTAATGACAGCTTAAAAGCTGCTATTTGAGCACAGTAGCTGTTAAAAACAAGTGCTTGGCTTATTTTAAAAAAGGAATGATGAATGAAAAGAGTTTTACTAGTTGATGATGACGACGATATTCTAGATTATATGAGTCAACTAATTGATCAAGACGTAGAATGCCATACCGCAAACAGTTTTCCTGTTTTGGGACACGTAATTGCAATCCCATCACTGAAATCAACAAAAGTCTTTTCACCTGGTTCATGTGGAATCCGGCATGCTGGCTTCAAGGTAGGCTTACGCCTACTTCTTAATAGAACGCAGAAGCGTTTGTAGGTAACTGGCGGCAAATGCTCGCTATATAACTGCTTTACGGTGACTCCCGATGCGACATCTTTTAGGACTCCCTCCCAAGCAAAAGAATCGGTCCACTTGAGAGCTTTTGACTTTGGC
>JBGCDR010000134.1:0-32309 GCA_045105515.1 Oligoflexales bacterium
GACAGGCCCCGTGAGAAGGAGTGAAGCAGATGACAGAAAAATTAGCTGGCTTTATCAACCAACCTGAGTCCAATACCCGAAGGATCTTAGTCGTAGATGACGAGGTTGAGATCTTAGAAATTATGGAGGAGTTTTTACTCAACTCATTCCCAGAGGCACAGATCGTAACAGCAGATGATGGGCAAGAAGCGTTAAATCTAGCATTAAAAAATCAATATGACATCATCTGTACAGATCATCGAATGCCGATAATGTCGGGAGCTGAATTTGTTAATAAGATTCGTGGAGATGAACACTCAATTAACAAAAACACCCCCATCTTATTTGTGACTTCATTTATAGATGATGCAAGGAAATCAATTAATTTTAAGGATGATATCTTTTTTCTCAATAAGCCTTTTGATAGTGCTAATTTGGTCTTGTACGTAGATTCGGTGATGCTGAGGTCTGCTTTGGATGTGGCAAGTCAGAGAAAGAAACTTCTAGAGCTAGAGAAGGATTTTTATGAAAAACAGACTCGCATCATTCAAAGGGCAAGAGTGGCCTCTTATAGCGAGTTTAGTTCAGGAATTGCTCATGAATTAAATAATCCATTGGCGGTGATCGAGGGATTGGCTTACATTTTGGAGCAAGATCCCAGTAAAGCAAACAGTTACAGCAAAAAGATAATTGAAAATGTAAGTAGAATGAAGATTATAATTAATCATTTGCGATCATTTTCAAATCTTGATCAACCTGAAGATTTATCAGTTTTCAATGTTAATGAGCTCTTACAAAATGCCCCAATTATGTTTTCTGAGCGGATGCAGTTAGCTAAGGTAAACTTCGAGCTTGATAAAAAAGATGAACAGCTCTTGGTTGAGGCAAATAAAATGCAGCTTGCTAGAGTTTTTCAAATTCTTGTACTCAATAGTATTGAAGCTTACGAGCGCTACCCTACAATAAGTGATCGCTCAATAACAATCACTTCCCAATTTGATGCTAAAAAAAATAAGCAAATTCTTATTTCCTTTGTTGACCATGCCGGTGGTATCCCCGAGCACTTAAAGTTCAAAATTTTTGACCCTTTTACTTCCAGTAAGGACGAGGTGACTGGTGTAGGATTTGGCTTGTCAATTGCTTGGTCAGTTGTGGTCGGGATAGGAGGCGAGATTGATATTGAAGAAGTAGATGGGGGAGCAAATTTTCTAATCCGCTTACCTGTTCATGAAGGTAAAATAATTGAAAGCAATTCATCTACACAAAATAGAGCTCTCAAACAAGCTAACGAAGCAGTCAAAATTAGTCCAGAAATCAAGCCGTTGGTTTTGATCGTAGATGATGAGTCCGAAATTTGCGATTTGTTGAAGTGTTATTTGGAAGAATTTTATGAAGTACATCATACTAGCTCGGCAAATTCAGCTTTGAAAATGGCAAGCCAACAAAGCTTCGATCTAGTTATCAGCGACTTTAAGATGCCAGAAATGGACGGGATCTTGTTGATTAATAAGATTGTTGAACAGTCTCCAAACACTAAATTTATTCTAATAAGCGGTCATCTTGTAAGTATCGATACCCTGGGCTTTTCTGGAGGGAAGCAAAACCTAGGATTTATATCAAAACCGTTTGGCGACCCAACTTCTATTTTAGATTATATAAAAGAGTTTATGTATTGAACCCAAAGCTGGAGCTTAAATTCTAAATCTCGTAATCTAAAAATATATCGAAGATTGGCTCAAATTCGAGTCATTCTGAGCAAAATCGAGGGATCTTAGGTACTTATCTGAAGACCTCTCCATTGCAAAGAATTTTTTTGAGAATCAATGGGCCCAAGTGCTTATTTCGAACTCTGGGCATTTAGTTCTTTGGAGATTTCCCTTTGGTCATAACAGATAGGTAGAACAACTCTAAAAGTAGTTCCCACATTGATCTTGCTTTCTGCTTCTAACACCCCTCCAACTTCCTGACAGATGCCATAGCAAATGGATAGACCAAGGCCTGTCCCCTCACCTGGTTCTTTTGTGGTAAAGAATGGGTCAAATATCCTGGGAAGGTGACCATCATCAATGCCTATACCCGAATCCTCAATTTCCCAAATTCCCATTTCTACATCTCCCCGGGTTTCTTTGTACGACTTCAGGTGAAGGCTGCCACCATCAGGCATGGCCTGGAAAGCATTTTGCATAAGATTCAGAAATAATTGTATAAAATTATTTCGGTCACCTACAACGAGGAGTCTATCTTTTGACCAGGTCTCGGTGATTTCAGTTTTTTTAGCATTGCTGTGGACTTTAGCAAACCTCAAGGCGCTCCTCAGAGCTTCTGTAACATCGATAGGGCTTTTTTCTTTGGGTCTGATATCTGATGGCTGACTTCTAGCAAAGTCGAGAAGTCGTTCAACGATTCCCTTACATCTCTGGGTTGCAGCTTCAATTTCCTTCACATCAGAATAAAATGGGCTGTCTTCAGGCATTTCTTTCATAAGCATTTGAGAAAAAATAAGAATCCCCCCCAAAGGGTTGTTTATTTCGTGGGCGATTCCCCCAGCTAGTAGTCCTATGGAAGCAAGCTTCTCACTTTGAACAAGCTGTTCCTGCAAAGCCTTAGCTTCGGTGCGGTCTCGGTATACCTGTACACACCCCTCCATCTTACCCGTGGAGCTGTATACGGGTTGAGAGCTTACTTCAAAGAAATAGTTTTTGCGTACATCTTTGAGGTTATAGTTGCATGGTTTGCCTGTTTGGGATGCTTGCTTCATCATACATCCATCACATGGCTTGTCTCGGTTTGCAAATATTTTATAGCATTTCTTCCCTAATATATCGGGGATATCCTTATGCTGGGTAAATTCAGCCATGGAGCGATTTGCTTTGGTGATTGTATACTCTAAATCTACAATTATGAGTGGGTCTACGAGTGCATCTATGGTTGCAACCCACTTACTCTTTAGCTCCTCGACAAATGCGACTAATTCTTCTGAGGATTTTTCATTTTCAGCCATAAGTAAGCAACCTAATGTATAAAATGTTGACTTACATGAGCATCGGATTTTTAGCTGAAAAGTTTAGAGGCAAAGGTGGGAATAAGAGAAAGTGAGCTTAGTGGGTCAGTGAGATGGATGCTTCTTTAGCATTTGCCTCAGTGATTTTTTCTAGCTTGCGAAATAGCTCATCTTCTCCTTCATCGCCATCCTTATGATTCCATACCAAGGCATGCATGAGGACTTCATCCATATGGGAAACTGGGACGAACTCCATATCCTTTTTGGTGGTTTTAGGAATATCGTGAAGATCCTTAACATTATCTATTGGAAAGATGACTTTTGAAATTCCACCTCTGTGTGCTGCGAGGGCTTTTTCTTTCAATCCTCCTATTGGTAGAGAGCGGCCTCGCAGGGTGATTTCCCCTGTCATAGCAATGTTTTTGCTAATAGGGCGATTGGTAAGGGCGCTGGTCAAGGCAGTTGCCATGCACAAGCCAGCAGATGGCCCATCCTTTGGAATTGCTCCCTCAGGAACGTGTATATGGATATCAATTTTTTGGTAAAATTCCTCTTCTAAGCCAAGAAATTCAGCTCTTGAGCGGACATAACTTAGAGCTGCTTGAGCCGATTCTTGCATGACATCACCAAGCTTACCTGTAATGGTTAGTTTTCCCTTGCCTGGAAGAATTGCAACCTCGATCATCAGCAATTCCCCGCCTGTCGAAGTCCAAGCTAAGCCAGTGCAAAGACCCACTTCGTCATTGTCATTCTGTAAACCGATTCTGTACTTTCTTGGTCCAAGATATTTTTGAATAGATTTTGCTGTTATTTGTTCTTTGATCTCTACTTCTTCTGCTGGAATATCCAAGTATGAGTCGGGAGTAATCTCTTCTTCAGGTTTACCATCGGCTAGGGCCTCTGTTGCTAATGGCTCGTCTGTGTCGTTTGGATCAATCTCTATCTGCTTGCCAGAAATAATAGGTTTTCGTTCAACTGGCTTACTTGACTCTTCTTCATGCTCAATAGCATCCTTGGAAAACTTTTTCATATGCTTACGTGCTGATTTTCTAAGAACTGAGGCTATTTCTCGCTCTAAATTTCGTACCCCAGCTTCTCGAGTATAGTATTGAATAAGCTCTTTTATGGCTTTTTGATGAAAAGTAATGTTCTTATCTGCAAGTCCATTTTCTTTTATCTGTTTTGGAACGAGGTATTTATGCGCAATTTGTAATTTTTCCTCTTCGGTGTAGCCTGCGAGGCTAATAAGTTCCATCCGATCTAATAAAGGCAGTGGTATACCATCCAATGAGTTAGCTGTTGCGATAAATAAGCACTTGGACAAATCGTAGTCGAGGTCAAGGTAGTGATCGTTGAAATTTATGTTTTGCTCAGGATCGAGGACTTCCAATAAGGCTGCTGAGGGATCTCCACGATAATCTTGACTGATCTTGTCAACCTCATCCAGGAGTATGACTGGATTGGACGAACCAGCTTTTTTTATGCTCATGATGATCTTGCCAGGCATGGAACCTATATAGGTTTTTCGATGTCCTCTGATCTCAGCTTGATCTCTAACGCCCCCGAAGCTAATGCGAATGAATTTTCGGCTGAGCGATTCAGCTACGCTGCGAGCGAGTGATGTCTTTCCGACACCTGGAGGTCCAACCAAACAGAGGATTGGTCCTTTCATCAGATCAACCAAATTCTTGACAGCAAGGTATTCAAGGATTCGGTCTTTAACTTTCTCCAGCCCGAAGTGATCGCGGTTTAATACTGCTTCAGCATAAGCTAGGTTTTTAACATCTTTTGTATACTCATTCCAAGGTAAAGAAAGAACAGTCTCTATGTAGTTTCGCACTACAGTTGCTTCGGCTGACATTGGAGACATGAACTTTAACTTTTTTACCTCTTTGGCAAGCTTTTCTTTTGCTTCACTAGAGAGGTTTTTCTTTTTAATGAGAGCTTCCATTTCTAAGATTTCAGAATGGGAGTCATCCTTGTCTCCCAGCTCTTTTTGGATAGCTGCCATTTGTTCGTTTAAATAATATTCCTTCTGAGTTTTTTCCATTTGCCGTTTTACACGGGCTCTAATTTTTTTCTCAACCCTCATTATCTCAATCTCTGATTGGATGAAGCCATAGAGTTCTTCTAAACGCTTTCTGGGGTTTGCTTCTTCCAATAGCTTCTGTTTGTCCTGCAATTTTAAGTTGGACAAATGGGCTACAAGGGTGTCGGCCAATTTTGATTCGTTATCTATCTGGGAAATGGATAGTAGCATTTCAGGAGGAATACGTTTATTTAAGCGAACGTAGTTGTCAAAAGCCATTTTGACTGTACGGACTAATGCTTCATTTTCTACACTGTCTGCACTTTCTTCCTCTAACGTAGAGGCTTCAACGAAGAAAAAATTTTCAGTTTGAACATAATCATGAATACGAGCGCGGGAGTGGCCTTCCACAAGTACTTTGACAGTTCCATCGGGGAGCCTTAGAAGCTGCAAGATATTTGAGATGGTGCCAACTCGATAGATGTCTTCGATTTCTGGGTCATTGGTTTTAGCTTTAATCTGCGCAGCAAGCAGGATCTCTTTATTTGCTGCCATTGCATGCTCTAAAGCTTGAATAGATTTATCCCTGCCCACAAATAAGGGTACGACAGTTGCGGGAAACACAAGGATGTCTCTTAATGGGAGTAAGGGGATCTTAATTTTCTGATCTTTTTTTTCATGTCCGTCTGGCATGATGAGACATCCTCCTAGTAAAAAGATGTTGTTACAAAGAGTATCGGCATTTCCCCCAGGAATTGCATTATGATTTGTGGTTTATGGGATGGTTATACTAGTATTTTAACTTAAAGATAGTTCCTAGGCGAGTGAGGATGATTGTATAAATCTCGATGAAGTGCCACTCCTCCGAGTAATTAATGGATGTTAGTGGCTTGAACCCGCCCCAAACTCCTTTGCAGGACTATCTTTTTTTTCCTGCTCAGCGAGTTCTTTTTGCTCAGCTTCCGAACGGAAGACCATGATGGGGTCAGCATTTAGATCTATACATTCTTCGGTAATGATCACCTCTTTAAGGTCTTTTTGGCTTGGCATATCGTACATGATATCCAGCATTGATTCTTCGAGAATAGCTCTAAGACCCCTGGCGCCTGTTTTTCGTTTCAGAGCTTCTTTCACAACCGCGCGCAGCGAACCATCGGTAAATTTTAAATCTACGTTTTCAAACTCAAAGAGTTTTTTGAACTGTTTTACGATAGCGTTCTTAGGCTGAGTGAGGATCTGAATGAGTGTTTCTTCATCAAGTTCAGATAGCGCGCAAACCACGGGCACGCGGCCAATAAATTCAGGGATTAGGCCGAACTTCATGAGGTCTTCAGTTCTTACCTTAAGGAGAATATCTTTTCGCTCGCGATTCTTGGATTTAAGGTCAGCGCCAAAACCCATTGAACTAACTTCTATACGCTGAGAAATGATTTGTTCCAACCCAGCAAAAGCGCCGCCACAAATAAATAAGATATTAGTTGTGTCTACTTGTAGGAATTCTTGCTGAGGATGCTTGCGCCCCCCTCTAGGAGGAACATTTGCAATAGTGCCTTCGATTATTTTAAGAAGGGCTTGCTGCACACCTTCCCCTGAAACATCTCGGGTAATGGAAGGGTTCTCACCTTTTCTGGCAATCTTATCAATCTCATCAATGTAGCCGATCCCTCGTTGCGCTAACTCCACGTCATAATCAGCACTTTGAAGCAAATTCAAAATGATATTTTCTACGTCTTCACCAACATAGCCGGCTTCGGTGAGGTTAGTTGCATCTGAAATGGTGAATGGAACATTGAGGATGCGTGCAAGTGTTTGTGCTAGCAAAGTCTTGCCGCTACCAGTTGGGCCAATCAACAAAATGTTTGATTTGGCAAGTTCGACCTCTTCGTCTTTCTCTTTGACTTTGGAATCTATTCTCTTGTAGTGGTTATGTACCGCTACTGAAAGAGTTTTCTTTGCTTGATCCTGCCCTATAATATAATCATCTAAGATCTTGCGAATGTCTTTTGGATTTGGAACCTTTCCACCAGGATCAAGGAGCTCTTCTTTTTCCACCTCTTCAGCGATAATATCGTTGCAAAGCTGGATACATTCGTCGCAGATATAGACGTTAGGGCCAGCGATCAATTTCTTTACCTCTCGCTGACCTTTGCCGCAAAAGCTACAATGCAACCCGCTGTCCTTAGCCGCCATTTCATTTCCTCCTTAAAACCGGAGTTGCCTTTTTTAACAAAGCCAACACATTCAAGTTACTGGATCGCTATGATCCGATTCCGGGCTCTTACTCTTCTTGACGCTGCCTACAACTTCGTCTATCAGGCCATAATCTTTAGCTTCTTGGGCAGACATAAAGTTATCACGATCGATATCTTTTATTATCTGCTCTGGATCTCGTCCAGTGTGTTTTCCTAACAAGCCGCACATGCGATGTTTTAGGTTTATAATTTCTTGGGCTTGAATATTTATATCCGTCGCCTGTCCAGTGGCACCACCTAAAGGTTGGTGGATCATAATACGGGCATTTGGTAAGCTATAGCGCTTTCCATGTTCCCCAGCCGCAAGCAACCATGCACCCATACTGGCACACTGACCAATGCAGTAAGTTCGCACATCTGGCCTAATGTGCTGCATGGCATCGTAGATAGCCATTCCAGCAGTTACTGAGCCTCCTGGGGAGTTAATATATAGATGGATATCCTTGTCGGGGTCTTCGCTTTCTAAAAACAGCAGCTGTGCAACAATCACATTGGCTACTTCGTCCATAACCGGAGTGCCCAGCAAAATGATCCGGTCTCTAAGCAATCTCGAATAGATATCGAAGCTTCGCTCTCCGCGACTTGTGTTTTCAATAACCATGGGTATGAGTGACATTTTTAATCAGCTCCTAAAATATGATGAGCGCCTTCGTTTACAACAGAGCAGATACTCCCGCTGTTCACCATAAGTCAGAAATATCCCTAAGACAAGATTCTTCGTAATTTCTTTCGTCATGTAATCTGATTTCTTTAATACAAAGAGTTCTGTAAATAAGTTTTATTCAAGGTTTTTCGGGAAAAATAAGAGAAGAAAGGAGAAGAAGGACTGTAAATTTTTGAACTTACAGCACTGCAGCTTCTTTGTTTACTTTTGCATTTTCGGCTAGGAAGTTAATTGCTTTTTCAAATAAGAGATTTTCGCGAATGCGTTCTCCAAATTTACTGATTGTGTTAGAGACCTGTTGCTCGACATTTTCATCACCATCTTGAGCAAACTTGGAGACATGTTCTTTGATTTCATCATCACTGACTTCAAGCTTTTCACTTTTAATCACTTCCCAAAGAATAATAGTATTCTGAGCTTTTACTTTAGCTTCAGCTCTAAATCTCTTGCGGATGGTTTCGTCTTTGAGAGCTTTTTCTTGATCTTTCTTATCTTTGAACCTTAATTCACCAATCATGCTATCAATAACCTGGTCAACCATCGCAGGTGGGACTTCAAAAGGAACTCGTTCAATCAAGCTACGAAGTAGTTGGCCTTCTAGTTCTTGCTTGGTCATGTTTTTTGCAGTGTCATCAAGTTGCTTTTTTAAGGAATCTTTTAATTCAGCAAGAGAATCAAAATTGTTATCCTTGGCAAAATCATCATTTAATTCTGGAAAATCAACTAGATAAAGGTCGTCAAGTGAGATCTTAAAGTGAACGACTTTACTTGCAAGTTCTTTGTCGCCGAAGTCGGCGGGAATCTTGATGTCAACTTCCTTGGTCTCGCTTTTTTTCATGCCCAAAATGGCAGATTCTAACTCAGGGAAGATCTCTCCGCGGCCTAATGCAACGGGAGTTGATTTGACATCCATGTCCTTCAAGTCCTGGCCATCAATACTAGCTGTGTGGGAAATGACAGCTAATTGACCTTCTGTAGCAGGAGTTTGAACGTCTTCCAAGGCAGATGTTTTAGCATGGCGGCGTGTTAAAGCGGTTAGTTCTTTGTCCAGACTGGCGTCGTTTGCTTCGTATTCCTTGCAATCTATTTGTAGGCCTTTGTGCTGATCTTTAACTTCAATGCTAGGCATGACATCTACCACTGCGCTGAATTCATACTCGCTGTCACAACTTGGTGATCCTTTTACTTCAACAAAAGGACTTGCAACAGGCTTTACACCTTGGTCATTTATTGCGGTAAACAGATTGTCGTTTATCAGGCTTTCTCCAACTTCATAAGAAACGCTGGCGCCATAAAGCTTCTTGATCACATGTATGGGAGCTTTCCCGGGCCGAAAGCCTTGGATTTTTGCCTTTTTTTTGAGCTTTTGATAGGCGGTATCAAAGGCTTTATTCACGGCTTCCGAGGAGACCACAACTTTCAACCTACGTTGAACACTATTAATTTCTTCTACAGTTGCTTTCATAGACAAAGTTATCTCCTGGGACACGACTCATTAAAGATAATGAAGGTTTTTTTAATAGCTTCGCACTAGCCATTATGAGAAGGCGGTATTGTACACCTTCGCTGGCCCACTGTCAATTGGTGTAATGTACCTTAAAAGTGGAGAAGGACAAGGCTTTGAGGCCTCTTAATAAAGGTGTGTGCCCATTGAATTCTTATAACATTTTGATATAGATGAATTTTTATTCCCCCCTTATAGAAAGCCCCATCTTTTAGACCGACTTCATCAAGGCTTCTTTTGAAGTTGAGGTCTTTGTTTTCTTAGAGATGAGTAAGAATTTTCTGCTTATAGTTTGTGTAGAATTTTTTGGATTTTTTTCTAGTGGTAGATCAGCGCTAAATTGCTGGATTTGTATTATCTCCTTAAAATCCATTAGAGATGGCAATAAACCTCAATAGGGAGGTCTATCGCAATTCGTAAGTCTCAAGATAGCGTTTAATATCGGCTAAAAATTTCGCACCACCTTCCCCATCAATAAGCCTGTGGTCGAAAGTAATTCCGATTTGGCAGAGTGGGTGAATTACAACCTTACCTTCGATGGCTACTGGACGTTGCACGATCGCACCGATGCTCATAATTCCAACCTGAGGCTGATTGATAATTGGTTGGGAGTGAATGCTTCCATACATTCCTGGATTGGTAATGGAAAATGTTCCTCCTGCAATATCTTCTGGCTTGAGCTTTTTGTTTCTAGCACGGCTGACTAGGTCTCCTAATGCTTGGGCTATTTGACCCAGTGTGAGTTCATTGGCCTGCTTGATAACAGGAACTATGAGGCCCGAGTCAATAGCAACAGCGCAACCTATGTTTACGGAATCCTTGTAGAGGATCTCATCATTATCTACAGAGGAATTCATCTGAGGGTGGAGCTTGAGAGCGTAAATCGCTGCCTCGATAAAAAAAGATGTATAGGTTATTTTTTGACCATACTCTTCTCGAAAACTGTCAGTAATCTCTTTTTTAATGTGGCTGATGCGTTCAAGATCAACCTCAAAAGTCGTGGTTACATGGGGAGAAGTTTTCACTGATTGTAGCATGTGTTCAGCAGTGAGTTTGCGCATCTTGCTCATTTTCTTGCGTTCTACTCTGACCCCCTCCAAGTATTCTTGACCATCTCTGAAGCTAGTTTTTAGAGACACTTTCTCATCTGATGAGGTTGGAATTGTGCCTGGATGCACATGGCGGTTTCCACCAGCAGCTATAAAGCTAAGGACGTCCTTTTTGGTTATCCGCCCGTATAAGCCAGTGCCTTGCACATAATTAAGGTTTAGACTGTGTTCTTTTGCCATCTTTTTTACTAGCGGAGAAGATCTAATGACCCCAGCGTAGGAGCCTGGACTTATCGGCAAGTTAGTAAAAGCTGAATTACCCGGTATTGAAGGCGTATGGTGCTGTGATACATGCTTAGCTGCAGGGGCTCCGGCCTTTTTTTGATTTGGTGGCTGGACTTGGGTAGGAAGTTTTGGAGGTTCAATGTCTGGACTGGCAGCTAAATAGGCCATCACTTGTTCCACCTCGACGACGCTGCCTTCTTCGGTATAAATGGCTACCAAATAGCCTGTGGATGGAGAAGCAACCTCTGTGTCTACTTTGTCAGTGGATACTTCGATTAAAGGCTCATCTTTTTGGACTTTTTCACCCTTTTGCTTTAACCATTTTACGATCGTAGCCTCGTTGACTCCTTCTCCCATAGACGGAAGCTGAACTGGAATGCACTCATGTGTCACAATAAAGTCCCTCATTTGATATGCTGGAACATACTTGCTACTGAAGTAGCAAGGAAAATTAAGATTTAGTATATCGGTGCATTGCTTGCTTTATAAAGGATTTAAAGGTGGATTGCTCCACCTTCAGCCACGTGAGCAGCTTCCATTATGGTTTCTGAAATTGTTGGGTGAGGGTGGATCGCTTGGCCAATCTCATCTACGGTTGTCTCAAGAAGTTTGCCAAGAACAAATTCAGAAATTAACTCTGTCGCTTTCGCACCAACAATATGGACTCCGAGGATTTCTTTATATTTCGGATCATAAAGGATTTTGATAAAGCCCTCAGTAGCATCTTCAATCTTAGCTTTCGCAAGAGGAGCAAATGGGAATTTAGCAATTCCATAGTCGATGCTTTTTTCTTTCAAAGTCTCTTCTTTGAGGCCAATGCTTGCTACCTCTGGGTAGGTGTAGACCGCTGATGGGTTTGCCTCATAGTTGATAATCGGAGGAGTGTGGCCAGCAATAATTTCCACGGCATGCTTTGCTTCTGCAGAAGCAGTATGAGCAAGTGCAGGCGTACTGAGGATGTCTCCTACAGCAAAAATGTTGGGTATGCTTGTCTGGTAGTGAGCATCCACTTTTACAAAACCTCTTTCATCCAGATCTACTCCGACACTAGCGAGGTCCAAGTTTTCAAGAACGGGTTCACGACCCACAGAAATAAGGACAACCTCAAAGTCTCGGTCATCCTTGCCTTCAACGCTGACAGTGCAATTGTCGCCATTATCCTTGATCGCAGTGAGTTTTGACCCGGTTTCAACCACCACACTTTGTTTTTTAAAGCTTCTGACCACTTCTTTAACGCACTCTGGGTCTTCAAATGGTAGGGCTTGAGGCATGAGTTCAATTACAGTAACTTGGGATCCAAACCTGCCAAAAAGGCTGGCAAATTCCATGCCTACGACTCCTCCACCAATGACGGCAAGGGATTTAGGTACCCGGTCGATGCTGAGTATGCTATCTGACGTCAATATATTTCTGCCGTTCGAGGGAGCAAAACCTAGTTCTCTTACCCGAGATCCCGTTGCTAGAAGTACATGTTTTGATTCGATGGATTCATTCGAGTCGCCACTCGTAATATTTAAAACAGTCGGACCTGCGAATCCTGCGGTACCATGAAAGACATCAATCTTGTTTTTCTTCATCAGAAATTTTAGGCCTTTTCTCTGTGCGCCAACAATTTTTTCTTTGCGTTCCAAGATCTTGGCCCAGCTATATTCAGGAGTTCCTATTGAGAAACCTTGATCCTCTAAGTGGTTAATCTTGGTCCAAATCTTTGCGGACTCGATTAAGGCTTTAGTTGGAATGCATCCCCAATTTAGGCAGGTACCTCCTAGGTGTTCGTTTTTTTCTATAAGAGCAACTTTCATTCCAAGTTGCGCGGCTCTTATCGCCCCAACTTCCCCTGCAGGCCCTGCACCAATTACCACGAGATCATATCTTTTCATGCTCATAATTTACCCCACAAATTGCAAAAATTTCGGCTCATTTCGTCTCTTGGACTAATTGGTTGCATGAGAGAAATGACCCAGGTGGCTTGCTTGTTATACCAATAAAGCGTTAACTTAAAAAAGGAAATGGATTTTGACTAAAGTAGTATGGCCAATCTTACCGATAATCTAGATAGTTACCACAAGTTCAAGGAGACTAAATGGGTAAGGTAATCAAATTTCCCGAAGATAAGTGCAAGCCCAGTGAAGCTATGAAGCTTAAACAGGTTTCAGATGCCATAGATTCTGTGCTGATTGATGCTCTTGAGAGTAAAGGACTAGCTCCTCACGAGTTAGCAGGCTTGCTAGCCCATCGTTTGGGTTCTTTTATGCGGCCAATGGATTCTAAGTCAGACCTGTGGGACATTTGTGAAAAAGTTCTTAAGAGACAAGCGGTCTTAGACTAAGCTATCTTCATCTGGCCACCTCTTTTAATGGGAGGTAAGCTACTCACTAATGGGTGGGAAGCTAGTTACCTTATTTCTGAGTTTCCTTTGGTCACTTACTTTATTATTCCGGTATATGGGCGTAGATTGTCTCGCGGAGTTTCTTGATTCCAGTCTTCTTGAGGTTTGAAATCGGGTATATTCCTTTATGTGCGATGCTATGAGAGTCGAGCAGCTCAGTAACCTTTTTAATTTTAGTAGAACAATCTTTTTGACTTACTTTATCCACTTTGGTCAGAACAAGGATGATAGGAACCTTTTTGCAAAGGAACTTCCAATAGTCGATTTCAAAGTCATCAGGAGAGCGTCGGCAGTCTAGGAGACAAATAAACTCTAGAATTGAATTCCTTTCAACATAGGCTCCCATTAATTCGTTCCAGTGCTTTCTTACGTCCTTTGATGCGACGTTAAATCCATATCCAGGTAAATCAGCTAAGACAAGGGCTTGTTCCTTTTGGCGGCTGACCATAAAGAAATTGATCATTTGGGTTCTTCCAGGAGTTGAACTACTTCTTGCTAGATTTTTGCGTTCCAAAAGAGTGTTTAATAGTGATGACTTACCGCAATTGGAACGTCCGATGAATGCAACTTCTCCCCATTCGAATAGTGGAAGTTGATTGGCTTTTTGCGCGCTTGTGATATAGGAAGTGTTCATATCGTCGTTACCTAGTTCAAGAGATTAGAGGACAAGGGTTTACCCATGGGTCGGATACATTTACTCGAAGATCATATAATTAACAAGATTGCAGCTGGTGAAGTGGTTGAACGGCCAGCGAGTGTGGTCAAAGAACTGCTTGAGAATTCGTTGGATGCAGGATCCTCTAAAATTGAAATTGAATTAGAAGAAGGTGGAAAAAAACGTATTACCATCCGAGATGATGGATTAGGCATTCCATCGGAAGATGTACCTTTGGCTCTTACAAGGCACGCAACTAGTAAGATTTCGAGTGATGAAGATTTATTTCAAGTTAGCAGCATGGGCTTTAGAGGTGAGGCACTTGCTTCAATTGCTAGTATAAGCCGCTTAAGTCTAGCAAGTAGGCAGCCTCAAGAAAGTGAAGGGGTAAAACTAGTCGTCGAAGGAGGAAGTGTTGAAATTGAAGCCCACCCCTGGAACGGACCTGCAGGTACTAGCATAACCATAGAAAACCTTTTTTATAATGTCCCAGCCAGAGAAAAATTTCTCAAGTCCGCGAACACGGAATTTTCTCATTGCTTGGAGTTGGTGCAAAGTCTAGCGATATCTCGTCCTGAGGTGGGCTTCTCTCTTTTGCATAATGGTAAAGAAAAGTTTCGTACCAATCCACTAGCTATTTCTGATGAACAAGTTCAGAAACAAAAAGTTGGTGAGAAAGTTTTACGTCAACGGCTGGAGGAGGTTTGGGGGGCCGAAACTGTTGAAAACCTTATTTTCATTGAAGAGGAAAACCAATACGGCAGTTTCGAAGCTTTGGTTTCGCCTCCAGGAATTGAAAAGGCAACCACTAGGCAAATGCTTTGTTTTGTTAACAGGCGTTGGGTAAAGGATAAAACTCTTCGTTATGGCTTGCTCAGAGGTTACCAATCTCATCTACTCAAGGGACGTTTTCCCGTTGCGGTTGTGTTGTTTGGCTGTGACCCTGGATTGGTAGATTGCAATGTACATCCTGCAAAAACTGAGCTTAGGTTTCAGTACTCGGGAGAGGTTCAAGGTCTTTTGGCAATGGGTGTGAGAAATGGTATCAGAGGTCTAAACTGGGCTGATGCTAATAGAGGGACCTCAATAAAACCTCAGGCACTGATTCATCCTCCTGCTGTGAATTCAAGTCTTTGCAACGAAGTTCCATCAGACTCTGAGACTGATCCACAAGGGTATCAAAAAAGTGAAGTTGCAGAATTTGTAATGCCATCTCAACCAGTAACGAGCTCTTCACGCAAAACATTAGGGTTTGCTAATAATAGGTGGGATGCTAAGCCAAGAACTATAATGCATTCGCAAACTTCTCTTAACTTAACAGACGAAGCAAGTTTGAAAGGTCCAGGCGAAGAAGAAGCTATCCCTTGGGACCTACTTAAGTACATTGGCTGTTATAGTAAGTGTTATCTGCTATTTGAGGGTGAAAAGCACCTTTTGGCTGTAGATCAACATGCTTTCCATGAAAGAATTCTCTTCGAAAAACTTCTCCATGATAAGGATTTATTGCTAAGCACCCAGCCACTTCTCGTTCCTGAGGTGGTTGATGTATCCACACAAACTTCTGATTTCTTGGATCAAAACTTTAGGTTTCTGCATACTTCAGGGTTTCAGTTCAAAAGATGTGGTGACAACGCAATTGAGGTGTTTGCTGTTCCTTCGATCTTGACGGGTAAGAGTTTTGAACTGCTCTTTGAAGATCTGGCAAAACCTATCAATCAGGCGGCAGAGGATGAAATTTTAGGAAGCCCTTTGAGTCATCATACCTTAGCAACTTTGGCCTGTCATAGTGCGGTTAGAGCAGGTGAAGAGCTTACCTTCGAAGAGATCAAGATCTTGATTAGGGATGCTAGAAGTGTTGATTTCTACCATAATTGCCCGCATGGGCGCAGGGTATTCCGGTGGTTTTCTAAATCTACGGTGGAGGCATGGTTTGATCGATAATAGGCAATGTGCTCCAGTTAGCAAGGCCAATGCAAAGCCAAGATTTCTTTCCGTGATAGGCCCAACAGCTAGTGGAAAATCAAGCCTGGCTCTGAACTTGGCGAAAGCCTTAGATGCGGAATTGGTCAATTGCGATTCGGTGCAAGTTTATCGTGGGTTTGATATCGGATCGGCAAAATCTAATCTTACAGAGCAAGAGAGCGTGCCTCATCATTTGCTTGACTGCGCTGCTTGGAATGAGGACTTCGACGCTTCGAGATTTGCTGCCATGGCACGCTCCCGAATATGGGAAATTAATCAACGCCAAAAACTGGCAATAGTAGTGGGAGGCTCAGGACTTTATCTTAGGTTTTTGTGGGGAGAGTCTTTCCATGAGTTACCCTCTGATACTAAACTAAGGAAAGATCTGAACTTACAAGATGTAAGAGAACTCTACGAACAGCTAACAAGCCTTGACCCTGAGCGAGCGCAGCAGCTCCACCCTAAGGATAAATTTCGTGTCACTCGTGCACTAGAAATAAATATATTGTCAGGAAAAACGGTTGGTGAGCTAACTGGAAAGTCCGTGGAAGCAAGCTTTCTTCCAACTGGAGTCATTTTTTTAAACCGTCCTCGACCTGAACTGCATAGGCGTATCGCGAAAAGAGCCGCGGAGATGTTGGAGCTTGGTTTGATTGAAGAGGTACGCACTTTGTTGGCAAGAGGATGTCCAGTTAATGCAAAGCCAATGTTAAGTATCGGATATAAGCAGGTTGTAGAGCACCTTCATTATAAGACGTTGGCAAGATCTGAACTGCTTGAGAAGATAATCGTGGCTACAAGGCAGTATGCGAAACGACAGTTAACTTGGTATCAGAAAGTCCATCATGACATAGCAATAGATAATTCCGAGCTAAGTCGGGATCTTATGGGAAAGATTGAAAACTTGCTAAGCCTAAATTAATTTTGATCTAGCTTACAAAGTTTTCTTTGTCTCTCATCTTCAAAGGTTTTTGGAAAAAGGCTAGTAAGGAATTCTACCATATGCAAATGGTTGAAATGTGGGAGAGCCCCAACACCCCTTTGAGACAGGGCATGACAAAATCTAGCCTTGAGCTTAAACCATGTGCCTTTGAGTATTGGCAAGCAATGCTATAATGAACCAGTACCGTTCGCCGTCTATTGGCAAAACTTATTGAGATGAATTATATGAATGACTTTCCTCATGAAGAAGATGAAGATTTATTAAGTGAGGAGGTTTATGAAGCTTTCCAAGACGAAGCTGCGGAACTTTTAAATAAGTGGTCCTTGATCTGCGTTGAGATGGAAAAGAACTATGAACAATCTCAATGTGACAAGCTTTTTCGGGTCTTACATACCCTCAAGGGCTCTTCTCATTGCGTAGCCCTCACTGAATATGGCAACCTCGTCCATAGAATAGAAGAGCTTATTTATCACCTCAGGGAAGGTAACCTTGGTGTAGACCAAAATCTTGTTTCGCTTTTATTGGACTGTCAACAGCGACTTCTAGATTGGGCAAATGTTGTCGTTAGCAACCCTCAACACCAACCGTCTGTAGATGATATTTACAAGCGCCTGGAACTGTATTTCACTTCATTATCGTACTCTGGCCCCCAAGGTGAACTTAGTCAAAAACCTCACGTTCTCCCTCATGAAGTCCCTTCGAAGCAGGCTCCTAGTGCTAATAATTCAGATGAGAAAACCATCTTGATTGTTGATGATGAAGTGGCAATTGTCGAACTTGTTTCTGCAACTTTTAGATCGATTGCAAATGTTCTGACAGCTACTAGTGGGCAAAAAGCACTTGAGATTTTTGCAGACAATGGGCAATTAGATCTTATAATAACCGATATTTTTATGCCCGACCTGGATGGAATTTCTTTGGTTAAAAAAATCAGGAAGATTAGTGCTATCCCTGTGGTTGTGATGTCCGGCCTGATGAAGGAACGGTTTCAAGAGCTTAATGCTTACGAAAATATTTACACCATCGACAAGCCTCTGGAAACTGGCAAACTTGTGCTATTTGCGCAGATGGCTATAAAGAATTATCGAGAGCAAGCTGGGGCAAAGAGTTAAAACTTGCCTCTAATGTTGCAATTGTTGAGTGCTATTTGGCTTGTCGGTACCAAGCCAGTTTCTCCAGCCCAACCATCCTTTGGTCTTATAGATTCCGTCGGGATGAGCAGGAACATCCTCAGGCTTTTGTGGTTGGGTTTCAGGTTTAAGTCCTTTTACGTACTCGCGCCACTCTTTTCTAGACTTTAAATTCAAGCTCTTGGCAAATTCTTTCGCTTCTGCAAACGACCTGTATTTGTCTGCGGAAGATCGCCGGCGCTTTTTGAGCATCTCAGGGGCTTGGTGTAGTTTAGTAGAGTCTTGGCCAGGTCGGTCGTGTCCGATATTCATTTCTTCCATAAGAATCCTCGTAATCTTGGAACAGTGAGCTATAAATAAACGTTCTAATGCGGACGCAATTAGCTTCAGCGTTAGATTTCGTCTTCGAAAAGTACCGCTAAATCTTGTTAATAGAGCGCTTTATTATGCTGAGTTCAGCCTCTAATTATCTCAGACAATGTCAATAACGCCATTTAAGCAGATGTCTTCTTCTTAAAATGCAAAGCATTGCTCATGGCCAAAAAATATAATTTATATTAACGATTTATGTCAATCCCTCAAGCAAGATGCGCAGTAAAATGGGGGAAATTTATTGAAAATTTCCCCTGCTTGGCTGGCCTAGATTGGGCTAAAAGACAGAGCTACACAATCTCATCAACCACTGAGTCGACTTTTTCTTTACAGTGAGAGACACTTTCAACAATTGACTCAAGTGATTTGTCATTAATTTCAAGTTTATTTTGAAAATACTTAAGCTTATTCACGTCGATTAAGTGAGGAGAAGAGTTTAGCCAATGAAAAATAAGATTTCCAAATTGAATTGACTCAAGCATGCTGAGAGTTTTGGGTGGGGAGACATCTTCCATGATGCTTTGAAAATATATGACAATATTTTTTACGAAGTTTGGAAGGCCCCAAATCACCGTTGCGATTTCACCTAGATGACTCATTTTTGGAGCATTGGTTATATCGGTAGCTTTTTCCCAGGTTGTCATAGTACTGGGGTTTGATATTATGTTGTAAATTTCATCAATTTTTGATGGAAAACAAATTGCACCAACCAGCTTCCCCACTTGCGCAAAGCAGCCTGAAATATACACTTTGTCAAGGCTTGAGTCTTGATAGTTAAATCCAAATTTCTTGTAGATTATTCGTGATATACTTCCAGACGCTAAGGCTTCCAACCAGAAATCCTGGATTTGGTAGAGTTTTGACTCTAATTGAATATTCACCAAAGACGCAGATAGTACCAATTGTGAAAGCGTGTTGCGCCCGAGCAGAGATATTGCGTGCTTGAGGTCAATTACCTCCTCCCCCTGTGGGTTTAAATTGGAAGCCATATTGAGGGTTAGGATTGCTATTGAAGGAGACAACTCTAGCTCTTCCTTTATTTTGACATAGTCAATGTCTGGGTCCTCTATAGCTTCTTGGAGTGACATTATGCTGTGTTGGATCTTAGGAATTTTTTCTAGGAGATCATATTTTTTGTATATTTCTCTTGCTTCCCCGCTCATAAGTTTGTCTGCTGAGAACCATTCGAACTTTCCCTTTGGTATAAAAAGGGTAGAGTCACATGAACAATTGAACCAAAGATTTCCGTAGGTGCAGATACGAATCCGGTTGCCTTTGTTTAAAATATCATCAGCTGATTCAAAAGTATTGGCACATAAGGAGCAGCGTTTTATGTAATTTGTCATTTGACACCTCTTTTCTTTATAAATAAATATATCAATCGCTTAAGCTCCAAAAAGTTGAATGATATGACTCAGGAAAAGAAGAGTTTTGGAGCACTAGTCCATTAATTCTGCTAGATACCAGAGCTACTTTTGGGAAATAAAATAGTTTTAAAAAAACCATTTCCTGCTCTAGGTTTTCGGTAATCAATTGGTCCAGCACATTATGGGTACGACTATTACTTGAAAACGCTGGTTCAAATAATTGATTCTTTAGGAAAGCTTTTGGGCTATTAGCTTTTTTGAGGTCAACCCATTCATTATAGTTAAAATTTCCAGCAAGTAACTCTCTTAGCTTGGTTCTTTCATGCTTCGGACCTGCTTGCAAAATAAATAAAGGAATAGTTGCCCGCTTATTGTTAGCTCTTAAGGATTTTGTTAAAAACCCTTTGCGATCTAGGACAACGATTCTCACTTCAATACCAATTTGCTCCCAGCTTAGTCTAATATGTTCGGCTAGCTCTTGTAATTTTTTTGGAGACTTAGTTATAGTAAGGTTTAGCTTAAGTTTTTTGCCATTTTTATTTCTAAGAAATTTATTCTTTAAACTCCAACCGGCATCTTGCAGGAGTCGCAATAGTAGATCCGAATCGTGTGCACTACTAGAAGTACTGAGAGCATGTGCAATAGTAGTTGCTTCAGTGCTAAATTTAGGAAGCGACAGACTAAGAGCCTGTCTTACTTTTTGGTCGTTAAGGATTTCGAACTGAGTAGAAAGTATCATTTGAACTGACTTGTTGCTACTAGCACTGAACGCGCTAAAATTTTTGTTCAAGTTTTTATTTTTTTTAAGTATTTCAGCGAATTTTGAGCTAAATCCTGGTGAAGGAATTAAGTCTATATTTTTTTTGACCAATTCATTTTCAACTATTCCTTGGTGGAAGTGAAGCAAGATCTCTATTCTTTCAATATTCGAAGAGTTGTTTTTGAAGTGTTTATTGCGGATTAAACTAATGGACTTTCCTAGGTGAAATCCGGACACATAATAAGGACCATTGTAGTTCCTTTGGTCCAAAGGATCAAAATTTTGGCGTTTTACTGATGAGTTAATATTATCTTTAGGTTTTGGGATAATGCGGAAGTTTACCAGTTGCCTAAGCAAATTTGGCTCATTTATGGTAAAAACAATTCGCATTTCTTGAGGTTTTGCAGAGGTGATAAATATTTTTTCGATTTTACTATAAATATGACTGTTTGGCACCTTATTGATCTCAGTTTTAGCTTCAGATAAGGTATAGACAATATCTTGAGTCGTTAGCTTGGATCCATCTGCCCAATAAACATCATCTCTAAGCTTCAAAGTAACGGCTATTCGCTGATCTACTTTAGAATAAGGTTCTAACTTTTCTGGAGGAATTTCATTTAAGAGATCAGAAACGATTTCGCCTTGCCTGCTTATGTGCATTAGCGGTCTTGAAGTGAAGCCTAGTAAATACTTGCTACCTGACAAGCGTGCAAAAAGTGGATTTAATTCTTCGAATTCTGTCATCATTGTGATTCGGAGAATGGTTTCATTATTTGCAGATGCAGCAGTGCTGAAGAAGATAAGTAGGTAAAATACCGATATAAGCCAGTACTTGCTGGGCATTAAATCCTCATCATCATACGATATATAACAGATACTATCTAAGTTTAGCATTTTGCAGTCATGCGAAATACCTTTTAAAACCCCTCTTGCCCATGCAGATATTCCACTATCATGGGACATATGCTCCTAACCTCAATCAGCTTATCATTGATTTTTTCAGTTCCCGGAACTGTGTTGGTGGTCATAATTTTTTTAAACAAGGAAGAGTCACGTAGCCTTGAAATAGCATTCGAAGAAAAAATACCGTGGGTACATAATGCATAGATTGTTTTTGCTCCAGCATTTGAGTAGGCTTTCGCGGCCTCAATCAAGGAGTTTCCAGATCTAATCATGTCATCATAGATAACAACAGATTTGTCTTTTATCGGGCTCGCAGGTGCTACCACCTTGGTTTTTTCATCTCCTAGTCGTTTTTTAAGTAAGAATGCAGGTTCTACTCCTAATTTACTTGCCAGTGATTCGACCCATTTAGCTCGGCCCGCGTCAGTAGATGCAAGAACAAATTCACTACCTGCCCAAGACTTAGCAACTTCCGATATGACTTCACTTGCATAAATATGGACAGGTCTTAAGGTGCCTTCAAAGTAGTGGGGGATTCCTTCGCTATGGAGGTCTATCATTACTATTTTATTGGAGAGAGAGGCTTGAGGTAGAGAAGAAAGCATACGGGCCCGAGTTTTTGCAGTGACTACATCGCCAAAACGAGTCGCTCTCTCCATAGTGCTATAAGAGTAATACGGTAGAACCAGAGTTAAACTACGAGCACCGTACTGGACTAGCCCTGAAGCCAGATCATAAAATTCTAGGAAATGGTTTCCGGGTAAAGTAGAGCCAATGACCACAACGTCTCTACCTGAAACATTTGAGTCAATCCGAAGGTAGTGTTCCCCGTCAGTAAATCTTCTGAACTCAATAATGCCTTTTTCATACCCTCCTTTGAGGCAAATTTCGTCTTGCAGGTATTGATAGCAAGGTGAGGCAAATACGAGAAAGGGATGGTGCATGGTAGAACTCCTGTTTGTGGGCACCCCTCTTTGATGGAGAGGATTGCTAGTTCAATTGCAAAAAAATTAGCTCATAATATCAGGTATTTAGAAAATAGCCTGATTCATCTGCTTCCTCTATCAAAAAAAGGGTTTTCCCTATCTAAACAAATCTATATAAGAATTGAGTTTTTAACTAAATGTTTTGCTCTTTTATTGGAATCTTTTGGCCGGCAACAATATGGAAACTCTAACTCTAAAACAAAACAAGCTGAACTTGAGTGGCTCTTATGACAAATTGTTTGAATGGGGAAAATACCCAAAACCATTTGAATTCAATGATGAAGTGGCTAAAGTATTTGATAATATGATTTCGCGTTCGGTGCCACTTTATGAAGAAGTTAACCATAGTTTAGCTGAATGGGCTTATTATTACTGTCAAAGGGGAGGGAAGGTCTATGATATTGGATGTTCGACTGGTACAACTCTATTGGCGTTATCTCAACATATCAAAGAAAAAACTGAATTTGTAGGAATCGATACATCTAGCTCAATGTTGGACCAGGCCCGCGAAAAACTAGCTGAAATGCCAGGTCATCATGAGTTGCAGCTAATTTGCAGCAGCGCACTTGATGTAGATTACAACGAAGCGACCATGGTGATAATGAATTATACCCTTCAATTTATCGAGGTAATTCATCGTCAACCTCTTCTTGAGAAGATTTGTGCTGGACTTAAAAAGGGTGGCATTCTTTTTCTTAGTGAAAAGGTTAGGTCGAAAGTCCCTCAAATTCAGGAAATGCTTACCCGCTCTTACGAGAATTTCAAGTTTCACCGAGGCTATTCTTTTAATGAGATTGAACGTAAGAAAGAAGCTCTGGATCAGGTTCTAATTCCGTTGTCAATGGAAGAGCAAATAGCGCTCATTGAAGGTGCCGGGTTCTATGCCTGTGAGCCAATAATGCGCTGGAATAACTTTGTAACCTACGTGGCAATAAAATGAAGCATGAATATGATTACCTAAATAGGTATGAAACTGGGCTAGAACGACAGGAGATATTAAAGCATAGAGACCTAGCGGACGCTTCCTTGCACGATCCTAAAATAGCACCTTTTCTTGCAGCAATCGAAGGTCTCCCTAAGTTTAAAAGTATCAGGTGCGAGCTTGCCCAAGATGTGTTGGAAATTGGGGACCCAAAAGAGCTACAAGCTAGTGAAAAACAAGCTTTCGATCAAGCTCTAAAGGCCTTTGTTCCTTGGAAAAAAGGGCCATTCAATCTTTTTGGTACGGAAGTAGATTCGGAATGGAGGTCAGACATTAAATGGAATCGTTTGGATGGACATTACTCTTCCTTACAGGGTAGAAGAGTTGCAGATATAGGGTGTCATAACGGTTATTTTATGTTTCGCATGGCAGCTCAGAATCCCGAGGTAGTTATCGGATTCGAACCCTATGCTAAACATAGGCTTAATTTTCAATTGATTCAGCAATATGCACAGGTACCAAATTTATTTTTTGAGCTACTCGGTGTTGAGCATATACATTTTTACCCGAAGTTTTTTGATACCGTTTTTTGTTTGGGAATTCTTTACCACCATACTGATCCCGTGGGATTATTGCGAAAGATTTATGACAGCTTAAGGCCTGGAGGAGAGCTAATTATTGATTGTCAGGGTATCCCTGGTAATGATTCCCATGCTCTTGTCCCCGCTGGCAGGTATGCCAAGGCAAGAGGTATCTGGTTTCTCCCCACACTCTCCTGCCTTATAAACTGGCTTAAGCGCGCAAGGTTCAGGGAAATAGAATGTTTTTATGGGCAGCCTCTTGGCATCGAGGAGCAGAGAAGTACTCAGTGGGCTCCCATTAATAGTTTGCGAGATTTTCTCGATCCTAAAGATTCAAGCAAGACTATAGAAGGCTACCCGGCACCTTGGCGATTTTACTTAAAAGTCGTGCGTTAGTCGTAAGCATCGCAAACTTATCCTTTTTAGGGTTCCTATTCTTCGTTTATAAAGCCAAAGAATATTAGTGTATGCAGCAAATGAACTGCTTATATTGCTAACGCCAACCACTTGAAATTGTTTATTTAAATTTATTTTTTATTGGTTTTTCTAATTTACCTAATCAGCCCTCCGACAAGTTTCATAGCTGAGTGGAGGTGCTTGTATGAGTGGATTATCTGTGCCCAAAACCTTAAATACCAATCGGATCCCTGAGGTAAAGATTTTTAATCCGAGTAGAAATTATTTTGCTAGTATAGCAAATAATTTTGCGGCTAATGGATTGGTGGTTCCGATTTTAGATCGTTTCCCATTTCAACCTTCGATGCCAGCATTTCACCCAGCTTTAGATTCTGATTATTTGATAAAAAAGTCTTACAAAGGTTCTTACTTTTTTTTGGCTCAATCTTATCGTGATGAGAAGGACTTTGTCCAGTTAGTTAAGGCTAGAGCCTTAAAGCGAGGATTAGCTGCACGAGAAAAGCTTCAAAACGAGCTTGAACACAGGTTGGAAGAGCAGCACTGGGATGAAGAATTTCTTAAATCTCGTGAAAAAACCCAGTTGCGTTTTGAAATCACTGCTCAGAGAGCTCGTGAACTGACTAAAGTATTTTTTGAGTTGCTTGCAATCGCATATTGGAAAACCCGTAATTTTGCTCAAGCTAGGGTAGAGGTTTATGACACACGTCGAGATGATACCCACGATAAATTTTGGGAAGAAGTTTATAAAAATCTAGAAAAAACTCCCAAAGGAATTGCTCTTTCAGGTTCAAATAAGCAGCAGGTTCTAATGGCATTACCTTACGCCGAATCAAAATCTGGAATCCATCGAGCTCTAAGTAAAATTGAAGATAATCGGATGCTTATGGCTGCAGAAAACATTGTAGAAAGGTTGGCCGGCAATAGTGTGCCGGGATTGCTTATAGGGCATATGAATAGACGCTTTCATCGGTCAAGTCATGAAAAAGAAATGCGTAAGGAGATCAAGGAAGAAGCTTACCAAGAATATTTGGAGCTGATTAAAGAAAATGCAAAAAAACGTGATGAACGTTATGTTGAATTGAAAATGGAACGTATAGAAAAAGTCGAAGAACGTATTGTCGAATACTGGAAGATTGTTGATAAGCTCAGAGAGAAAATATTTTTCTCGATTTCTTTTCAAGGTACCAATGAGCAAACATTGAAGAATTACCTTCGCTACCGCGAAGCATGCGGACTTTTTTATGGGATAAATATCATCAAAGAAAATAGACACAAAGCTAGAGCAAGCAACTTGGTTGAACGTATTTCAGGGATTATGCCAGAGCTGCTACATTTTTCGAATATCAAATTTGTACGCAAAGATTGGGAAGAACAGCTTAGAGGTGAAAAGATGATCGCCCAGAGTAAAGTTCATGATTCTGTGCGCGAAGAATACCAGTATGTTCATAAAGAAATGGTAAATAAACGAGTTTCTGAGCAAATTGCATCGATCGAAGAGCGTGTCGAACTGTATCTAAAAGCTAGGGATAAGGCTCACGAAGTTCTTAATTTGTCATATTCGCCTTCAGGGTCTTCTTCCAACGAAGCTTTAGTAAAAAGTCGTAAGACATCATTTGTTCGGGCTTTAGATGCTTTAACTGGCATCGATCAGTTAAAAGGTTATGAGCCTGTCGACCCTTTCAATAGCAAAACTAGAAAATCTAATATTAGCTACCAGCAAGGATGGATCGATTTCTATTATGAACCAAAAGAACCTTTGCTTAATCCAAGAGAGCCCTTAAGACGAGAGTTTCTTGAGCATCATCCCAATAATATGCCCAAGGAATTTAACTTTGATTATAGATGGAATCATCAATTTACTTTTGGGTCATTCTGGCAATTATCTCCATTGGCTATGGTGAATCAGCCTCCTCAGAACGCCCGAGATTTTTCTCCTTCTTATCCTCCAGAGTTTGGTCAAGGTGTTTACGAAGTCAAATTCGGTTATGAACCTAAGTTGCACAGACCTTCCCCTCTGCCTCGCAAAGGACTTGATGAACTGCCTAGGTCTTCAGATTCATGGCAATTTCAAAATGGATTTTCCGGGAAATTTGAGGATAAAACAATTAACAAGACTGGTTTTGTGTTAAATCGCAATCGCAGTGATGCTCAGGATACTGAACTGGCTTTGGCGGTAGAAACAAACACCAAACCGAATGTAACTGCGCAAGCTGATAAATTTTCTGAAGAAAAGAAGGTGTTACTGCAGAATGCAAAAACTGACGTATACTTTAAAGAGCAGCAAACATTTCCCATTAAGTTTAAGGCTGTTTCCGAGAATATTCTCGCAGCCCATGAACCACAGAAGCAGTACCTGGTACATTACTTGGCAATTACAGATCGCCATTCCGCATATGAGTCAGCATTTAAATCAAAGCCCCAAACCCTTGCTAGAATTGATCGCCTGGCTCCGCTTGGAGGAGAAGGTGCTGAATGGGAGTTGAACCGGCCTAAGCCTATGCATTTTAAAAACAAATTTCCTAGAGATAAGTAGAGTTTGTGTTTCCCATCATCCATTTGGACCAATGTATGACAGCATTGACATGATTTTTTAAGTTTGGATCTTGGTAATTAGAAAAAATGGATTCTGAATTTATGTCTGGTTTCATATTCATGGTTTTGGAACTAAAATTATTTGTTTTTTAGATTACTAATTAAACCAAAGAAGGAAATCGACATGAGGTATTTAGTTTCAGCATTATTTTCAATTGTTCTTCTAATGCAAAGTAGTGGTGGCTATGCTAATTTGGATACAAAACTTAAGGCTTCGTGTAAGAAGTGGAAATCTGAAGCTGAATCTTTGGAAAGTGGTATTACAGCCATCGACAATGATGAGTTTAGTTTAAATGCAGGAATTCCTGGTCTTATGTTCTATGGTATGGTGATTAGTCCATTCTTGCTAGGTTCTGACTTTCTATTTGGTCGAGAGTTTAGAGAGGATGCCTATGAAAACCATAAAGATGCAGTGGACTTTTTTATGATAGCAACAATATCGCTTGTGATATTTCCTTATACATTGGCATTAAATACAAAAACTTTAGTAAATAAAGTCGCTGTAAAAAAATTCCTGCAGATAAAACTTACAAATCTTCGTGAGAAAATAACACGGGATTGTTTTGATTTTACAGAATAGACTTGTAAGCAATTGCAGCTCGTTGTCTTAGTTTTTGCTTTGCTTTGATGACTTTTTTAACCGTCCTCTTTGCCGCTGTGAATTCACAGATCTCAATGTCAGGCCGCTCAAAAGTTTCCCCATTTAATGTAAATTCGTCATTAGTGTAATTGAGAATAAACTCAAGAGTGATAGGCTCACCATCTTTTTCGGACACAATGCTACCAGATATTAATCCTGACACAGGGTCGCAATCAAAATCTCTCTCGAACTTAACCATGTCAAAACTGAGGGTGATGGTTTTTTCCGGGCTTGTTCCTACAGTTGTTCCTGTTTCAATTGTCTTGTTTAACCATTTTTTATTAGAGTCAAAGCTAACGCTGACTACCAATGAACCATCTGAGTCAGCTTCGTCTTTTGCTGAAGAACCGGTCTTAATGGAAAATTCTAATTGATTTGGATCTACTTCACCTTCTTTTTGAGGTTTAGTAACCAAGGTCTTTAGGTCCATAGACACAGTCTTTGAGTGAGTAATGACACCCTCCAGCTCAGTGACTGAGTTCCATGAGATGTTTCTCGTGCCGGATGTATCACGACTATGCACATAATTTATCAAATTTCCGTCGACGTCTTTTTTACTTAGAGTACGGGTGAAACCCCTGTTTAGTAATTTTGTCTCTAATTTTACTCCATCAAAGTCAGAAAGGGCTAATGCAATGTGTGTTTGATTGTCGTTACATGGTACAATTTCACCATCTTTGGTCCAAGTACGGTTCATATTTATTCCAATTATTGATTGTCCAGAATTCCCATTACCTTTAACAAACGACCTCGAGTGCTCTCTTGATATACTTACTGTTGTTGTACCACCGGCTTCCGTAGCGGACTCACAGTTTCTTTCTACTGAAGTATCGCTTTCGAGCGAAGCTGTTAGCATGAGTCCGAGACTTGAATCTAAGCCAAGGTCGTTAGAAATAGATGAGAATGCTTCCTCAGTTTGAGTTTCAATATCAGTTTTTTCGCTATCATCTGCCAAAAAGAGTATCTCCGGATTGAGATCTTGTTCATTTTCGCTTGTAACATTTTTTCCACCGCAAGCAATAATCATGGTTGATAGAGTCATAAGCCCTAGTCTGTAAGTAAATTTCATTGTTTTCTCCTAGTTTAATTCTTATACTATCTGAATGTTTTTCTTCCCGTTGAACATATATATCTTATCGGTATTTTTTTTGATTTATTTAGATATAAATGATTAAAAAATGCATCTTTTATAAATTGCTTAACAATCTAATAATAAATCAAAATATAATTTTTATAAAAGAAAATAATCTTAAAAAATGCATCTTTTATGTTGAGGTCATCGATACTAAGACGCCTTACCTGCTTATAGCATTATTTCTAGTTTCAAAGTTGAACCTTGGTTAAAGGGGGGAGTGACGATAGGATACGTGAATTTTAGGAATTAGGCTATTGTTAGCCTGTCAATTAAATCATGATATTTTGGTTTGCTAGCTGTTTCTTATTGCCTTAATATGCTGTATATTCGTAGATGTGGGAGAGAGATACTAATGATCGTTCCGTCTTCGTTTTCAAGATAAAATATCCCAGGAAAAAAATTTTTATTTGAACACTAACCACTAAAATCTACAATATCAAGGAGGATCGTATTATATGGTGTCGTTTTTTAGAATGTTCAATTTTAGTGTATCCATTCTATTCATTTTCCTTCATATCGGAACTAAAGATTTCTCAATAGCCGGACCAATTGAAAAAGGACATTTAACTAATGGTGATGATGGCAGTCAAATTAGGAGGCACTATGGCTACCTATATTGGGAAAATGGATCACCCCAAAAAAATATTTCCCGTCGTCCCAAGTCTTGGGTAAATCCTGAAATGGCTAAAAATCCAGACATAGTTTTTCAGACAGGATATTATAATGTTCGCTTTGAAACCGATACTCTACAATTGAGTGGATATGAGTCATCACCTGGAAGTGATTATTTAGCGGCTCTGACTGAAGATGTTTCATTTTTACCTGATCATGAGGCTAAGCTGAGCCTAACTGTCAAGGTAGACCAAGGTGACGAAGTAGTTGAATATTCGGCTAGTTCTGGAATTGTTGAATCGGCAACAAATCTAAATGTACGACTCATAGAAAACGGAAGATTTGTGCAAAGAATAGATCATACCGGTCTTGTCTTTGAAAATTCACAAGGTGATATCTTGCCTGAAAGTGGATTTTTTGAAATTACATCTTGGCCTAAGCAGATGGTATTAACTTTTGATTTTTCTAAAACTTCGCTTCCAGTGGTAGGACTTGGAATCAAATTACTTACACCTGGAGGAAAGACTCATTTAGTTACAGAAAATAAAAACAAAATCAGTCTAGTTATTGAACCGGCCACGGATTCTGCATTAGGAATTCCTGATTTTTTTGTATCCCAGGCCTACGAACAGAGTACTAAAATTCCTTTAGATGTGGAGTTTGACAGTGGGTATCATGCTTTTCGTCTAGATATTCCCTCTCATGATGATGGTGATCATGATAAGCTTGATGAGTTTGTCTTTGAAATTAATAACAGTGGGTCTAAACCCCAAGATATACCAATCGTTTTTAATCAGCTTGGAGGGTTTGATAGGATATCGGGGATGGTAATGTCACTTGTGGAACTAGACGGTAGCCCCAGTGGGATTCCTATACAGATTTCAAAAAACTGGCATAAAAAATATCCAGTCAAACATGCTGGAACCTGGCTACGTGGGTCTACTGTCATCAGTGTTGATGGGAATAGTAAAAGAAAATTGATACTGAGACTTATACGTGGATATTGGGATCAGGCAGCTACAGCATCACATGCCCAACTTTCCCTGATAGGTTGGAACAAATACTCATGGAAATGGGATGAATCAGCTTTAGGAGCCTGGGGAGAATCAATGACCTTCGATCCCGGTCAAACTATTGCGGGAGCATTTATAGCTGATATTAGACCTACGTTTACAAGCCCTACTAATGGCAGTGCAGATCATGGATGGACTGAAAATGTGGGAGGTGGGGATTTTCTTAAATATTTTGATCAAAAAGGCAAATATCGTTGGGCTAAAAAGCTGAAAACAGCTTATCACTGGACAGGGCCAAATATGACTGAAGTTTTGTATAGTGGTATTAGCGACAATGACAGTATCAAATTTGTATACAAAACCCAGCTGGTTAGGTGCAATGACTATCATCGTAGGTTCAATCACTTTAGATATGAATTTTTGAAGAATGTAAGTCCTAGAAGATTAGTTTTTTATCAAATGGCTTCGGACTATTATTTATTGCCACAATTTGTTAGCGCTCATTGGGGAAATGAGGCAGACTCATACATCTTAAGTCCATATCATGGTGGAAATTTATATACGCAAAAGTTTCCGTTCAAAAATCAGTGGATTTCAATTAATGACCTTATTTCAGGAAAAAACAATGCGAATTCAAACCGTGGAATAATTTGGAGAAATTCTCAAATGAATGGGCTAGATTATAAGCTTTATGCTCATGTTTACGGGAGGGCATGGGGAAGAGATACAAGCCTTTTCGATATTAGCGGCCAATCTACTAGTCAGGAATACTACGCAGGAAATGTGATTGAAGGAGAAATAGAGTACATAATGCCAGCAAAGTCGAATAACTATTACTGGGGAAATGATACTCATTTTTCTCGACGCTTGAGTCAGTCCTCTAAGGCGTGGATGCTGACTCAGCAAGAGTTTATTTATAATGATTTCAAGGCTTCAGTAAGTGGAGGTAAAATTTTAAATCACTATCCGGTAGAAATTGAATCAAAAGGTGAAAAGTTAGATATACAGATTGTAATTCCTGCTTCAAAAGGCATAGGTCATATACCAATAATTTTACGAGATGTGGATGCTAACAAAATTATTTATGCACATATTATCGCCGATGAGGGATGGGTTCCTGCTGCCGAGGATTACAGCAATTATGGAAAACATGCTTATTATCAGGCTTATCTTAATGCAAATGGTATGAAAGATTATGCTTTTAACATCGCTCGTCCTGACTTTTATTCATTTAATAAGCCACTGATTATAAGAATTTCCGAAGAAAAACTCTACAATCAGCCCTGAATTTACCCTAGCTATGGCGACTAGGTTTGCTGACTTTCCTTCAAATTGTCTAACTCTTTTTGAAGTTTTTCAACTTCTTCAATCTTGCCACTATACCCTCTAATATTTCCATTCCTTTGCAGGCTTACTGCTTGTTCGTAAGTCTTCTTAATTTCTGACTCTATCTTTTTGATGGGATCAGTTTTTAGCCATTTAAACATGCTTACCTCCAATGTCTTCGTTAGTATACGGAGGTTTATCATTTGTGGTTGGTTATTATGACTATCTTGGCTTTATATGTTCTATTTTGCCCTGGTCCTAGTAGCTTAGGTGTACCCATTGATGGTACATTCATTGATCAGCCTATCTTGAGTCGTACAAGGTTTCAAAGTATCTTCTCAATCTAGTGACTTTCAAAATATTTGTGTAACATTACATATTTTAACCTGCTGATATAAAGATAAGATATCACTGTAGTTGAGATTTATTAAGAATTTACTAGCCAATCCCGACATTATTAGGAAAGCCGTTTACGTCAGGGTTGGATTCCATGTTAAGACATATTTTACTTATTCTGGTTTCAAATTTGTTTGTTTTCTGCTCATCTGAGACAGATAACATGAT
Organism: Oligoflexales bacterium; assembly: GCA_045105515.1. Lineage (GTDB taxonomy): Bacteria > Bdellovibrionota_B > Oligoflexia > Oligoflexales > Bog-1112 > JABSRF01. The sequence continues at coordinate 32,033 of JBGCDR010000134.1, forward strand.
ATCTGCCAGCATTGCAAGCAAATTTGGAGATGAGGATGAGGAAGGAGAAGAGGAAATAACAGCAGTTCCCCCGACTGTTATTTCAGGTGCGCATTTAGTTTGCTTACCGAAGTTTAAAGATGAAAATTCACAAACTATTAGGCGGATTGCTAGATTAAGTGCAGAAGAAAAAATTCCATCGCTTCGGAAGGCGGATTTAGTTTAGTCTATGAGGCTAATCTGCTTGCAAGAAAGGGGTATTTATGTCTGCCAATCTCACTTATGAGCAAAGGTATGA
>JBGCDR010000135.1:0-19114 GCA_045105515.1 Oligoflexales bacterium
CGCAGCTTCTTCAAAGTTAAGAGTCAGAATTGATAAGCTTCGTGATGAAATAGGTTACGCAGCAGCAGGTCTTTGGAACTATAAAATAACATAAATTAAGCTACCAAAGGGTTTTATCAATTGTTAGACAACTCTATTGAGGTTATCTCGCTAACCTTAATATCGTGTTTCTTAATAAGTCGGTATATGTTTGCACGAAATTGACCTGAGAGCCTGGCGGCCTCAGTAATATTTCCAGAAGAAATTTTTAGAATTTTTTTGATGTAGGTTTTTTCGAATAGTTTTTTTGCTTCCATGAAATTTTCAGGCATCGTAAAAAATTCATGACCATTTTCATCTTGATTCAAGCTGATGGAAGATTTTTCGAGTTCCTTGAAAGGTAATAAATCTTCTAGGCGCATCTCGTTTGAGTCAGCAAGGATTACAGCCCTCTCTATAGCATTGCGCAGTTCTCTAATATTACCTGGCCAAGAGTAGCTTTTGATGCGGGCAAACACATTGCTATTAGGACGGCGAATTTTTTTATTGAATTTTTGATTAAAAATCTGAACAAAGTTTTCAACTAGGCTTTCTATATCTTCTTTCCTGTCCTTAAGAGATGGGAGGTGCATGTGTAAGACCGAGAGGCGATAGAACAGATCTTCGCGGAACTTTCCCTTGTCACGTTCATAGTCTAAATCTCGGTTTGTCGCAGCAATGACACGTGTATTGACTTTTACAGTATTGCAAGAACCAACAGGCGTTACCTCGCGTTCTTGAAGTACGCGAAGAATCTTTGCTTGCAATTGTAGAGGCATTTCGCCAATTTCATCTAGAAATAAGGTCCCCTTGCTGCAAATTTCAAAAAATCCTTTGCGGTTTTCTTTTGCATCAGTAAAAGCGCCTTTTTTATGACCGAATAGTTCGGCTTCTAAGAGGCTAGGAGAAAGCGCAGCACAATTTATAGCAAGAAAAGGTTGCGATGATCGTTTAGATAAGTTGTGGATTGCCTTCGCAATGAGTTCTTTACCTGTTCCTGATTCCCCACTTATTAGCACTGTGGAGTCAACATCTCGAATTCTATAGATTTTATTGATAATTTTAGTTAATTGGGTGCTCTTGCCAATGATTCCCAGTTTTTCTGTGTCAATTAAGGGAGTCACATCATCTTCATTTTCGATAGAAATAATTGAAGTGAATTTTTTGAGAAATTCATTAGGTGTATCTGTTTTAAGTAAAAATCCGGAAACACCAAGCTTCATAGCATCCACTGCCAGATTTACGGAGTCATGGGAAGTCAAGATGATTATTTGGGTAAGGGGTGCAGTTTGAATAATCTCCGAAACTGCCTCTAAGCCAGTTCCGTCACCAAGGTAGATATCCAAGATGATCGTGTCATAATATCTAGATAAAATCAATTTTCTAAGTGATTTTAAACTATCAGCTTCATCAACACTACAACCAATGCTCCTTAGCAAATTTGCATAAAGGTTAATGATATCATGGTTGTCGTCGACTATAAGCACTCTATTTTTCCTGAGTGGGTGTTTACCTTTCTGGCTTGCAGATTCGAGTTTGGGCGTTAGTTCGCATTGATTACCAATATCCTGTGATAGAGTCATGATACTTCCTGATCGAAATGAAAATTGGATTGCGTTCAAGTATTGATAATTGGAAGCCATTATGCTGGTCAGTTTGCTCCTACCCAATTGTAGTATATGAAATTAGGTATGTTTTGTTCAAGGTATTTCATCCGCTTTAGAAAACTGGCATGCATCTAGTGTACAGCATGGCTAATTTAAGGTATTTGAAAAGATTTATAGAGAGTGACTATGCCAATAACAATAAAAATACTCCCTCCTACTCTTTCTAACATTTTAATGGAGACGAAGTGCCCCAAACTGGCACCTGCAAGCACTCCAATCGCTGAAGCAAGTACCAGTGCACTCGCAGAACCAATGAAAACGTCAAGTGTGGAAGGAGAGGAAGTGGAAGCTCCAAAAGTAATCAACTGTGTTTTATCTCCCAGCTCAGCTATAAAAACAGCGACGAAAGTAGATAATATGACTTTAAAATCCATGGCTTAATACCCTTGATTTAAAACATTTTTTTTATATTGCGCCGTTTATTCCGCCTGAGAAGAGGCCTACGAGTTTGTAGTGGACTTTCTGGTTTTTTACTCGGTATTAATTTACGCTTGGGTTGATTAATTCGAGGTAAAGGAATTTTTCGCTGATTTTTTAATTCCGAGCTTAGGCCTTCAATTCTACGCTCCAAAATTTGTTGCCAGCTTTTTGTCTCCGATAATTCTAGTTGGAGTTGAATAAGAACTTGGTGGTTGCTCTGAATAAGGCCTATAGATTCAAGAAAAGCATCATTGATACTGGCAAGTCTATCTAGTTTAGTTTCTGTTTCCTGCCAACCACTTTGGATTTGCTTGACTAAAGGCAGTAAAGTTTTGCTAAAAAATTCTTGCTGTATACGAGATAAGCTAAGTAAATTGCCGCCGTATTGCTTTGTTAAATTGATCAAATGGCTTTGGCTATCGGCAAGCGATTTGAGTGAACTTTTAGAATCCTGCCCTTTTTGCTCAAGCATTTTAGTGAGGTTTTGCTCGGTACAGCTTAGATGGTCTAACAGCGATTTACTTTGTTCTGAGAGCTTTTCTGCTGCAGTATTTAGCATCTGTGATGACTTTTGGTGGCTTGCTGTTGCGCGTGTCCAACTTAAGTAGTTTTCTACATCATTGGGACGATAAAAGGGTCGAATGTAGCGTTCCACACGTTTGCGGCCAACTCTTAATTCATTTCCAGAAATTTGTCTAAGTCTCGAACGCTTAATTCCTAATTGCTGCATCACTTCTTCAGCATCGAGGGAGAACTCTTTGAAGTAGGGTTCATCTCCTTTTAACCAAAGGCTAAGGGGTAGCTGGTCATTACCTGAGACTGTTCCCGGCGTGTCTGATTTTTCCATGTAAAAACAATACCTTAAATCTTGCGAGATTGGCGCTATTCTAGTTAAGGGCTATTATAATGCAGATGTAGGCTGTTTCAATGGATTTGTATATTTTGAGGCAACTATTTAAACTTAGCTGAGGGCAAACGTTTGGCATTGATCTCCCAATCATCTATGGTTTTATATTCCCTAAGAAGTTTTTCGTCTTTTTTATTTTCGACAAACAGTTTAATCGCCACATTGTGAAGACCTTCTGTAAAGGAAGTGAGGTCCAGGGATATGGCGAAGTTCACGGGGCTTTTTCCCAGTGAGTCGGCTGAGCTAGGCCTTGTTTTTAAATACCTTGATGAAGTGTTTTCTTTGTAGAACATTGGTACGTTTCCATGTCGCTGCATTTGTACTGATGGATCCAATTCAACGTATATCATGTAGTCATCAGATGTTGCTGTAAACCAGTAATGTTTTTTTACTTTCTTTTTTCCTTTTAAAAAATCAAGAATTGTTTTTTCCTGGTATTCTGGCATGTTAGTCTCGATATCGAGTGTGGAAGGATTGTCGATAAACGAAAATCCGTAGTAGAATTGACTGCCTTCATTTAAGATTCTTTTTCCATCCAAGGGGTTGTCTATTAATGCGGGAAGTATCACCGAATTAGAAAAGAACGAAACCTCTGTATACATGCCAAGGTCAAAGTTCAGTTTCAGAACTTTATAATTAAAGTTGACCCTCGCGATGCAACGAATGGGTCCATCTTTATATGCTTCTAATTCGCTATCGATGTTTTCTTGGTTGATGGTCAAAGTTAAAAAGTATTTGAGGTCAGCACGTAAAAACAATGTAGAGGCATCAATTAAGTGGTAAGGCTGTTTATTGCCATGATTTATAAAAACGTCATTTATGATGAGATAATTGTTTGGATTAAATGCATAGCGATACCTAGAGGTAAGAATCTCTGCATTTTTTAAATTAAATGAAATATAGCTCAGTTTTGATGGAGGAGGAGGGTCGCTAAAATATGCCCCAACGTATATAGCTCCTACCTTTTTAGTTTTGGGGTTTATAAATTTGATTTCATAAAGGACAGAAGGTTTTTTTACGATCCATTTTGTGGGAATTTTTACTGGTCCCACATCATTTCCCATGACGCTCAGCTCGTCTTTAAAATCGAAGATTCCATTGCTCAATTTCTGATTGGGAAGTGGGCCTTTAGCTAAGATATAGTCCCCATAACGATCCTTTTCATCGATTTGAAAAGGGATAGGGATGGCCCTTCCATCGGGTGATGATTTAAACACTCGATACATTCCAACAGGATGATATTGGACAGCTCTGATCGTTTGCGCTGAAATTATGATCGGAACGGTATGGATTCCAGCATATATGCGAACTGAAGCGAATAGCGAGATAGTGAAGCCACAAATAAGCCACCGCAATGGATTCCCTTCGGGAATTCTAATCATTTGTATAAACCTATAGCTAAGAATGATATTAGTTATAATTTAACATGTTAATTCTAAATGATGCTAAGTTTATGAACTTATGAATGATGGAGCGCGAAAGATATGCTTAGGGCAAGAAAATTAGAAATGAGCAATTTTGTTTCTAAAAGTTGTGCTGTTTTATTGTTTGTCGGAATTTAAGGTGTCTTCATCTTGCCGTTATACCCAGTTTCGAAGGGATTTCGATAATACTCACTGATAATAGGGTATTAGCTAATAGGAATTAGATTGGAAAATAGGTCTATTTAAAGTAGATCAAATCATAAAAAATATTAAAAAAAACAAGCAATTAAAATATTTTACCTTTATATAGCTTCTAAGCTACCGACAACATTACTGAGCTGGTGTGATGAAAGATTACAATGACCAATAGACAAAAATCGCAAGAAAAATATCGCTCAATTACGGTTAAAATTTGGGCTGGAGTTATTATTATTAGCTCATGTCTTACCTTATTGACGACCTCAATACAAGTTTACTCTGAATACCAAGCAGATTTAAGTGAATTAGATAGACGGATGAATCAGATCAAATATACTTATCTCGAACCTATAGCTTATAGCTTATGGTCCTATACAGAAGACTTAATTGAAGTGAATCTAAAAGGTTTGATAGAACTTCCTGATATAAAATATGTAAGAATAATAGAAGATGATGATGAAGTAAACTATGAATTAGGTAAGAAACCTGATGATTCTATCAAGAAAAAGACTTTTGATTTAATCTATGCCGAAGACCAACTGAATTATAAAGTTGGTAAACTAGAGGTCGTAGCATCCTTAAAGAGGATCAATAATAAAATTATCGATAAGATCATCTTTGTTCTGATTAGTCAATTTTTTAAGACATTTCTTGCATCATTTTTAATTCTATTCTTAATCAATATGCTGGTAACCAGGCATTTACAATCGATGAAAAATTTCTTTGATAAGTATAATCCTAAATCTAAAAGTAAGCAAAAACTCTCTTTTTATAGGAAAGTTAATAGAAAAAAAGATGATATTGATTATTTAGGCGATTCAATCAATAGCATGGCTGACAACCTCAATGATCTTTATGAGAATATGGAGCAAAAAATTAATGAACGTACCACCCAGTTGCAAGAAAAAAATCGTGATATCCAGAATATTTTGAATAATATACATCAAGGTATTTTTACCGTTATGGAGGGGTGTGTAGTTCATCCGGAATATTCCTCTCATTTAGAATCAATCCTCGAAACTAAAAATATCGCCCATAAAGACCTGTGTTCTCTGCTTTTTTTAGAAAGTGATATATCTGCAAATGAAGTAAATAAGCTTAAATTAACACTTATGATGATGATTGGAGAAAAATATTTTTATACATGGAGCTTAAATAAGCATCTCTTGATGGATAGAATCGTAAAAAATTTTAAAGGCTGCAGAAAAAAAACCTTGGAGTTATCATGGTCAGCAATTTTAGATAGGGATGATGTTATCGAAAAAATACTGATTACTGTTCGGGATGTAACTCAGATTATAGAATTACAGAAGCAGACTGGAGAACAAAAAGAAGAAATGCACATCTTGGAAATCATTTTAAACAAAGGGCCTAGATATGTTTCAAATTTTATTGAGACGGGCCGAGGATACATCCAAAAAAGTATAAGCTTAGTAAGTCAAGATAAGATTGAGATGAATTTAGTAAACGAGCTATTTAGAAATATTCACACTATTAAGGGTAATTCTATGACTGCTGGGTTTCAAATACTAGCAGAACGTATTCATCTTTTAGAAGATACCTGCAAAAAACTACAAAATGATATTTTATCCTTGGACAAAACGAAATTCCTTCAAGATCTAAGGAGAATAGATTATATCCTCATCCAGTACGAAAAAATATTTTTAGAAAAATTGGGGTCCATAAATAATATTTCAGAAACACTACCATTGCCTAAGAAATTTTTGAATATAGAGATAGATCTTCCAGAAAACCAGAAAAAAATATCTATTGAATTAATGAACCAATATTATAAATCTCTTGCGCTAAATTTAGAATCGATTTTAGATCCAATATTAAGAAATTTAAACAAACTATCTAAACAGCTAGATAAGCTTAATCCTAAGGTGCAAATGATCGACGAGGAAAATATATTTTTTAAGAAAAAATTCTCTAATATTTTGGGAGATGTGCTCAATCATTGTTTGCGAAACTCTTTAAGCCATGGTATTGGATCGTCCAGGGAAAGAGCTGAATTAGGTAAAAGTGAAAATGGTTTAATAAAAGTACATCTATATAAAAAAAATCAAGTTTATATTCTGGAAATAGAAGATGATGGAAGAGGTTTAAATCTAAAATCATTGTGCCAAAAAAGCTCAATAGACATAGATTTAAGCGAAACCAGACAGCATCAAAAAATAGCTGAAACAATTTTTAAATCAGGAGTGAGCACTGCGATGAAGGAGTCTGGGGTTTCTGGGCGAGGGGTTGGGATGGATGCAGTCAAAGCTTTTCTAAAGGAAAACGACTGTGAAATTAAAATATCTTTTCTTGGCCCTCTGAAGGGAGGATTTCGTGCTTTTAAATTTGTTATCGAAATTCCTCAAAATCAGGTATTAGATACTTATCTTTATAAGGAGAACCAAGATGAACGAGCTGCCTGAAAATACTTAAATTCAATTAGTTTATCTTAGATAGTTTTTTGAAAGTAGCTATTAACAATTTTACTAATTTCTCCAGTTTTTTCCAGATCCACTATTATTTTATTGAACTCTTGTATCCTATTTTTATATTTTGATTTTTGTGACATCATGAAATGAAGAGGTAAAGGTGCCACTACAAATGAGCTTCCAGTTTCAAAATTGAGCTCCGTTACTACCTTTTGCAAAATATCTAGATCTCCTGCAACAGCATCCACTTTTTTATCCTTTAGCATGCGTACTAGGTTTCCATATTTCGCTGCTTTTGTCCTTTTAAATGTGTTATTCCCATCATATGCTGGCCCTAAAGTAGCCTTTGATAATTCGCCTACTCTTTTTCCTGATAAGTTATTAAGACTTGAAACATTAAAACCTTTTTGCGGCAATATGCCCATTCGTATTGTCCAGTATTTTTCACCAATTTCGATACCTTTTGCCTTAGGGTCAGGTAAGGTTACAGTCAAATCACAAACTCCAGTAGAAAGATTCTTGATGATTCTTGGGTATGGAGCAAAAATAATATTAGATTTTACGTTGGCTTTCTTAGCAAGAGCTTCTAGTATTTCAGCATTAATTCCTTTGTACTCATTGCGAACCTTTTCTCCCCATAATTCTAGTTTTATTAGGCAAAAGTTTATTTTTACTTCGGATAAAGCATGCCGGCTAATCAAAGAAATAAAAATTAAAAATATCAAATTCTTAAACAGATTCTTCATTAATATTTTCCTTAATGGCTTTGAAATTTCTTCATCAACTATTTTAACATGTGATGAAAATCTCTCCCCAATAAGGAGAACTAGACCTGAATAATACCTTGTGGCACAAGGTGGAACCAATGAAAATTACTAAAATGAAGTTTAGGATATTTGGGAGTTTTGCTTTAGTAAGGATAGGTGAGAGCATTCGGCGGATCAAAATTTTGCAAATTCCAACTTAACGCTAGAAGTACGAGTTTGCCTGACGTATACTTCACCTGCCCAAAACTTTATTGAAAGGGAGGTGTTACCCAGTTTAAGTTTCGAGCATTATCCCAAACATAGGTCTACTATTCACATACATCTAAAGTTGGTATTCACTTTAAGAATCATTTTACATAGGATGACCCTAAATGATTAAGATGCTTTCTGTAACATTATTTTTTTTATTATATAGTTTTTCGACCCATGCATATTATCAACGCTTAGATCCTACTGAATTACCGTCTCAGTACTCTACTGCTAAAGACATTAAAAACCAATTTCTCAGGAATGCCATCGATAAAGGAGTCGTAGTAAGCTATTCTAAGGAGACAATTCAAACAGTTAATAAGTTTGCTAGCACCTCACTGGATTTTGAAGGCTTGAGCGATTTAACTCATCTGAAATTTGTGACCATTGACAACGATCATTCAAAAGATCTAGATCAAGCAATGTTTATCGAGTTTAGTGAGTCTCAAAAAAAATATACCCTATACTATGCAATTGCTGATGCCGCTTATTTTCTTAAGCCAGGATCTGAAATTGATATGCAGGCTGCTGATCGAGCTTTCACTACCTATCTTCCTGGCTTTGATATTCCGATTCTCCCTCGTCAGCTTAGTGAAGGTCTTTGCTCCTTAAATCCTCAGGAAAAGAGGCGTGCAATCGTTGTCATGGTAGAGTTCTCAGCAGATGGGAAGATTAGCAAGAAAGATTTTGCCCATGCAATTATAAGGAGTGTTGCTCAGCTTTCTTACCGGAAGGTGCAAGATTATTATGATCAGGGGCCTATTCATGAGTATGCTGGAACCGAGTTTCAAACGACCTTAGACAATCTTCAATCTCTTGGTTCAAAATTGGTGAAAAATGCGACAGCCCGTGGGGTGGTGGATTATTCTCCCACTGAATTAAGGATCGAACCAAGAGATAAGGATGGAAAAGCGGGTTACGATATTATTCATTATAAGCGCTATCCAGTTGAACGCTATAATGAAAAAATATCGGTTACTGCCAATCAAATGGTTGCAGAGTATCTCCATGAGATGGGACTAAAATCTATTCATAGATACCATCCAAAAAGTGATGATTGGAAGTTTGCTAAAGCTAAGAGAAAGTTGAAAAATCTAATTAAAGGCACTTCTTTAAAAGGCCCGGTGCATAAGTATATTACTCGGATAACCACCCATCCTGCTCTTGATATCGCTTTAGGTATTATTTGTCGTATCAACGAAAAAGCTATCTATTCAGCTCAAGATGATGAACATGGGCATTTTGCGTTAAAGGTTGATCATTATGATCACTTTACTGCTCCTATGCGGAGGTATCAAGATGTCATCATTCATCGGATTCTACTTGCAAGTATTAATAATGAATCGGTTCCTTACCAAACAAATGAAGCGAGTGTTCCTGAGTATTTGCGACATAGCTATATGGTTGAATATGCCGAATATATCACTGAAGTTGCTAAGCGTGAGGCCGAAATTGAACGAAAAAATGAGGATTTTGTTTCTTCACTTCTTTTGTACTCCCATAGAGATGAAAAGATATCTGCAAAAGTGAGTTATGTTTATAGTGGCAGCAAAGCTATGGTCTTGCCTAAAGGGCACTTAATTAAGCGCCTTGTATCAAATATTGGACAAGTTAAAGAAGGTGATATTTTAGATTTTGATTTGGAAGAGTCTGAAATTACAGACAACTTCATTTTGAATCTGATTGCGGCAGAATAGTATGATTTGCCACCGTAAAAAAGCCACTTGTACGAAATATCAGGCGTTTTATTCTCTATAGGGATAAGATGTGTCGCTTCCAATGCCCTTTTCTAATATAATTTAGCAATTAGCAATATTCTAGATTTATTAGGAGAGGAAGATATGTCATATGAAAAGGCAAATCCAGCCCTTAGCAAGTTAATTATTTTTTTTATCCTTCTTCCAGGGTTTGCAGGTGCTGAGCCCTCGCATACCTCTTTAAGCTTAAGCAATGGCTCTCATGAAATATTTACTGAGCTATATGCTGATAATTCAGGCAAGAAAACTTCAGAAGTAGTTCTTTATATTACCGGGCAAGGTGATGCTATATCTATGTACGAATATTTGGTAAATGACTTCATTGATAAATTTGGCAGGGATATATTCTTATATGATGTAAGGGGACAAGGGAGATCGTCTGGAGCTCGTTGTCATATAGATGACTATAAAGATCACCTAGCAGACCTAGAAATTGTTATTAAACATATCATGAAATACTATGAGAAAATCCATATTGTTGCCCATTCGACAGGAGCTCTGATTGCTTCTCTATATGTATTAGAAGGGTTGGAATCAAGTGCAATAAAATCGTTGAGTCTTATTTCGCCTTTTTTTGGACTTGCAGGTCCTAGTATTTACCGAAAGTTTGCTGGATTTGCATCTAGGTTTGGTGCTAGCTCTTTAGGTTTAGGGCAAACTCAGGTTTTACCTTTCAATCCAGCAGTATATGTTTCCACTCGAAAAAATAATTTATTAACCCATGATCCAGAGTTTTATGAAAAGTTTAATGGGCATCCTGAAAAGTGTGGTACGCCTACATATTCATGGATACAAGCATCAATTTCCGCTCAGAAACGCTTGAAGGAGCTTAAACGCAAGGTTTCTATACCTTTTTTGATGCTTACAGCTGGAGAAGATGGTGTTGTTTCCACGGAAAATGCAAAGCAACAGTGTGCTATATGGAATGAAGTAAATCAAGTTTCTTGTACTTATCATGAATATGAAGGGATGCGGCATGGTTTAATTTACGAAATCAAGGAAGTAAGAGAAGACCTTTATCATAAGATTGGTGAAATTTCACTAAATTCTTCATTAAAGTAATCTCTTTATTTTTAATACAACTTCTAATCATGAATTTAGCTAGATTTCTACATTACAAGCCTTTAATTTCTCTTCGTAGTTAGCTATTTCTTTTTGTCTTTCCCACATTGCAAAATATTCACCTTTTTGTTCCAGCAAGGTCTTGTGAGGGCCTTGCTCACTTATTTCTCCTTTTTTCAGTACGATGATATTATCTGCATGCACGACAGTTGATAGTCTGTGAGCGATAATAATAGTCGTACGGTTTTTGCTTATGTCTTGTAATGCAGTTGCGATTTCTTTTTCAGTTTTTGTATCTAGCGCTGAGGTTGCTTCATCTAAGGCAAGGATAGGTGGATTTTTAAGGATCGTTCGGGCAATAGCTATCCGTTGTTTTTCTCCACCCGATAGTTTGAGGCCCCTCTCTCCCACCTGGGTTTCCATGCCTTCTTCTAAAGAATCGATGAAATTCATTATTTGTGCAGATTCCCCTGCTGTTCTTACTGCATCAATATTGGCATCAAGATCTCCGTACTGGATATTGTAGGCAATGGTGTCATTGAAAAGAACTGTATCTTGAGGGACGATGCCAATGTTTTTCCTTAATGAATCTTGATTAACATCCTTTATTGACTGGCCGTCAATAATAATATCACCGGAATCTATTTCATAAAATCTAAATAAGAGTCGAACGATAGTAGACTTTCCAGAGCCTGTTTCTCCTACAATTGCAAGGGTTTGTCCAGGCTTAATTTTTAGGCTTAGGTCCTTCAATATTTGTCGGCTTTTGTTATAAGAGAAACAAACCTTTTTAAATTCAATGGTACCTTCTTTAACTTTAAGCTCTTCTGCGTCTTCTTTATCTAAGACTTCGGGGGTATTTTTTCTTACTGCCATCATCTTGTCCATATCAGTAAAACTTTGCTTCATCTGCCTATATACAAAGCCCAAAAAGTTGAGTGGTAGAAATAACTGCATCATGTAGGTATTAACCATGACAAACGATCCGATATCTTGCTCGCCTTTTTGTACATCTGAAAATGCCATATATAGGATTAAAACGGTTCCCAGAGCGATAATACCATTTTGTCCGGTATTGAGCAGGCTGAGAGAGTTTTGACTTTTTATTGCAGCAGATTCATAGGATCGTAAAGCTTTATCAAAACGACGGTATTCATTTGTTTCATTGTTGAAATATTTCACTGTTTCGAAATTAAGTAGGCTGTCTATAGCTTTTGTATTTGCTTTTTCATCGCTGCGGTTCATCGAACGTCTATATTTAAGCCTCCATTCAGTACAAATAAGGGTGAAGAGGCAGTAAGTGAAAACTGTGAAAAAGGTAACTGCAGCATAGGTCCAGTTGAAGTAATAACTTAATAAGATTGTTACAAAGAACAACTCAATAAAGGTTGGAACGATATTGAACAACATGAAAGAAAGTACAAATTGGATTGCTGAGGTGCCCCGTTCAATGACCCGTGATAATCCCCCAGTCTGTCTACTAAGATGATAGTTGAGGGAAAGTTTATGCAAGTGTTCAAAGGTCTCTAAAGCAATAGCTCTTTTGCTAGCCTGCGCAACCTTTGCAAATATAAAATCGCGTAGTTCGCCAAATGCCGATTGTGCAAATCTTACGCTGCCGTAAGCTAAGATCAAAAATATCATAAGGCTACTTCTGCTAGACTCGCTATTGAGCTCATTGATCATATCTTTGTAGAGGATAGGCAAGCCAGAACTTAGCGCTTTTGCAATAATTAGACACAGTAGGGCCAGTATCACTCGAATCTTTACACTGGCTTGTTTATCAGGCCAGATATAACGCCAGAGAGACTTTAAGGTGTGGAGATGATTTTGCTTCTCCTCGGAAGCGGCTTCTTCTTCTCGTTGCACGGGACCTCCTTTGTTGTAATATCCCCAACAAGCCTAGCAAAAACATACATTAATGTCATGGATCACTCGGCGAAAGATAATTGCTGTGCTTCTTTTGATACAATAAAGAGACCATAAATCAGATTTATGAAATTCCTTAGGTTCATGTGGGAAAGGTCGCCTGTGAAAATATATCCTGATACTAAAAAAACCAAGGTCATTTTTTCCAGCAGGGCAGAAGAGCTATTCTACAATCTTTGCCGCACCACATTATCGCACCACTGGAAAGTCTACCATTCAGTTAATTTGTCTCAATTTGAGGGCGAGGATGGCCTTAAAGATAATGAAATGGACTTTTTGCTTTACCATCCTCTCTATGGAATCTTTGTGGTCGAAGTTAAGGGTGGAAGGATCAAATATGAGGCAGAGCAACAGCAGTTTTACTCCTTGAATAGACATGGAGAGAGCTTCACCATTAAAGACCCTTTCAAGCAGGCTCTTGTTTGGAAAAGTCGATTCTTACGTCTGCTTAAAAAAAATCACCTAAAGGTGCCTGTAACCCACTTAGTTTGCTTTCCGTCGGTCACTGCAAAGGATTTTGCAAGCACTGCAGGAATCAATAGTGGTCTAATTATGGGGCGGGATGAAATTAATGACATGGAACGTTATCTGAGTAAAACTGCAAAGATATCCCATCCGACACATTTTCTACAATTTCGTGATATTGGTACTGAGCTTGATGGTCTTCTTGTTGGTAAGAGTTTCACAAGCCGGCTATACATTAGAGATTACATTGATGGGCATGAGCTTAGGGTTCGTGATGTTGAAACAATTTATGATTCTCTAGTGACACCAATTACCAGCAGCCAAAAGCTTGGAGTTGAAGGCGAAGCTGGGACAGGTAAAACCATGCTGGCTCTACTTATTGCTAAACACTTCCGAGATTTAAGCAGAAAGGTACTGCTCCTATCGTCAAACCCAATTCTTAATTTATTTCTTAAGCAAGAAACAGGAAAAGGAATCGAGGTAGAAACCTATTCAGGAATTGCAGAAGCCCATGGTGTCAATCTATTAAACCCTCCTTCTGGTTATGAAGGGAGTCGCTCTGATTGGGTGCAGATTGATGGACCCGTATTGCTGAAAGATTCTATTGCAGCAGACTTGAGTGTTCCTCCTTACGATGCGATCATCTGCGATGAAGCTCAAGATGTTCAACCATTCTGGTGGGAAGCTTTTGAAGAATTACTTACTCCAGAGACAGGATGTCTGTATTTATTTTTTGACCGTTCACAGGGTATTTTTGGCTCTGGGGGTGCTGATCGTAAATTTAACCCCGATGATACCCTTCCGATCTCTCCACCTTTTTTCCCCCTCGTGCATAACTACAGGACTACTAGGGAAATAGCAGGTTTTGCCAGACCTTTTCGTACTGGCGCAACAGTTCTACAAAGTCATTGTGGACGCCTTGGCTATAGTCCATCGCTGATTGTTTATAAAGATAAGGAAGATTGTATTAGGCAATTGGTCAAGGTGCTCCGAAACCTTACCCGTGATGAAAAAATCAAAGCCGAAGAAATCACTCTACTTTCGGCTCGTGATCCGAGAAGTAGGGAATCTGTTTTATCGGGGCACGATGAAATTGCTAAATTTCCACTTCATCGCCTAATTTTTCATAAAAAGAAGAAATGGAAGCAAACCAGGGCTCCTGCAGGGCACCTCTCAGTAGCAACTATCAGTGCTTTCAAAGGTTTAGAAACTAAGATCGGAATCCTTATTAACCTTAGTGAGTACAATTTGCCATTGAACAATCCAATTATGTCTAGCCTAGTCTATGTAGCCTGCACCAGGGCTAAGCATATGCTTTATATCTGTGTTAAAGAGGGAGATCCCAAGTTAAAAGAGCTTGAAGATGCCCTATCCCGAATTAAATCTGCAGGAGCACTTGTATTGGAAGGATCTGAACATGATTTTGAGTTTACTGGTAGAGTAAGTCACTACAACCCATCTCGTTGTGGATGGCTTACGGTGGAAGATGCTGCGTTTGAAAAAAGTACGATTATGTTTTTTCCTTCAGATGTAGAAAAAAATGGATTGGCACATGAATTAAAAGTTGGGGTCAAATTAAAATTTAGACCCAAAGTGGAAGGTCCTATCACCATCGCAAGTGATCTTAAGTTGGTGATCTGAATTTCCTTAGGGGAAGAAATACCCCCCAGAGCAACCTGCTTCTGGCAGAATAAGGTTTTGTTGTTGGGGGGCATACGAGTGAGTAGAAGCTAAGTATTTCAGGTTTCACTAGTATAATGAATAAAGCATCTCACGATATTTGGGTAGTGACCATAGGTGGTCATCAACATGTAACTCTAACCAATTTGAAGTTATGTTGACTTCCTCCATGATTTTTACACCATCTTCTGCCAGCACGTGGCCTAGAGCGGTTTCGTCATCTGTTGCCTCTGTTTTGGCTATCAGACTACTTAGCTTATCACGCCCAGTTATGAGTTCATCCACCTTAGCGACGAATTTACGATAAAATTCCTTTTGTACTTGAGAAGCTTTACCCAATACTTCGTCTTGATAGTCTAGACTTTGACCTAAAACCTGAAGTTGAAGTTGAGCTGCGGGCAGAACATGACTTGAAATAAGGTCTTCTTGGCACTTAAGCTCGATAATTTTTTTAAGGTTGTATTCCTCAATGAGAACATTGTATCGAGAAACCAATTCATTTTGGCTCTTGTAAATACCCTGCTCAATTAGCATTGATTGGGTTTTTTCGTCCTTCAGTACGGAAAGCGCTTGAGGAGTGTTAATGAGGTTAGGTAAGCCACGCTTTTCAGCCTCTTGTCGCCAATCCTCCGAATATCCATCCCCTTCGAATAGGATATTCTTAGTAGCGAGATAGGTGTCTTTAATTACTTCAATGATATCTTGCTTGCTCGGAGTTCCGTTGCTTGCTTTGGATTTTAGTAGCGCATTCATTTCTTTCAAAGACTCTGAAACTGCTGCATTCAGGTAGGTAATTGACTTACTTATGCTTTGACTAGCACCTAAAGCCCTAAACTCAAATTTATTACCAGTAAATGCGAAAGGGGAAGTGCGGTTGCGATCAGTATTGTCTTTGGCTATAATTGGAATCTTCGATAAGTCTAGTTGAATCTCTTGTTCTGCGGTTTTAGGAGATTTTTCATATGCGATAGCATCATAAATTCCCGTTAGGGTTTCACCTAAGAAAACACTCATGATAGCCGGGGGAGCTTCGTTTGCGCCTAATCGGTAGTCATTACCGGCGGATGCTACACTACTTCTCAGCAAGCCACCCCAATCATGAACAGCCTTGATTACTGCTGTTAAGAAGTAGAGAAAACGAATATTTTCAGCAGGGTGTTCGCCTGGGTTAAGCAGATTGACGCCTTCTTCCGTGGCGAGTGACCAGTTTAAATGTTTCCCCGATCCATTGATATCTGCAAACGGTTTTTCGTGGAAAAGTGCTACAAGACCATGACGGCTTGCGACTACTTTGCTTACTTCCATAACTAGTTGATTATGGTCAGTCGCCAAATTTGCAACTTCGAAAATAGGTGCACTTTCGCACTGACCGGGGGCAACTTCATTGTGGCGAGTTTTGCATGGAACTCCGAGCCTGTAGAGTTCATACTCACATTCCATCATAAAATTTAGAACTCTTTGTTTGATCGCACCGAAGTAATGATCTGCCAATTGCTGGTGTTTCGGAGGAACTCGGCCAATGATTGCTCGGCCACTTTCAACCAGGTCGGGTCTTAGGTCACCAAGGGAGCGATCGACGACAAAGTATTCTTGCTCAGGCCCGCATGTACTAACAACGTGTCCATCTTTTTCTTCACCCAATAGTTGCAAAGCTTCCTCGGCGTATTGGCTTACCGAAGAAAGAGAACAAAGAAGCGGAGTTTTCTCATCGAGAGATTCTCCCGAATAAGAAATAAAGATAGATGGAATACAAAGGGTTAAACCATTCTTTGTTTCCACAAGGAACATGGGTGAACTAGCATCCCATGCTGTATAACCCCTGGCTTCAAAGGTCGAGCGTAGGCCTCCACTAGGGAAGCTGGAAGCATCGGGTTCTTGCTGCATCAGTTCGGTGCCAGTAAACTTTTCAATAGGTGTGTCGTCTTTACCGAAAGACAAGAAAGAATCATGTTTTTCAGCAGTTGCACCTGTTTGTGGTTGGAACCAATGGCAATAGTGGGTTGCACCTTTTGATAAGGCCCAGTGTTTGACAGCGGCTGCAACCCGGTCAGCGAGTTCGGGTGTGACACGCTTTTTACCTCTTGGGGCAGCTCTTAATACTGCCAAGTCCTGGTCAGGGAGAGCATTTTTCATCATGTCCCAACCGAAGGTATTACAGGCGAAATACTCAGACACTGGAGTTTGAGTGCCATCCTCTTTGAGGGGTTTGTCGAATCTGCGGAGCGTCCGACTGTTTGTTTTTTGTATGGCTAGTCTTCGGGCTGCTGATCGAGAGTTATCCACAAGAACCTCTTGCTATATGCTGGGTTAATCTTAAACATTGGCAGTTTACCAAACAATCTAAAGTATCAAACTCATTTTTTTTTATGCGCAGTGTACTTTAATTTGGCACGAATTTGGGCACGTATGGCTATAAGCCTAAAAGCTTTGTAGTTTGATGGGGGGCAGAAACATTTTGCAGAACGACAACTTTGGCATATTAGCAGCGTTGCGTTTGGGTGACATTTTTCAAACCTAAAAATTAGGCGAGAGTTGCTAGTCAAGACCTAAGCAAAGAATATTCCCGGGCTCAACTATTTGAAAGAGGCGATTCCATTGCTTTTTTCTGCGAAGCCCTCATCCCAATCCATGGAGTCAAAGTTGCGAACAAACAGACTCTTTGCACACCAGGAGATGCCTGTCCGAACCAGTTTTTTTCCGATTTTCCTGTATCTACTTTTAACGATAACTCACCGTTTGAAAATGAAGTTAATATAATAGAAAATCTTGTACTTTCCTGTCCAAAAAAGTTCGATCTCTTTGTGCGACTTTGGAAGGTGGAAGCTAATATATATAAAGTGTCCAATAATGTAGATTAGTTAATCGTTGGCATTGATTTATTCTTTGTCAATTCATAATCAGAGATATGTTTTCATGGAAAATATATTTTAATCTCAGCAAGCTTATTTACTATCTTGATTTAATCTGCAAGAAAACTGATTCCTATGGATCGGCGAATTTCCTGAACTATCGATTGCTCTCAAAGTGAAATATAATTTCTCCCCAACCTTTTGTAAGCTCCCTTTCGCTGTAATTTCATTTTCCGATTTATATTCTAGATTTGCCACCGTCCTAGAATTATTCCAAAAAAAGTGAGATCTTAATGAATTAGCTCTTTCATATTTGCCCTTTATATGAAAGCCACAATCATCTAAATATATATTTTCACAATTAAATTGATCTATTTTTACAGTCTTTTTTTCAGTTTTATCACCAAATTCACAAATTCCCTTCCATGTTCCTCCGAAATTTTCACAACTATTTTGTTGTGCTAAACCGATATTAGATATCAGTAGATATGCTGTATATATGATCAATCCCCTCATAATATTCCTCGCTTTCAAAAATATTTTGCTAAGAGCAATATAGAAATAGATGTAGAAAAATGCAAGACAGACCAATTTTTACCATATATGTTATATTTCTTGAAATTTAAGGGTGTAGAATAAAAAATTTCAAAAAGGCTTAGTTTTCTTACCTTAGAATTGATTTAATGCGCATTTTTTACTATAAGGACTATGGATAAATATAATGTAAGGGAAGGTAATGAACATATTTAATCGTATAATTATAGCTATTTTCCTTTTAATATCATCTATTTCTGCTGCTACTCCATCACCAAAAATAACCGATGAACAAAAAAAATCTATAGTGCTCACGATAACAAAAACTATTTTAGGAAAAAATATCTCACAATTTCTATCTATAAGTGTTGCAACTGGCCTGAAAAATTCCAAGGCAGAAGCTAGAAATAATACCGAACAACTTATTGATAAAAAGGCTATAGAGATTTTTGAGATTTTTGAGAATGCTTTAAGAAAAAGTTCAAAAATAAATATTAAAGTGATCGAAAAATCTGATAGTAAAGGCTTTGAAAAAATATTTGAGTGGCGTTTTAGAAAATAAAGTTGCACTGCTCAAATATTTAAAAATAGATGAAGATCAAAAGGATGTCTATTTAAAAGAGTTGTCTAATTTTTTAACCGGCTAATATTATTATTTTATATGATTATTATGTAAATATTGATAAGCTGATCCCAAACGTAATTCTGGGAGGGCTTGATATGTTTATTTTCATGTTACCGGAAAGACAAGTGAAATCA
>JBGCDR010000136.1:0-5555 GCA_045105515.1 Oligoflexales bacterium
GCAGCTTCTTCAAAGTTAAGAGTCAGAATTGATAAGCTTCGTGATGAAATAGGTTACGCAGCAGCAGGTCTTTGGAACTATAAAATAACATAAATTAAGCTACCAAAGGGTTTTATCAATTGTTAGACAACTCTAATGAATATTGCCACCTCTATCAATTTTTTTTGTTGAAAAAAATCTACTATGTCTTCGAAAGATCGTCCAAATTCTTTGAATTCTATATATTTACAGATAGCCTACAAATTATTCTTCGGATGAAAACTTATTAATGGTATGTCCAAACAATCAGGTTTTCCTAAACTTGATATCGTTATCAATCCACTTAATATTTTAGTTTCTCACCTTCAATCACTTTGAGAACATATTCACCAGCTATTTGATTTTCTAATTTTTCAGTAAAGTCTACTTTATGCTCTGCTCGGTTGTTATTCACTACAGTACCGCATAAGAAGTTTTGGGATTTTCATGATTAAAACGTGTCATTGATTCTCCCCCAAATTGGTAATGTTTGGTGGAACAGTATAGTTGGGCTTCTTAATTTAATATTTAAAGGAGTTTCATTTGTAATCGTCAAAGGAATTTGATCAGTTTTTTGGATGCTAGCTTCAATTTTTCCACTTGCCCATGGGTTCTTGAATAAATCAGAAAAATCGAGAAACAAAGCTGAAGATGGCCCGGATACTTGTGACAAAGATTGAGAATTTAAAGAGTTCATATGTCTTGGGCTAATAAATCCATGGCTATATGGTAAAGATAACAACAGAGCAAGGTTCGATACAGATATCATATATTTTCCTTAGAACAGCGGCAGAGAATTGTTTTTAAGTGTGGAGCCGTTCTAATTAGCGACCTGAGAAAAAATCAAGTTTCCAAAGTACCTAAGAGAAAAAGAACCATGATTTCTTGTGCTCTACCGGGAGGATATCAAGCAAATCCTGCAACCAGGATCTACTATTGCCCATGCAAATAAATTTTTAAAGTGTTAAGTTTCTTTTTTTATCTTTATCCATCATCGATAAAATTGGTGCCCATATATCCCAAGTAAATTGATAAATATTTTTCTTACCATGGCTTAACATTTCGATACCACAACCGAAGTAATCATTTAATCCAACGCCAATTCCTATGCTTGTCCACCATCGTTGCTCAGGGTAGGGGCCATATTCATATAGGCTTTGAAGTCCCACATAAGGACTAAATGAACAGAAGATATCATCATATTCTTTCGCAGGCTGAAATGAGTATGAAATATGATACCCATAATTTTGACGCGAATGAAAATTCGCTCCAATACCATAAGATAGGTAAGACCATTTCATAACAACACCTATTGGAGAAAGATCAAACCCATTATTTTTGCTATCATTGGATTCCGATGATCTATAAACTGGATTTGGCACCTTTAGGCCCATAAATAGTTTAACTAAATTCCATCGGTTTACTTGATTCCACTCATCAATTGAGTCTTGATGGTTCTCTTTATTCAATAAACTATATCCATGAAACCCCAAGATATTACCATTTGAGGCATACATTGCTTGTCCATGTTGTATTGATCGATTTTCTTTTACAGGAGTTTTTTGTCCTCTCCACCAGGAATCATCTTTACCTTCTAAATAGAACTCTTTGCTATCAAACCCAATACCTATAGGTTTCATTCCTTCCGGAATATATTTAACATTTACGAGAACATAACCAATTTTAGTTGCAATAATTGTTGCAGTAGTTTCGCTACCATCTGGAAATCTAATAATGGGTTTTTGACTACTAGCAATACATAGAGCAGGTAATAAGATAGCATTCTCAGACACTACAACACCCTGGCAAGTTTTAATCCCAACTCGAACCTGAACCTTACTCTTTTTACTATCACTGAGAAAATCGGGGACTCCATCACCTTCCACTTTCTCTAGTTCATGAGCACATTGTACTGTGAAAACAAGGCTAAGTAAGACAATAAAAAGATTATTTTTCATATTTGACACCTCAAAATTTCGCGAAAACAAACGCCAAAAAAGGAAGAGGGATTCTAACATGCTTAATTCCAAGTGGCATGGTAAAATTTACAAATTGAAATGCACAAATAAATATTAACAACTCAGGACCAAGAGATGCGTAGAATACACTTTTTCGAACTACTTGACTTGTCTGGATGGCCAGATATTTTTCGACGTGGCTGCACTAGCTACCTCCAGTGGATCACCAATAAGCTAAACATCTTTTATATTGCGCCTGCGATAATTTTAAAAACTTTGAAAACATGTAAAGCTACGAAGATATTGGATTTAGGCAGCGGAGCCGGCGGACCATGGTTTAGTCTTTATAAAAAAGTTCACAGCAAAAATTCTGATTGCAAAATTATCCTATCAGATAAATATCCCAATTCAGAAGGAATTTCACGAGTTCAAGAGCTTAAAAATCCCAACTTTGTCTATGAAGAAGAATCAGTTGATGCATTGTGTGTCCAGATTCAAGAGCCTCTTGTAAGAACACAATTTTTTGCTTTTCATCATTTCAAACCTGCAGATGCTAAGGTATTTCTTCTTGATGGTATAAAAAATAGCCAAGGCATATTAATATTTGATGGTTCTGCAAGAGATAAATGGAAAGGAATTATAAGCTCTCCTTTGATTTTGCTAATGACGCTCCTATCCTCTCCATTCTGGAAGCCTTTTAGGAAAGAAAATATCGTATTTAGCCTCATTCCGATTATTCCCTTTGCAATAATGTTTGACGGCATCGTTTCTTATCTGAGGTTTTATAGTAAAAAAGAACTCGAAGAAATTGTTGCTGAAATTGATTCTACTGGCAAATATCAATGGAAAATTGAGGATGTTCGAACAAAATTTGGATGTATAACCTATATTTCTGACCACCCAGCAGAATATTCGCAAGAATAGGAGTCATATTGTGCATCAACAACATTGGAGATGTAGCTGTCCCTAACTCTAATTATAAGTATTCTAAATTGTTTATCCAAGATTTGAATACTTGAAATAAGCCTATACTCATATTCAGCTCTTGTAACAAGATCTGAAATTTTATTTACTCAATTTTAGGAGTTATTATGCTTAAGAAAATGTTATCTTTATTCATGTTGGCTTGGTCTCTCAGCTCAGCAGCGGTCGCCGTTCCTGAAGTGGGAGATATGGCCCTTGATGTTCAGCTTCCCTATGTAGATGGTGATTATAGAAGTATAATCACTCTGAACCCAGGGCAAAGTCATACAATTATTGAATTTTCTTCATATAACTGTGTAGAATGTCGTAAAAGTGTTCCGCAGTTAAATAACTTGGCCCAAAGGCTCGCAGACAGAGCAAAAGTCCAGTTGATCATGCTTAATAACAAGTCTAAATGCGAACTTTTCTTGCAGGAGCTTGGGGTTAATTTACCCACAGCTTACGACCCTGATTTTTTGGCATTTGATGCTTATGATGTGATTGAAACTCCACATTTATTCGTCGTCAATCAAAAACAAAAAATCATCTACGCCCACAAAGGTAGGATGACGCACGATGTTAAGGAACATATCTACCACTTAGTTATGAGAAATTAATAAACTCTCTTTTCTTTTACAATTCTTTTTACTTTCCCTTGGATTGCAGATTTCTTCTTCCATTCTCTTAGCTGTTCTAGTTATGGTAAAGCATGGAGGTTTCTGCGGATACTAGGATAGGAATTCCAGCTTCCTCGAGTTCTAAGCCAAAGAATCTCATCTTAACACCTAAATCAAGAAGATATCGAACAGACCCCGACCCGAATAATTTTCTTGTCCCGAGTCCAAAATGTAATGCACTGTTTGTCGGGCTAGCTCCATCTGAATCTTCAATTGTGACATCGGATACTTTTCCTTAGATTTTCACGACAATTTGGAGGAGCTAATTTGACTAGGAAACAACCTGCTCTAATACCCAACTAGATTGCGCAGTAATGGAGATTTTATTGGCACCCCAAGAGGATAGTTGTTTGTTTTAGGATAATGATAAGTGCCAAAAAGGAAATCCCATATAGAAAAAACAGCCCCAAAATTAGAGTCAAATGATTTTTTTCCTGATGAGTGATGCACTCTATGAGAATTAGGAGTAACAAAAATATATTTAAAAATGCCTCCATCCACTTCAATATTTGCATGCTGCCATAGTTGAACAAAATAGCTCAATAGAACAATAGCAAGCATTTCAATGCGGGAAAATCCAAAAATATAGTAGCAGAATACTAGTTGCGGGATGATATACATAGCAATGTGGGTTCCACTGGTATAGAAACCTGTTAACCAATTAAGATTCCGAGCCGAATGATGAAAACGATGGCTTTTCCAAAGCAAAGGATGATGCATTGCTCTATGAACCCAATATAAGATGAAATCCACAGTAAGAATAGCACCTATATAGCGAAACATACTGCTCATATCAGCTAAAGGAGTCAGATGAGACCACTTAGGATTGTAAGGAATCAAGAACTTACATAAAAGTGAAAATATGCTCAAATTAAGAACTGCAATGATGTCTAGCTTAGTAACTTTGAAAGGGATTTTCCTTGCAGGGCGCAGGTGTTCCCCATAAGAAAATCCGCATATCAACACGATTAAAGATATAAATTCAATTATTTTTTCAGCTTCCATAAAATATCCTATAAGCGTTTGCTGAGCATATTAACGAGTGATTGCCAATACCGTACATGGTTAAATCCTAAGCCTCCCATAGCAGGTTGAGCATGGTCGACACCGCCTAAAACTAATTGCTCTCCATGGGATGACCAAAGCTGATCTTGAAGATAAAACTGTCCATCATGAGCTAAGCCAGGATGAGCAGCAGTTAGTCTTGTATGATAAGAATCAACCCAACTGCTAGCTTTGATTGACCAGGTAGCAACTGCCAAAATAGGCACACCTGCAGGTGGTGAAAAAAATCTTCGATTATGATCAAAACCTCTTTTTGTTAGGCATCGACCACCGGGTAAATGCCCAGTGAGCTTGATAGCATTTAACATCAATATATTGGTGGCTTTTCTGGGCCAGGTCGAGAGATTTTTTTGGTTTCCTAGCAATTCTTCCATGACTACAGAAGGACCCCTAGGAGTTTGAGAGAATATGACCCCTTTAAGACGGGAAGAAAATCTTGGCTGTGATAAAGTATAGGCAGCAAGAAAATCTAGCCCTCCTTTGCTATGGCAAAGTAAGATAAAGTCTTCTTCTTGCTGTTCAAGATAAGCTCCAATCTTTTTCCCATTAGTTAGAACGCTTCCCCCAGACACCAAAGGCGCAAAGTCCGTTGAAAAGCCTAATTTTTCGAAATAACTTCGCGGTTTACTCATATTTCCAGGCATCCATGAGGAGTAGTAACCCCTTAAAAAGATAATTTTCAATCTATTTCGGGGCCTTTTTACCTGCCCATTCCTCTCCCATTCTTCATAGAACTCCTTGAATTCAATAAGAAAATGCAAAAATAATCTTGCCGTCCAGAATTCAAAACAAATTTGTGCTTGAAAAAAATATTTTCATCAAAATTCCCCTTCCTAAGATGTGTTTAAGAGCTAATAAGAGAAAAATCTTAAGT
>JBGCDR010000137.1:0-12361 GCA_045105515.1 Oligoflexales bacterium
ATACCTTTGCTCATAAGTGAGATTGGCAGACATAAATACCCCTTTCTTGCAAGCAGATTAGCCTCATAGACTAAACTAAATCCGCCTTCCGAAGCGATGGAATTTTTTCTTCTGCACTTAATCTAGCAATCCGCCAAAGAATGCTTGGGGTACCTGTCTTCAAGATCCAAGTATCAATCAGATGGCTAATAGTCTTGCCTCAAATAGTTTATTTGAACAATGTGTTTCTAAGCATGGTGTTGTTAACATGGTTGGAAACCTTGGAGAATGGGTTAGCGATGTTAGGCTTGTCAAGGGAAGAAAATTTGGACGTTTCAACGGAGGCTTGTATGCTCAAAAGAAATCTTCCTGCGAATACACCACCACCGCTCATTCTGTGGATTATCGTGATTATTCTTTGGGATGCCGGTGTGCAAAAGACCTAGATACCTAGATGACTAATTTTCAAAAATTTCCAAATTTATAGTTCTCTAAATTTAACTCAATTGGATCTGCCATAAACCTGAAAGATTACTCACAAGGTTCCATTTAACAACAATTTTTAAGTATAGTTTTATAAATACAAATTTACATTTTTTTGAGCACTTTGTTGAAAATATAATAAATGGTCGACTATATGTTAAGATTTTTATGCCATCTATGGCGGTGCATTTTTGATTTCTCCTAAGGATTCCCTTTTAAGTCTATGAAAGTTAGAATCATGTGTAAAAATTAATAAGGAGGGACCAGTGAATAAAGGACAACTCATAGATGCACTAGCGGAAAAGGTCGGAAGTAGTAAAGAAAAGGCTAATCAGTTTATCAGTGTTTTTACTAAGCTTATAGAGGATTCTCTTGCCGAAAAACAAGATGTTAAAATCGTTGGTTTCGGAACGTTTGCGACTCAAAAACGAGCTGCTAGATCTGGGCGAAATCCCAGCACTGGGGAAAGAATTCCAATTCCAGAAAAACTGCTGCCGGTATTCAAGCCTAGTATTAAACTAAAGGAAAAAATACATTAATAATAATTTATTGATATCCTCACAACAAATCCTTCTATGATCTTTAAAAAATTCACACCATTGCTGGTTAATAGTTAAATATTTTTTATTGGTGTGGTAGTCTCTTGCTCATATGTTTGAAGAGCTTGTTAATTTTTTAAGAAAAGTAAGGGTGCTATATGGTAACTTGGTTACTCAGGTACTTATTATTATTGTTACCTGCATTTTTAATAAACTGTGTCGGTGTAGATGTTTTTGCTGCCGAAATTATATCAGACCTTGAAAAACAATTAAGGCGTGAACCGGTAACTAGTCAAATAGTATATGCAGATAAGCTAATTAATGCCAAAAAAATGGCTAATATAAAGGTTAAATCATCTCATCTAAAGAAAGCGGAATACCTTTACCATAAAGCACAAGGTGTAATCGGTGGCCATAAATTTCTTAAATCTGACTTTGTTGATCTTGTAAGAGTCGTGAGTTATATAAGATCAAAACAAAAAAAACGCTTAATCGGCTCTTCTAAATACACAAATATTTATGTGCATCCGAGTGAGGGTGTCTTAAGAATACCGGTGCAATTTTATGACAA
Organism: Oligoflexales bacterium; assembly: GCA_045105515.1. Taxonomy (GTDB): domain Bacteria; phylum Bdellovibrionota_B; class Oligoflexia; order Oligoflexales; family Bog-1112; genus JABSRF01. The sequence continues at coordinate 1,573 of JBGCDR010000137.1, forward strand.
TAAACATGTGTATATTCATCTCAAGAATTTTGATTTGGGAAAAAAGTTTGGAGGTTATAAGACGTTTTCACGAAGCATCGATTTTGACACGGGAAAGATATTTGCTTGCCTTGTAGCTCCGATTCAAAGAGAAAAAGATAAAACTTCATTGTTGCGTGAACTTAGCATTCAATTATCTTTAAGTAGCTTAAGCTATGTTCTCAGTTTTCGCGATATTGGGCTTTATCAAGGGTATCGCAAAGGAGCTTTGGTCCATAAGTTCACGTTTCAAACCGAGTTGTTTGAGTCTGATCTAAGCCTTTTCTACTCTAAGAATGTATCGGCTGCACACATGGCTAGGATCATGCTACAAGCAAGTAAGGCTGTTTCCCAAATGCATCTTATGGGATACATTCACCGTGATATAAAACCGGCAAACCTTTTTATTAAAAATACTCAGGGTAATATGAAGCTCGTGATCGCTGATTTTGGACTTAGTCAATCTGTCGCGATGCCGCAATTTGGTAAGCATTTAGCTGGGACGCGTGGTTATATGGATCCACGTATTAGTTTAAATCATGCTCAGAAGCGGTGGGCATGTCAGACTGTTAAAGAATGTGAATTGTCAGATATCTATTCCCTAGGTATTAGTTTTTATAGTTTAATAAAAGGGCGACATAACACCCTTAAACAAATCACCAATAAAGTCAATAATATCGCTTTGCCCAAAGACAAGCAAAATCCCCTGCCAGTTCATTGGATCTATCGTTATTTAAAGGATTTGGACCGTGCTTACCAGAAGGCACTTGATCTGACTTCTTCTAATAGGAACAGTGGAGGAGTTCTTTGGTCGCTAGAAAAAATTGCGCTGAGTATGGCAAATCCTGAACCGAAAAAGCGCCCTTCACTTAGCTTTGTTATAGATGCTCTTGAACGGCTAAATGCTGATTTACCTGCCAAGGATGACTAAGGTTGTAAAGGTTTCTTATTGCTATGGACCCGATGAAAATAGTATCTTGATTTCAGACTACCATATATTGATTAGGGAGCGGCTTTATTATGGATCTAGTTCAGTTTGAGAAGTTTTGTCAAAGTAAAACCCCACCAGCAATCCATGACTTAGACGACTATTTCGATAGCTTGCTCCCTCTAAGCCTTAAAGACATGATAGGAAATTGGAAAGGTGGATGCTTTCCCACAGGCTCTTCATTTGATAAATATCTTAAAAAGCTGCCGCTTTTACATTGGTATGGTAAGCGTTTCCAAGATGAGAACAAGGTGAATGCTTTAATGATGCAAGCAGGAAATAAGGTTTTTGGATTACCATTTTTCGGTTCTGCAGTGATTCGTAGGCTCGAGTATAGAGGAAAGGTATCCGTTGCTATGATCTATAATTACCTGCCGATAATTGATCATTTTCGCCAGATAGACGATAGCACGCTGATGGGAATCATGACCCTAAAGGGTCGTGTAGAAGTGTATTTTTATTTACAGCGAGTAAAAGAAGAGCTTGTTTATCACTGATTCACCCATAAGTGCGAGATAGATTATGAATCATGCATCGTTTATTCCAAAACAAAAAATTTTGATGGGCCCTGGGCCATCTGATGTTTCTAGCAGAGTACTTCAGGCTATGGCTAGGCCGACTCTTGGGCATCTGGATCCAGATTTTGTGGGTTTTATGAACGAAGTACAGAGCCTTTTGCGGCGTACTTTCGTAAGTTCAAATGAAGTATGCTTTCCCATTTCAGCGCCAGGTTCTGCAGGCATGGAGGCTTGCTTTGTCAATCTAGTTGAGCCTGGGGAAGAGGTAGTCATTTGTGAAAACGGCGTTTTTGGCACCCGAATGCAGTCTATCGTCGATAGGATTGGAGCCAAGCCCATTGTGGTTAAGGATGAATGGGGTAAGGCTGTTGATCCTCAGAAGCTAGAAGATACTTTGAAGAAACATCCTAATGCCAAAATAGTTGCTTTTGTTCATGCGGAAACTTCTACAGGTGCTCTTTCAGATGCGCAAACGATAGCTCAAATTGCCAAGCAATATGACTGTTTGAATATTGTTGACACCGTCACTTCTTTGGGGGGCTGCCCCTTGAAAGTAGACGAGTGGGGTTTGGATGCGGTGTATTCAGGGTCACAAAAATGTTTGTCTGCCCCTCCTGGCCTTTCTCCAATTACCTTTAGTGACCGGGCGCTAGAAAAATTGAAATCCCGAAAATCTCAAATCCAAAGTTGGTTTTTGGATTTCAATCTGATTTTGAACTATTGGGATGATAAAGAGAAAAAACGCTCCTATCATCATACTGCTCCAGTAAATGCTTTGTATGGCTTGCACGAATCCTTAGTTATGCTACATGAGGAAGGATTAGAAAATTCATGGGAACGCCACCAAAAACTCCATGAGGAGCTGAAACAAGGACTTTTGAATCTCGGATTTGAGTTTTTAGTCCAAGAAGCAGCTAGGCTCCCGCAGTTGAATGCAGTCCGACTGCCAGCTGGAGTAGACGATGCGTTACTTCGCACTTTCTTACTAGAAAATTTTCAGCTTGAAGTGGGGGCGGGCTTAGGGCCCCTTGCTGGTAAGGTCCTACGTATAGGGCTAATGGGGTATGGAGCAAATCGTAAGAATATCGCAGTGCTCATGCGGGCGCTAGAATCCTTCCTTGGAAACCATTCTTAATTCACATCTTTTATACTGCAAATGCTATCTATCTATTAATTCTGGGAAACTGAGGTATAATTTAAGAAGAGTCCCAAGGTTAATAATAGGTACTGTTGCATGGAAAGAATTAGCAAGAAAAATAGATTTCGCTGCTTCATCGAAAATGATCGCGTAGCAGCTCATGGAATAATGACTGATACTACGAATTTTTTTATGCTCGACGATCTTTTAGAAGAAACCTTAGAAATAAGCCTAAAGGATGTTGACAAAGCAAGTTGGATAGGTTTGGTGAATTTCTGTAAGTACCTCAACAACAAAAAAAAGAAATTTATACTTTTTGAGGTTCCTTATCGGATATTTAGGCATATGCGTTTGCTGACTAAATATATCCAAGAGCTGGATGTTAAAAGTATATATATTGATCTTTATCTGTTAGAGAACCTTGAACAAAAAGACTGTGATCGCTTAATTTCAAATATAGGTATACAGGCGCTGAAGCAACAAGGGCCATGCTTAACTGGTGATTCGCGCAAGATGTTCATCCCAGAGCCTATTGAGTATCTGAATTTGGATTCTTGTAAAAAAGGGGTTAAGGTAAATTTTCATCCCGCGTTGAAGTGGACCAAGGAAGAGTTTGATGAACTAATTTTTTGGTACAAGTTACAAAAATTTACCGCCGAAACTATCGATCTAGTGCAAGATATGCATCGGACTCAAAATTTTCAGATCTTTAATTCTTTAGAAAAGATTAGACAGGTGATCATGAGTTTTGAGATGGTTTTTGATACCCAAGAAAGTATCAAGACTAAAGAGTTCAAGGATTTTGAAAATTGGTTTTCTCGAGAGATGCTACAAATCTCAAATGTACTAAATAAAATTTACATAAAAAGTGATTTTGCAAGCAGGGTTATCTTTTTTCATTTGTTCTTCGACAAAGTGAAGATATCAAAATCTATACATCTAAAAATACTTGATTCTTCTTCTGAGATTGTCGAATTTGTGCGAATAAGTTCCGCAGTTGAAGGTCTTGGGTCTAAAGGAACGAAACACTTTATAAAGATGGATTTATGCAAATATTTCCATGAACTTTTGGATCAAGCTGCGAGTAATGGGATGCTTGAAAAAAAATATGAAGAAATAACAGATAAATTTAATATTCTTGACCTTACAGCGCAAGAAGAAAACTTCGACTTAAAAGTCTTCTTGAAGAAAGCTGTAGATAGCATAGATGATATTATGGTCGAAGAAATTGTGACGTATTTTCAGGGTTTTGACTTGCTAAATCAAGTTATTCACCATCGTTTTAACGAAGCAGAGTATGTAATTGATTGTATTGATAGAATTCAAGAAGGAAAAATGAAAACCGAAGATTTTCAGTCTAGTATACTAAAAAGAATGCAAGAATCCTTAGTAACAGATCAAGAGAATAGTACCTTTAATTTTTTCTTTCCCACTGAATCAAGTTAGTCTATTTTATAAATTTGGTTAAGTTTAAGCTCTAAAAAGACGTGATCTTGATTGTACTTTATTGAATTGAGTTCAGGACTTAAACTCAATTGGCTACCAATATATAGATCTGGAAGCGGGAAATGTAAATTAGTTAAAAAGTTCTTAATTTGAGTGTATGCAATATGTCTGACTACAGTTAATTTGGTTGCATGGGGAAGAAAAGTCCATAAGCTTATCATTGATAGTATCTTATCTATAAATTTATCACTTTTTTTGGGTAGAAATGCCATATCGCTGCTGAGTTTATGAAACCGAAAATAAATTTCGCCATCAGTTTTTATATCAGGGACAAAGTGAAAGTCGATGCTCATACGGGTTGTATACCTTACTTTGTTTGATACTAATAGTGAAGCTGAAACTTCTTTGATTGAAATTAAAAATTTGCTGTTAACTGGATCCCATTTAATAATTGGAGCAGATTCGAATTTTATAATTAGATCGCGAGCATTTTCGATCAAAATATCTTTGTCTTTAAGGTCCAGCTGTATATTTTCAAACTGCTTACTTTCATGTAAATATGCCATATAACGATTAATAAATCTAATTGGAAGTATAAATCTAGCATGAAAATTATCTAGCGTATCATGCGATGACCTTAAATTTAAGTCTTCAAAGAATGAGGATAGCATCATTATGGAAGATAACATTGAGGTTGCATGACTTGATTTTTGAAAATATATGCAATGATCGCGAATTGCGTTTAGAAGGGATAAAACATATTCGCCAAAGTCCGAAGAAGAGTTTTGTTTTAGAGACTTGGCTATCTTGCGCCATTCAACGTGGTAACTATGAAGTCCTTTAACTGCTTTCTCGCTTTTTGCACTAGGTATCATTTTTTTTGAATTCAATTTAATGTTCTTTAGGATATTGAGTAAACCACCTATCACAAAATGCTCGTCTGCGGAGTATAATTTCCCATGCCTGACTATATCGCGAAAACCAGGTGGTTCAATGTCATTGCCCAAAAGAAATAAAGACATTGCATATGGGTGATTTGGCCTGTCAATTTCTTTCTCTTCATGCATTAGTTCTAGTTTTAAGAATGTGTTCCTTTTCGATTTTTCAAGGTTTTGATTGACTTTAGATTGAATTGCAATGATTTCATCTCGAATTATGGATGGTATTTCGTTGCGATTTTCTTCTAAAAATTCAATAATTTCATTTAGAAAACAAATGACATAGTAGGAGTAAATCTGATTGTTTTCTAGGTGTTGAGCATATTTTTTTACATAACTATGAACATCTTGAATTTTCTTGGGTTCTAGCTCATCTTTTATCTCTATTAACATTGACCTTATTTTGTTTTGAACACGCTCATTGCTGGAAAAATCGATTTGTCCGCTAAGATCAATATTTGGTAAGTTTAGTGAGATAAATTTTTCTATAAAATATCGCAAAGATTTATTGCTGTTTAACTTAGTGCTGAGAGCTTCAGCAATTGCCGTGATTGCAAATTCATTGATTGATTTTTCTAGGAATGTTCTTAGTAAATCTGAGTTCAGCAATGAGTCATCGAAATGATAGTCATTATTATCATTTCTAATGCTGAAAAAGAATGCATCTTCGTCAGTAAGGTTTACGTAAGAATTTTCAGGATCTATTTCCAGCAAAGATTTATTGTTCTTTGTCGCATTCAGAGACATGCTTAAGTGAATCCATGAAAAGAGTTCATGATCACTTTTTAGGCCAAAATTAACATTGAAATTTATGGGGATATTAAGATATTTTACGGTTAATAGGGCATTAACGCTTAACTTTTTTACTGGCAAGGAAATAATACAATTTCTTCTTAGGCATTTGACTTTAGTCTTGCTCAGTTCAATTTGATGTGCTCGAAGAGCTGAAAGATTGATTTCAGAGTCGGGAAAAATGCTCTTTTGGCTACTTCGAGAATAGAGAGGTATATCCTGCAAAGATAAGTTTCTTAGAACGCTGTTAATTTCATTTAAATTGCTGTTAAGATATTTTTCCACAAACACAGCAAGACCGCTAGGGGATACTTGGATATTCCCAGCGAAGCCTAAGTGAAGGTTTTTTTTAGCATTTGCCAAAATGCTCGATGTGTAGAACGAGTATAAAAGTATCAATATAGCAAATTTATGAGTCACTCTTGGTTTCCTTGCGAATTCCCCTTAACAATAGCGTGTAAAAATCCACCAATACTTGAATCATTTACCTGCTGTATTCTCTCGTTTAGAGCATTGTCTAACTGTTCTGTTCTATCTTCTAAAGTCTGGTCTAGCTGTTCAATGCGTTTTTCAATCTTTTTATCGATACTATCAAAAATTTTTTTGTCAAAGGTTTCAAGACCATAGTCGTAGCATGTTCTGATTATTGATCCACCGAAGTTTAATATATAGCTAGTCATAATTCCAAGACTACCTGCCCTTAATCCATTCATACATATTTCTGGAAAGCAATGACTTTGTTCATAGGAGCTTGAAAACAGAAAGCATGCTGTAGTGGCACCAAAAACCAACGAGTGATTATCAAATCCATAAAATTGGGAGTTGTTATCAGAAATAGATACGGATGAATTGGGTATTCTCCCATTGTGGTCATTAGCGAAAGCCGAAAATCCTGAGACAAGTGAAAATAGGATTATTCTCCGCAGCATTATTTCAAGCATAAGTCATTCCTTTACACTAGTTGAGTTCATTATTTTGCAATAAGTCCTTGATTCGGTCCTGACAATCAGTTGCCAATACCATAGAGTGTCCTTTTACTGAATCCACTCCCTTGCCGATAGCTTTAATAGTCCATTGCTCATTATTTTTGGAGATACTGAATAATATGACCGCTTGTTGGTCTTCTAGTACTAATGGATCATTAACACCACCAATGCTGTAGCGAGCAAGTTCTTGGGTGTAACCCGATGCGGTTTCAGCGAGGATGCGGCAAAAAGAATTGTTTATTGCTTGTAGTGATTGACCTGAATAACTAACGACTGTAGCTACCAAGTGAGAAATCTCTTTCTTATGCTTATTAATACCACCTAAAAAAATGGATATGGCTTCATCATCACCTTCTCCCTCTCCTGTAACACTATCACCCGAATGAAATATGAGCCCATGCTTGTGTGAGCATATTTTTGTTTGGTATTTATGGTTGTCATGCCATATTATTTTACTTAAATGTCTATTTCTTTTTATTAAATGTAAGTTTAAATCCATATCAATATAATCTGATTGCGACTCTGGATCCCAACCGAAGCCAATGACTATTTTGTTAATTCTTTTATCTATTTTAAAGGTCTCACCTGGAGCCAATGACCTAGATGCGATCGACCCCAAGTAATCCTCAAGAGAATCTGCGGCTAAATTAATGCCAGCAGATAGGTTTGAAGTACCAAATAATAAAAACATTAATAAGATAAAAAGACGATCAAACATAATAAGTTCCAATGCAGCGGCATAGCAACAAACTAGGTTAATCATTATTACAAGTGAATGATTTAAATATCCAGGGAAAAAAACTATGGAATGCTAGTTTTATTATTGTCAACATTTGCATAGTTTTTTTGCATAATATATGAAATTTGTTCTAGTAAAATTATATTAGTTATTAAAATCTAAAAGACCTAAATCTAGGATCTTATTTTCAATACGAAAGTTTTTTACGATTTTTTGTTTATCCTTATTTGTTGCAACAAGTGTGTAGCTCCCCGAGCTAAGAAGTTCAAAAATAAGGGTGGTGCTTCTTGGAGACATAGTTTTCGACCAAATACCTTCATCCCAATTAACGGCACCTTGTGAGTCTGCTTTGCTTAGTTTGTATGTAACTTCATCATTGCTGTTAGTCTGAGCAGTGACTCCTCCCCCACTCATACGATCAAGGAGCGTTTTCCATGAACCCCTCTGTCTTTCAACAGTAATATCTCGCCATTCCTGATAGGATGGTTGGAATCCAGTTGCCCTTGAATTGATCTCAATAGTGTAGGCGATAACATTATGTTTCTGCCATTGATAGTCTAGGTCGGTACCATCTGCCTGATAAAGTAACTCTGGCGCTGTTCCTACCTGATAGGTGTCAGCTTCATCATTGTCATCGATAATAGTTTTTTTCATGTCCAAGGCAATTTCATGAAATATTTGTCTGGAGGGGTTGCTCTCTTTTCTGCATCCGTAGGGGTAAATAATGAGCTCGCTGTAGGAGTGGTAGCTTACATTAAGCACTGGCTTATGCTTAGCAACTAATTCCATCATAGCTTGAGTTTCAGGTTCACTTGCTGGGCTTGGCCCGCGATAATCCTGGCTACCTTTGTTGCCACTTGAGCCACCACAGCCATCCCATAAGGTAGGATAATTACGGTTTAAGTCCACGCCTGTTACTCTGTTACGGCTTAGCCAAGTATTTTTTCGCCACCAGCGGTTTCCTTCATGGACCCTTTGATTGCCGTCAGGATTGACCTGAGGAACCAAGATAATACGGTAACGATCAAGCCAGGTTTGAATTATTTCATCTTGTTCGTAGTTGCTCAGTAGATAATCGGCGATATCCAAGATTACCTCAGTGGTCATCAGTTCCCTTGCGTGGTGCATTGCATTAAAAAGAATACTTGGTTTGTTACTTATGGAATTCTCTTCGGTTGGAGAGCTTAGGATTATACCGCGAATTGATCGTCCTTCCGTAGATAGGCCTACTTCGAATCCTTCAACAAAATCTGGATGTTCAAGCTCTAGTTGGTAAAGGACGTCCAGGACTTGATCAGGGGAGGTATAACCTTCTATGTTTGCGGAGATGAGAGACGATCCAGTAACTAGTATGATGTTGTCATATTTCCTAATAATGTCATGGTAGTCTTGAGCTGGAATTCTTGCCTGAGCTCTGCCTTTGAGAAAGTCTGCTCCCAAAAAATCAAAGTCGTTGAAGTTTTTCTTCAATTCTGGGAGGGTTGTAAGCGGCGCATCAATGACGACGTATTCTGAAGTGCCACTTAATTGTTCTATCGGTTTGATGAGCAAGCAGATTGGTAAGGTAAACAGTAAAAGAAAGAATTTAATATTTCCCATTATTTCTCCTGTTGATTGTCGATTTTACTATCAAAGCCTTTTTAAATTATACAATAATTCAATATGGCTTTTGTCTCTTACAGAGTGATTTATCTGTTAATATGAATTAGCCTATGATAGATATAGCCGAGTTCTGTATTACTGATAATAAAAAGCTTAAAAACTATGAAAAACCGTAATAACCGTTTGTCAATCGGATTAACTCTCGCTTCCTTCGTTGTTTTGATACCTGGAATTTTCCTTCCTATGCTGACGATTACGCTTAGGGGTGATGTGAATGCTTCTGTGGGATCTTTTGGAATGAATATTCTTAATAAGGAAAATTCTATTCTTCAAACTGTCGCTGAATTATTCGAGAATGAAAATGCCTTTGTAGCTTGCATGATCTTCTTTTTTAGTGTCATGATTCCGGTCCTCAAAGGTTTTTTGTTGCTTTTTGGGACCTACACTAAAAATTTGGTAGTCCAAAATAAGATATTTACTTTTGTGAAGTCCATAGGTAAATGGTCAATGGCCGATGTGATGGTCGTGGGTGTGTTTTTAGCTTACTTATCAACAAGGTCTCAGCCTAGCCAGTCCCAACATCGTACTGAAATTATGGGGTTTCCTGTTGAGATAAAGGTGTTGCTTGGTCTTGACTCCCAATTAGGCTCTGGGTTCTATTTCTTTTTTGCATATTGCATGCTTTCTCTGCTAGGGCTACATTTTTTTAGTAGTGCAAAAGATACTTCCAGATGATTTTGTTATTGATGACCCCCTCGAATAGCTAAGTTCAGTTAGAGTGTCCTTGGTTACCTATCACCATTGACCAATTTTGCGCTTATCCTCTTTAAGCAGAGTTTGAATGTGCTCTTTTAGCAATTCTTTTAAAACATTAGAAATACGATTGTGTTTTTTACCACAAAGTATGTGCATTATATCTTCTGTCTGCAAACTTCCTTTTGCATAACTAAAAATAATCTTATTTATAATTAAACTGACGGGTTTTTTAAGATAACTCATTTGAATTGAGGCCGGAGCTTGGGAGAAGTCTTTAAAGGTGCCTGTCCAAAAATTTGCTGCAAAATAATGCTTAACCACTTGTGAGAATGCATAAGGGTAAAGGTACTTTGCAGGATCTTTTTTCGGGGGAATAGGTTGTGCTAATATAATCTTGATTTTACTTACTATCAAAGCTTGATGTCGAGCATCGGCAATATTGCTGTCAGAGTAGGATGATAAACAGTTGTCGTGTTCGTTACGGTTTTTTATTTTTGCCTTTAGGTTCTCAAGAACATTTTCTAGCTCTTGCTTAAGGTTTCTATGTTTGTGTTGCTCCAAGCCCCTTATTAAAATAGTATCAAGAAAATACGGTGGTGCATGTTCATCATCTGAAAAGTAAGCACGGTCATTTAAATATTTTTTCAGGGTGAAGAAAACACGATATAAGCCCTTTTTTGCAGCCAGATAAATCGGAGTTTCGCCCTGTTTATTCTTTTGTCGTAAATAATTAGAGTTGTCTAATTTTTTAACCAGCTAATATTATTATTTTATATGATTATTATGTAAATATTGATAAGCTGATCCCAAACGTAATTCTGGGAGGGCTTGATATGTTTATTTTCATGTTACCGGAAAGACAAGTGAA
>JBGCDR010000138.1:0-62896 GCA_045105515.1 Oligoflexales bacterium
TTTTTTTCAAGCACAAATTTGTTTTGAATTCTGGACGGCAAGATTATTTTTGCATTTTCTTATTGAATTCAAGCAACCTAAAAATAATCGGGCAATACTTAATTTAAAAACCCTTAAAATTACAACGATAAATCCCGCCAATCAGTTATTGAAATTCCTATACATTAAAGATTACGCAAAGTATATTAACTCGGATCTCTATAAACTTCAGAAACATCTTCGTGATATTGAAAATTTTGATGGATTTTTCGAAAAGATAGTAACTCTTGATCAATTAAATCAAGACACCCTCCGAATCGAGCTACTGGGAAGTTCAAATCTTAGCCCCAGGGTAAATAAAAAATTAACCTCGCAGCTGTTAGCAATGTTAAAAGAATTCCGAGAAATACAAAATCTTGGTTTAAAAGAGAATATCAATTTACCTTCCGCTTTAAAAGTACAAATGAAATATGATTTCTTAAACTACGCAGTTAGCGAATATGGATATAAAAACGAAAAATTAGAAGAAATAAGTAATCGGAGAAAGTTTTCAATCCTGTCAATTTTCATAAAAGACAATAAAAATCTGCTATCTGCAGAGGCCATCAATGAAATTTACAATGAATTTGTAAACGACAAGGAATTAGGACGTTTTAATGGTCCGCTAGAAGAAACAGCTTTTGGTGAATTTATCAAGGAAAATGTGGAAAGTTTAAAGTTTGAAAACTCTAAACTATATTTGTATCAAAATCATATTAAAAATATAAATTTGGACGATGTTTACCGAGCGCTCGAAGGATTCAGCAAATACAAGCAACTTTCTGGTGAATTTAAAAATGATTTGGCTAAAAAGCTTGGACCTGAAACTGATGAATTTTCCAACAAGATTCTTAATATTGCGGGCTATGAATATAATCCAGAAAAAATAAGCCTTAGTGCTCGCGGTATATACTCGGAAGTGAAAGCACAGCATGAAACTTCAAAGAACAGACCGTTTGATATTGGCAAGAATCCATTTGACGTTGAATTTTTTAAACCAACCCTCGAATTCTTTGTCAACTTGAAAAATCTCGTTGTAGAAATAAGTTCGGTTCAAGAATCGGCATATAAAACTAAAATTCGACTGAGCAATCAAAAATCCTGCCCGCAAATACTTGATACCAGCTCTTCTATCGAATCAATTTTTATGAAACTAAGGGAAAATAAGATATTTATTGATTTTCTTGCCGAACTGAAACTCGATTGAGAATTTTATTTGAACCTCTTTTGAATTGATCGACAAGAAACGACAAGAAACTGAGTTTCTTTGGAAGAAAAAACCCTCTGGATAGAATATGCACCATGTAGGTTTTAAAAATCATGTTAAAATCAAAATACTGTAGATATACCTTTTTATCGCCATGCTTTTAAGAAAGCTTTCTTTCTCCTTTTTTTCCGCCGCACTAGTATTGGAGCGAGATATTTTTTAATTGCATCTCGATCCTCATAAAAAGTAGCACAAGGAAGAAGTCGAAATATTGGTACAACGAGAGAACTATTAATGACAAACCAGTTAAGGAAAGTTTTGTTGTCCATTGACTAAATAGAGCTAATATCTCTGATTTTGCCTCGATGTCATAGATAAATATAGGTAGTTTTATGTATCTATTAAGCTGGCAACGATTTGAACTACAATTTGAACAGGAAGAAATTCTTCCAAAAAACTATAAAGGCTGGGTATAAAAATATGAAGGGACTAAAAGATACCCCTGAGGACTTCGAAATAAATAAAAAAGCTGCCCAAGATCTGCTGGTAGAATTAGGTGAGGTCGAGGCTTTACAAACTGCGTTTTAATAATAGAAGATGACAAAGTTGCCTCTAAGTTGTTAGAAAAACTCGTTACAAAAATGAAATATAGAGTGCGTACCTATGAAGACCCCATCCTAGGACTTGCAGATGCAAAAAATTATATAGTTGAACTTCTATTTTTAGATATTAAATTGCCAAATATGAATGGCTTGGATTTCCTAAAAGCTCTTAGAAAGATTCAGGAAAATCCTGATTTTCCTGTGGTAGTTATGACAGGATACACTCAAAAAGAGATGGTGCAAGAAATAATGAAACATAATATTAACGGATTGTTAGCAAAACCAGTAGACTTGAAAAGAGCGATTAGCTATCTCAAAACTCTTGGCGGAAATGCACTAAATAACTCTTAGTTAAGCAAATAATAGAACATTTTTTCAACTAAAGACAATAACAATATTCAATTTGAGATTTTTTTATGAATGTGAGCAGTGAAGAAAACAAAGAGAAGCCAGATAAATTTTATCAGACTTTCGCATGAATAAATACAAGAAAATCAACACATTTAGCCTCAACAGATCCCGATGGGACTTTTTGCTTTATCCAAAAATGCTGTAAATATTTGGTCTCTCAAATCTGATCTTGCTGCGATGGGACCAACGGAAAAATTTCGAGTTCTACTATTAGGAGCTAGTTTTGACACTCGGTTTTATCGATTTAAAGAAATGGTTCCTAACAATGTCCAGCTTGTGGAGGTATGCTACCTTATCCAGTATCAATACAATTTACCTTAAAAAAAGTAAATTTTTAGTTCCATCTCTGTAAGTTTTAAGGAGAAATCAGCATGGAAATCCGAAATAAATTCTAATCCAACCAATAAGAAGTAACACCTTCACAAAAACTTCATTAGCAATAGCAAAAAAGTAATAAAGAGACCTGGAAATACATGTTTTTTTGAGCCTTCTACCAAATTCCTTTTTAAATTTTAAAGCAGAAAAGTACTTACATCCTTCCATCAACTTTTACTTTTTTAATCTGGAAACTACCTCCTAAATCTTATATAAGTTTTCATTCTTTTTTAACCTCCTTGATAAGGTAGTTTCGATGCAAATCATAAAATCCATTGTTGTATTAGTTTTCCTAACTTTTTCTTTAAGCCCTAAGCTATATAGCGTTGACTGTTTAAGCTTTTTATCATGTACAGCCGGGACTTGTACCTGCGCTAGCGTAGTTCCACAAGTTGTTGAAAATTGCCGTAAACAAAGTACCGAAGGTTTAGCCCTAAATCAAAGCGCTGCTGATGCAGCCGGTAATCTAGCATTAATATCGGTCATACTTGCATCTCCTGTATCTGCACATGCTGCAATTGCTCCCTGTATTTCAGTTGCAGGCGATGCTGTCGTTCTTGCTCAAGCTTGGAAATATGATGAAAGATGTTTTTGGCATGAATGGACCGAGCATTCCGAATATTTTGTTTATAAGTGCAATAGTTGCAGAGGATATGATCAAATTCTCAACAATAATGCTCCTACCAATCAGGAAATAGAAAGACTGATTAAGCCATTAGAAAGACTGCCAGAAACAGAAAGTGATGATTCTGAAATTAGCGAAGATAGTTTGCATGCGACTCAACTCTAAACTTAAATTCCTCTTAGAACTAACCGATTGTACTTTAACTACCTAAAGATTTAATGAGGTTAAAGTTCAATGAAACTAAAAAAAACCCTTAGTATCACTATAATTTTATGCCTTTATATGATAACAATCATTGCTTGTGATGAAGACTTTAACAAGAAAGAAGATGAAGATAGCACCAGCAGCAATGGCGATAGCGATAGCGACAGCGGTGATAATAGCTCAAGTACCGACTCCGATAATGATCCCATTAATAATGATCCCAACAATGAACAATTCACTCCAAACCAGGCAAACTGGGAAACATTTTCCTCAAAGCCATTTGTAAGTGATACAAACACAGCCCATGACCCCGATGGAGTCGGTTGGATAAGTGCGGAGGCTTGGGATGAATCTAAGTGGGATGGAACTGTCTACAATCCATCCCAAATGACAAAGAGCGATTTTGCTGCAGCCATATGCCCAAGCGTAGACCGAGTCAGAGGAATTAGGGAAGTTTTTTATGAGAACAATCCTTTTGCAGATAATTCTAATCCCACGAAGGCAGAAGTAGACGATTGGCATAGAATAGCAATCAATCACATTCGTGCTCTCATTGGATACACTACTGAAGATCGTAAAGTCCAAAAAGACCATTGCATGTTTGCTCGAGCATTGTGGGGTGACGAGCGAAAATTCTCAACAGTTTGGGATACCAAGTACACAGGGACATTAGGATCTGCTGCTGGTCCTTGCGTTGGCTCTGACAATGCACATTGCGGAGCAAGTTTTATTCTTGACCTTGCGGACCAAGCTCCGTATCTGCCTAATGATCATCCAGGCTGCTCTACCCAGCAAGGCTCTGAAGGGGTCTTTAGTGGGCCGAAATCGAATATTCCTTGGTCATTAAAATGGTCTCGAGGACTTTGCAACACACTTATGGCTGAAGGCTTTTGGGGTGGTCATGTGGGTCCATGGTTCCACAGAGAAAAATTCGGCTTTAGTTTTTGGGACTCAGATCCAGATAATAATAATAATAATGCAATCCTACGCGCCAAGTGGACTGGAAATTTGATGCCGAACCTCTACTGCAATCCTTCTGATTCAGATTGTGACCCGAACAACATAGGTACAGATAGTGAATAGTAATTAGGAGTGCTATAAAAACTTTTAACCAATAAGATTTTATACAGGGTAACGAATGTCTACAAAACTAAATAGGATGCAAACTGAAGAAAAATATGGGCCAGAAGAGCAATCAGTTTTTAATGAATACAGAAATACATTCCAAACTCCCGAATGTTCCTCATTATTTTTAGCACCAGGGGTTAAAAATAATGAAATTATTCAATCTGCATGGCTTATGACCAAAAGTGTAACCAAGGAAGGTTCATTCACGCCAACCTTGATTCAAATGATACTTTTTGCTACCTCAGTATTCGGAGGAAATAGTTATTGTACAAACCTTCATGCAAATGCAGCTATAGCAACGGGGTCCAATATTGAACCAAAAACCTTAATAGATCTCATTCATGATATTGCAGTGAGTAGAAAGTCAAATTTACCGAAAAAGACACTTGAAACAATTCATATAGCAATCAAAGTTTTATTTCAAGATGAGCAGATAGATCTAAAAGAAGATTTAACAAGAATAGGATACAACGAAAATGACATTGACCTTTTTACTTCGATTATCACAGCTGGAGTATTTTTTAATA
Organism: Oligoflexales bacterium; assembly: GCA_045105515.1. GTDB lineage: Bacteria > Bdellovibrionota_B > Oligoflexia > Oligoflexales > Bog-1112 > JABSRF01. The sequence goes on from JBGCDR010000138.1 coordinate 5,098, forward strand.
CAATCTTCAAAGTGTTTGAAGTGCCAGAAGATTCTCTGAGTTCCACTCCTTTTTCAAAGGATGATTTAGATCAGATTAATTTTGCGATTCAAAACTATCAGGATCTAAGAAATAATTCCAAATTGAGAGGCGTAGCTTAATAAGCAATATGAATATAGACTATTATTATAGGAATTTAATCGAATATCAAGAAATATTAAATAAGCAGGAATCTATTAAAAAACTTACTAAAAGCGCTTCTAGTTTCCTAGGCACAGTTACAAAATGTCAAGGAATTTGGTTTCTGATCTATAACCCGCCAAAAATCCATGCCATTGAAATCTATCAAAATGGAAATCACGAAATTAAATTACATAGTGAGGAAAATCTGCAGAAATATTCTGTTTTAAGTGAAAGTAAATTTCTCACCTTTAATGAGGGTAGTCCGATCCTCGATTGGATAAATCCTCACAACGGATCTCGATATGCATATGCATGTTCTTCAAGCTTACTAGGATATGGATGCAGGATTGCCTACTTTTATGATGATCTTGACAAGCAAAAATCCGACCCAGTTGTTACCCATTTTGCAAATTTTTTCCTTACGAAATTCGCATATATTTTAAAAGTCGAAAACCTTCTCGATGAAAAAGAAAAAATGACAGAAGAAATAAGATTAAGAAATCGCATTCTATGTCACGATCTCAGCAATTATATTATGAAAATAAGGATCACATCAATTAAAGGACAAAAAGAACTTGTCCATGAAGAAAACGTTAAGATGTGGAATAAAGTAGCAAGAATTGCCAAAAACCAAGCCGAACTCGTAAAATACGTAAGAAATTTAGAAGCTCTTTCCTCAGGAAAAAAACAATATACTCTCGAACCTGTTTGTATTAGATCTTTAATTGAAGAAGCTAGTTTTTTATTTGAAGATACATTAAAAGAAAAAGATATCGAGATTGTACATACGATGAAGCAAGAAGAAGAATATTTAGTTCTTGCAGACAAGACCTCATTAAGCAATCAAGTCATAAATAATGTTATTTCTAATGCTATCAAATTTAGTCCCAAGAATAGCAAAATCACCATCAATTTTAACCAGACTAAGCCAGGAGAAATAAAACTGAGCATTATAGATCAAGGGATTGGAATGCCAGAAAAAATTAAAAATAACTTATTCTCATTCACAGATAAAACAACTCGTTCAGGTACCATGAACGAAAAAGGAACAGGGTTTGGCATGCCTCTAGTTAAAGCTTTTATGGATTCCTTTAATGGAAAAGTTGAAGTTGAGACCAAAGAAAAAAGTGATGAAAATGATTTAGAACATGGGACCACCTTCCACCTCTTTTTTAAGGATGGGGCAATATAAGGAATAAGATGTTTGGGCTATAAACTTGATTATTCATTAGAGTGATTGCTCGGAATTTTTTACCGGTTACCAGAATCAAAAATTGAAATAGAATAATACATAGATACTCGTCAAACTATTTTTCTCCTATGGCTTGTCGTTTGACAAGCCAACTTTAAAACATCACGGTCTAAGCTACCATTCCACATAAAAGGAGCACTATTGTGGGCCAAACAGTAATGATAGTCGATGACTCGAAAACGATAAGAGTACAAATTAAGCATGTGATTAAATCTCAAGGATTTGAGATTATTGAGGCAAGCAATGGTGCTGAAGCTTTGGAGCTTTATAGAACTCACCAGGATAACGTGTTCATGATGTTTCTCGATATCAACATGCCGGTTATGAATGGGTTAGAAACTTTAGAAAAATTATCTGAGGACGAATCGTTAAAAATGCCTAACGTAGTTATTCTGACCACTGAAGACTCTGCAAGCTATGTAGAAAAAGCCAAAAACTTTGGTGCAAAGGGTTGGATCGTCAAACCTTACAACACCGACAAACTCCTCTCAGCCGTAAAGCGTTTCGCCCCAGCTGCCTAATCCCATTAATAACGATATTGTGGTTTCCGGCATTTTACTACCGAAGAATCTGAAAATCCGTAAGAGTTCGGAGACTTAAATACAAGCCCCTCAACCCAAGAGCGTTTGTCTTGAAGGACAGCTAAGCAATCATTGAGATTTTTTAAAACGGTGAGAATCTCAACATGAGGAGAGATGAAATCCCTAGGAATCATCTTAAAACGATCTCGATAGCAATGAGAAACAAGGATCTTATCATCCCTTTTTAGATAGTCGAAAACATATAGCTTTTGCTCTTTTTTCAACCATTCAACATCTAGCACCGACCAGCCTATCTGGGGTGTAAAAATTCGCCTTAATTCAACAACAATTGAAGAATCTAATTTCTTACTGTGTATCTTGCCAGACCGCGTATAGGCAACGGGCTCGACATTAGGATCAGCATGCAAGTGAATTTGTGCACGATGGCCATGTATTTTAGTTTGTCCCCACCACCCAAGATTTAACACTTTCTCAATAGACGGGGGGTCAGGGTTAATCTCAGTCTTTGGATGAATAGGCCTAATAAAAGCTGGAAGTTGCATCTTTTTCTTTCTTTGTAACAGCGACCATCCCATACGCATATTCCCTTTCAACAAATAAAAAAAGGGTTATATTACACGGATGGATACTTTGCTAGTTTCTCTTTATCTCTTAGACTATTTGATATAGTTTTTTATCTTCAGTTGCTTCATAAGCTCCAAAAATTCTTCAGGAGTTTTTGTGAACTGAGTGAGTTTCTCCAAAGCACCAGGAGCTGCTTTCATGAGCATCGGCTTAAAAAGATTATCGAGAATTTCCTCCGGCAAAACTTGCAGTGCATCAACAATCTGATCATAATGCTGTTCAAGAACTTTTGGATCAAACTTAATACTAGAAAAATCCTTATTGATAAGCTCGCTTGCTGCATTTTCTCCCCATCTTCCCTCAAATTCATGAAGTTCTTCTTCTGTTAATCCTGCACTTGAATTCTGTACCACATAGTGCACCATAGATTCAGCACCGAGAACCTTAAAAGATGAAGTTTGTCCTGAAACAGCTTTCTTACTGTATTCAGCTTGGCAATAGTTTAATACTGAATCTTTATAAATGGTTGCCTCCCCTTCAAAATGCTTGGCTTGTTCTTGCTTCTCACGAAAGCTATCAATTGCCTCCATAATTTCATCAGGTGGAGATAGGGGCTCAGCTCCAGCAGTGGCTTTTGATTTTGTCTTTCTAGTTTTAAAAGGGTCAATTTTCTTCTTCTTTTCACCAGCCATTAGCATACCTTTGTTAGAATTGAAGATTCTGGGTATTCTAAAGGCTCATCGGACGAAAGTGGCAGGTTCTCGACTAACAGAAGCGTTTTATGCTACATTCTCCAAATTTTTTAGACATTCTTTGACATCAAATTGTACCTCAGTACTCGCATACCAGAGATCTCCAAGTTGGTTTAATCTTGATATCACGCTATTAATATTGAATTTTTTTGGATCTAGATCTTCATTGACCTCACTCCACCTTAAAGGAGTCGAAACAAGAGCACCGGGTACAGGCCTCACACAATAGACAGAAGCAATGGTCTGCCCATGGTAGTTTTGCATATAATCTAAATAAATTTGATCTTTTCTTTTGCTTTTGGATCGCTCAATACTTGTCAGATTGGGCAAACGTGCTACAGTAAGTTCACAAACTTTCTTGGCCAATGACCTTGCTTCGGTAAATGAATAATTTGGCACAATGGGAATCATGATATGTAGACCTCGCGATCCAGATGTCTTACAAAACCCTCGGATCTTGGCTTTATCGAGAATATCTCTTATGTGATTAGCCACTTCAACGATTTCTTGAAAATGATTACTCTCGCTTGGATCCAAATCAATATAAACTTGATCAGGGCACTCAAGCTGCTCAGTTCTTGACATCCAAGGGTTCAATTCAATGCAGTACAGATTAGCTAGATACAACAAACTATATTCGTTTTGACAGAGGGGGTAATTAATAAAACCTTTTTTTGCGGATTTGACCCTAATAGTCTTAAACCATGAAGGAATAAAGCCAGTTAAATCTTTTTGAAAAAAACTATCCCCCCTTATTCCTTTCGGATGTCTGTGCATCGATATAGGCCGATTCTTTATATATGGTAAGATTAAACCAGCTACAATCGCATAATAATTAACAAGATCCTCTTTAGTATAAGCTTCATCTGGCCAAAGAACTTTTTTCAGTTGACTAATCAAAGGACCATTCTTAAATTGTATATTGTCAGTGCTGCGAAATTTTTCATATTGCATAGGTGTAAACTTAGGAGCACTCCAATTTTCTTCTTTTTCTAGTTTAAGCAAATCAGAGCTTGTATCAGACCGTTTAGTGTTCTCACTCGGAGATCTAGTTAAACAGCACTCGATCAAGCAAGATGAAACTCCTTTTTGGTATATACAATCTGCGTATTTTGCAAAATATTTAATTTCTCCTTGCAGATGCTGCTCTAATTCTTCTTGATGAATTTCAGGTTTTAATATGATATTTTCATCAAAGATATTTAAGCTCCTGAGCTGATTTAGTCGATAATGGAAAGGCTTATTTCTTATATCCTCATTTTTATGAACCAAGAGATCAGTAATAAAGATCTTAATATTTCCTTGTTTAGTACGATGAAAGCTCCTTAATAATTGTTGTGAAAGCTGCTGATTATTTTCATCAAAAACGGTAATTTCACATTCAAACACCAAGTCTTGAGAAATCTTACTAAGGTATGTAAAAGCGGGTTTAAAACTATCTTTATAAGATACCTTGCTATGGGAGTACATTCTCACATTTCCATTGTCAATGTGAGCAATTGCACGGTAACATGGGTTTTTTAAAAATAATATCCATGAAGAATCAAATTTATGCTTCGTACCAAGGATCGGATGCATCATCCCATAGTGAGACACACTCTTTGCTTCTTGGGAATCTCCACCCTGAGTTGCCACATCTTTTGTAGCTATTTTTGGCTGACTAAGAGTGACCACCAAGTCTTCTGCAGGCAAGGTATTTTTATCTGGTAGCCAAATATCTGTTTTTTCTTGTTTACTTAATTCTGCTAGACTCAGCCCTGACAATACTGACTTATTTTTCTCAAGGATATTTTCTCTATAGTCAGCAAGTTGATCTTGTTTTTTCATTAACAACCAAGATCCTGAGTCTTTAAGCCGAATGAGCGCAAACTCTCCACAAAGTTTATGACCACTTAGTACGAAGGTTAGTCGACCTTTTTCAAAGCCTTTTAACATCGCTAGCACACTATCCTCTCTGCCTTGGCTTGAGCGTTCAATATAGGTGCCTTGATCCCATAGTAAAACAGTTCCTGCCCCATAATTTCCAGGAGGAATTTTTCCTTCAAAGCGGCCATAAGCAAGAGGGTGATCCTCAACATGCACAGCCAAACGCTGATCCAAGGGGTTCAAACTTGGGCCTTTTGGCACGGCCCAGCTCTTTAGGCACCCAGCAAATTCGAGGCGGAAGTCGTAATGCATTCGTGTCGCAGCATGCTGCTGGATGAAAAACTTCAGCTGGCCAGAGGAAAATTCTAAGTCCCCTTGCGGTTCTGAGGTTTTACTAAAATCTCTTTTTTTATTGTACGCTTCTAGGTCTTTATCTTTGCTCATCGCTCGCTTCTTTAAGCTATTACAGAGGCTTATCTTATATCGACATAGTTTGCTGAAATCCTTAGATATTTTAAAATGCTCCTAAATCGGCCAACGATTTACGATTTTCAAACGTAAGTCTTTACTGGGAGGTGACACAAACTATGAAGAGAGAAACACTATGACAATAAAAAGTAAAATTCTGGCCCTGGGCCTAGCAGGACAAGGAATGGTCTTAAGTTCTTGCAGTACCAGCAAACAAAGTGCTTTTGAAATAACCCAAGCAGAATTAGAGCAAAGTGATAGAAGTGCTGCAAATATAGATTCGCAAAAAGAAAAAATAGAATCCACTATCAAGCTATTTCGTGAGTCTTTTTCAAGCTATGAAAAAGAAACCCTCCTCCCCGCACTAAAAATGATTTATGCAGAACAAGCCTTTCTCAACGACCGCATCCAGCTTCACAAGGGTATCAAGGAAATCGAAACCTACTTTGCAAATACATTCGATAAAATTGAAAGCGCTAGATTCGACATGCTAGAAGTAACCTACGGTAGCAAAGACGCATACGTGCGATGGGACATGCACATAAAGACCGAAGGCTCAGATAAACACTGGACTTTTCCTGGCATGAGCCAGCTTCGTTTTAATGAGGAAGGAAAAATAATCTTTCATTTCGACCACTGGGACTATGCTCAGTTATTAGAAAAATTCCCTGGTATTGGAGGTGTTGTGAGGTATATCCGTTCCCTGTAATTAAGACCTACCCTGACAGGGTAGATGCTATCTTTTCTAGTTCCTTGGCCCAGTTATTAGGTAGATCTACCTTTGTTTTGTCGACGTAATTGAAGCTAACTATCATAGCCGAGCCTAGAGCCACTAATTGCTTTCTAGTTTTACTGAATAGGCCGTAATCCATATTGAAACGATCTTGGCCTATATTACTAACGCCTGACCCTGCAATGATATCATCAGGAAAGTAGATTGGATTGATAAATTTACAGTCAGTTTTTGCTAATACGGGTGCTACTTTATCACTAAGGCTTATTTCAGCTTGTAAGAAAAATTCGATTCTTACCGATTCGAAATAACGAAAAAAAACAGTATTATTGACATGCCCTAGGGCATCCTGCTCACCCCAAGCAACAGCAATCTCCTTAGTAACAGGAAATTTCTTTAAAAAAGCGTTTAAGTCGAGCATAATCTTCTTCCTCCATAGAATGTGCACTATCAATTTTAGAGCCATGACTAAGATATCTTAAGAAAAGAAAAATGTCTGTTTAAAACAGATGCTCTTCTATCCAGCACTAGCTTTTTTAATAAGCAATAATAATCTCGATTGATGATTGCCATACGATGAATTATAAAAATGTATTGGGATTACTTCTTCGTTCACTCAAGAAGGGAATAAAATGAAAATTATTCATTATCTATGTACTACACTATTGTATTTTAGTTTTTCTGCGCATGCTCAACCGAGTACTCTATGTGACATAAAGGAGATAGACGAAGATGCAGACCAAAAAGCTGAAACTCTAGATTGCCATGAGAATAGCAAAATAACATTGTTTGAAAATGTCCCTTCACAAGAAGAAATATCTAAACTTTTAAATTCTATCTTCCCATGCACAGGATTGAATGAAGAAAAATGCATGCAATATGATCAAGATTTTGAATTTGTCGAACATGGATCTTGCGATGATGATGGCTACTTTGTGGTGGGAGCTGCCAATAATATTGGAAGCTCTAGTATAAAGCAACTGCATGTTAATCCATTAAACATTCGCAAAGTCTATCCCACCTTGGGGCTTTTTTCTTACAAGCCCATGTTCCAAACTTTAGGAGTCCTTGCTGGAAATCCCGTGCATTTCAAGATCAATGAAGTTTTTCATGAAGAAAAATCAAATGAAAACCCTTAGCTTCTAGTGTTTCTGAGCTAGAATAATGGTTGCAAAGTCGCAACTAGGGTCTTCGATTGCAAATTCGACAATATTAATTCCATGATTTTCTAGAATTCGGCGATACTCTGCAGGGTCCAAGCTGCTATGATAAACTTTTTCTCCACAAACATGTCCAAACACTTCTCCATCTTTGGGACCAACTGTTACCAGTAAGATCCCCTTAGAATTAAGATGTTTAGAGAATAATGGCAGAACACTTCGCTGCTCTTCTCGGTCAAGGTGAAAAAAGCTATGCCAAGCAATAATCCCATCAAAAGTCTTTCCTAAATCTAACTGCCGCATATCTTGCAACTTCCATATACAATTTGGAAAGCGTCTTTTTGCCATGTTTAGCATTGATTCAGCATAATCAACGCCAGTCAATTCGTACCCTTTTTCAATCAAATACCTTGCAATAGGCTCACCTGATCCACAACCTACATCAAGAATGCTAGCAGGCTTAGAACTCAGATTATCGAATTTGCTAAGCCACCCTTTTTCAATGAGTGTTTTACCCCTTTCTGAATCAAACTGCTCTCCATTTCTTTCGTAAACGCTTTGAGTATTTGTGGCAATAAATTTCATGTCGACCAAATCACACTCCTAATTCAACCATTTTAATTAAAACCATCCTAAAAAACCTATAAAAGCTCTGAGGACGTATTGTTTTAGTCTCAAAGAGGCCTAGTGAGGTAGGGATAATCCCTCAATTTACATTCAAAAATTGCAAAACCTCAATGTTTAAGTTAATCAAAGTGATGATTAGAATCCTCAAATTGGAGATTTCAAGGAGTCATAATCTTAATCAACAGAGCGATGAGGAGAGGATTTGAAATATAATGAATTAGACAACAAAAGCATCTTTATAAAATGCTATAATAAATCTGTTAGCACAGTCAATGATAAGGACTGCAGAAAGTGGAAAAGCTTCATTTTTTTAAAAAGAGAACTTGGTTACTACCTATAAGCTTACTCATTCCACTGGTTCCAATTTTTATCTACCTGTTTATCAGTCTTTTACTTTCGCTCATCCCAGTTGGCGAGTTACACTCTGCAAATCCCCCCGACCGGATACCTGTCTATTTAAGCTCGAATGGAGTTCATGTAAATTTTATCCTTCCCGTGATGAACCCTTGGTTTGACTGGAGGCTTCATATATCTTCAAAAAAGCATAAAATATATTTTAATGAAACCAACTTTCTGAGCTTCGGCTGGGGTGACAGAGATTTTTATCTAAAAACAAGAGAATTTAGTGACCTCACACTTAGTTCCGCTTTTAGCGCAATGTTTCTTGATAGTCCATCAGTAATGCATGTGCTAGTTTACAAAAAAGAACCAATTATAAAAGAGTGGGTAAAAAGAATATTTGTCGATAAAGAGCAATACCTAAAACTTACGAGTTTTATACTCAATAGTTTTGCGAACCCTGATGATATTACTCCGGTCCCTTGCTGCCCATATTATCCAGGTCATGATCAATTCTATCCTGCGAAAGGATCTTATGATCTATTCTTCACCTGCAATACCTGGATAGTTGAGGGAATGCAAAAAATCGGTGCTAAAACAGCACTTTGGAGTCCCTATCCTTTAGGGATTTTCTACCACATCCCTTGATCCCAACAAAATTGTCTACTTTTGGATTGCTTTAAAAAAAGAAGATGCTAACGAAGCTAGTCAATAGACTGCTGAAGTATTAATCAGCTCTAAGAGTCTAAAAATTATTATAAAATAAGCTAAATTTAATAGCTCCTTAAAAAATTCCGATAGGCTTAGAAAGAACTTGACAAAAATTCGGAAGCGCTATGAATAAAACTCATTTTAGTACGAAAATTAACGAGAAAACCAAGAAAAGCACTCGGATCTCAGATGATTTTGATACCGACTTTGAGTTAAAAACACTCGAGAGCACAAGAGTTTCACAAATACTGCGAAGAATGAGGTCTAGTGACGATATAGATTTGATTTTTAAAAATGATAATAGAAAACGTTGCATGAAATTCTTAGGAACAATTACCTTATGTGCTTTATTAATTTTCGCATATAATTATGACCCTGTGCAATTATATCGCGACTCTATGGATGCAAGATTAGAAAATTTTGTTTCCTTAACAACAGAAATTTTTTATCGTGTAAGTTCAGAGATCTCTAGATTTAATAGTTCCAAGTAAATGAGCATAATTCTTCTGTGGAAAACTTTCTAAAAAGGGAAAAATACTGACTGTATCTTTTTCCAAGGCAGCTACAAAAACCCAATAAAATTTAGATACCCACTCGAATCAAATACATCGTAAAGATGTCTTAGAATATAATTCTAAGGGGTTTGAAAATCATACTAAAAATTTTGATATTCAGCGCATATAAACTTCAGAATCGAAGAGATATGTTACACTAAGAAAGAATATTTTTTAGTAAAATAAAAAATTATTGGACACCTTATGATCAAAAAGATAATTCCCTTCGTCCCTGCTAAGAACTACTTCTTGTGTAAGTCATTCTTCGAAGACCTTGGATTTAAAAAACATTTAGAGACGGATGAATTTACCGAGTTCAAGTCTGGAAGCGAAAGCTTTTATCTGCAAAACTTTTATGTCAAGGAATGGGCTAAAAACTGTGTGATTAAGCTTTGGGTTCACGACTTAGATTCTTGGTCAGATAAAGGAAATTTCATCATAACGAGTAAAAAGTACCCTGAAATACAGATGCTTGGACCAAAGATGTTCCCATGGGGATTACAAGAAATTCATCTTATCGATCCATCTGGGGTACTTTGGCAATTTGCCTTGATAGCTGAAAATACTCCCTAAGCGTTCACATCACAAGAAAACTTCTGCTTCTCATGCTAAAATGGTATCTAAGGAAAAAATATGTAAAAACTTGACAATTCTTAAAGAAAATAAATGCATCGTCAAATTACAATAGATCGATAGGCATCTTCAAATTTTTAAAAGCGGAGGAGAAGTGGTGAATAAATCAGATTTCATCGAACATCTCGCTGGCAATATGGATACGTCAAAGTCTGAAGCAAGAAAATGGCTTAATGCCTTCATTGAGGGTGTTCATTTGGGGATCATTGAAGAGCATGGTCTCAGGTTGGCTGGGATAGGAAGTTTTACGCATACTCTACGTAGAGCTCGCATGGGTAGAAACCCACAAACGGGAGAACAAATCTCAATTCCGGAAAAGTGGGTACCAAAATTTCGAGCTGGGCTTGTGCTTAAAAAATTAGTTGGGAAAAAGAAAAACAGTACCTCTGCGAAGCCTAAGGGTTTGAATGTCAAAGTAAGTGCAAAAGGAGCCTTGTCTGTTTACGGCTTAGGTAGATTTCCTGTAACTTTGTACAAGGAACAATGGATAAAGCTACTTAAAAAAAGGACTCATATATTGAATATTATCAATATGGGTGGAGAGATCAATGAGAAGCTAGTGCTAAAAAGTAAGCAAAAACAGAAAATTGAACTGGCAATAAAACTAAGCCCCAAGGGCGCATACTCGATTTACGGTCTAGGCAGATACCCTATCTCCCTCTATAGCGAACAGTGGATCAAGCTACTGAAAATCAGAAAAAAAATTCTGGATTTTATTGAATTAAATGGCAATAAACTTACTTCCAAAGCCGAACAATAAAGCTTATATCAGAATAGGTAGCCTTCTGCGGGAGTTTACTCAACTCCTATTTTATCGGGAAATAATCCAACACCACATTATTCGTTTATGTAATCCCCGTGTGACTTAAGCAAGTGCTCATCTGTGTTAAAACCGCACTAAAGCATTTGGGAGTGGGCGCATTAATTGTTAAAACTTGCTTTTGATACGGATGAATAAACTTTAACGCACTGGCATGCAGCATAAGACGCGTGCACTTAAAACTACTACGACAATGCTGGTTATGTTTACCATCACCATAACGGGTATCCCCGATAATCGGATGAAAAATATGCTTTAAATGACGCCTAATCTGATGTTGTCTCCCTGTCAAAGGTTTGACCCGCAACAAAGAATAGCGCGCAGATGCATATGGCCTCACCGGAAAAGGGTGTTCATAAGCACTAATTAGCTCATAATCAGTGCAAGCTTCCTGTTTGGCTCCAGTTTTTTCAAGATCTGTCAGTGGTGAGTCAATGTGCCCACAAACCTTGGTATGACCTCGGACAACTGCTAAGTATTCTTTTTGAATATCTCTTTTAGCAAAAAGTTGGCAGAGCAAATGAGCAGAGTCACGATCAAACCCAAACATCAAAACACCTGATGTGGCTTTGTCCAATCGATGCACCGGATAAACCCACTTTCCTAACTGCTTTCTAAGCAGCGAAACCATGTTGCTCTCGGTATAAAAGTCGATATCTGTTTTATGAACCAGAAAGCCAGATGGCTTGTTGACGATAAGCAAATGCTCATCTTGGAAAAGGATTTCAATGGTTGGATTTTGTCTTTCTTCTGAGTCAAAGAATGTTTCCAATATATTTCCTTAATCACACTATAAAAGACAAGATGCGATGGTTATAGGTTATGTTCTTCAAATATCCCTGCATGAAATGCAGGGTTTGCTTTACCTTCTTCACCATCGGATTTCAATTCATCAAATAATAATTGGTGCATTTCGGGAGATATGATCTGCTGATGATTTCTCTGATGTTCTCTTTCATCAGAAATTTGAGCAGTCAATGAATGCATAAGTCTGAAAGTATCTTCAAGCGATCTGCCTAAAGCTCCAGACATTTCTACTTCAGTCATAGCTGGTAAAACAATACTTTGACTCATGCATTCAGCGGCTCTTCCTTCAGTTTGAACTTGGTCTGTTGAGTAAGCAATACCTTGAGCTCCTATTACTTGTGACTTGTCTTCTGGATCACGCTCGATTTGAATAACTTGTTTGAACTTACTCATTGCCTGTTCGTATTCTTGCATAAATGTGGAGATCTTTTGTCCTGGATCTTTTTTTCTGTATTTTTGTAAATGAGATTTAACTCGCTCAGGGGTAATATTGGGGTTGTCTAAAATCATTTCAGGGATAATTAAAGAAGGAGATGCTGCCTTCATTCCTTGCTCAAAGACTGCTCTTACAAAATCTTGATGCTCACGCTCACTCCAGTCTGAACCTGATGTTCTAGCTTTCTTTTTTTGGGGGACTTCATCTCTTAAAGCTACAGCATGCTTACCTAAGACTGAAACTCTATTTTCAGACCGAAGAGGTGCTGCAATTTGTTTTAATTTTTTAGGGACGTCCAGCTCTTTCAGTTTGCTGATAATCAGACTTATCAGTCCGATTGAAGCTTCTGTTTGATTTGCATATTCGATTGTTATACGAACCGTTCGATTATATTTATGTGGAGAAACTTTTAGGAAAATTTCATCTGAATTATCCGGCATGATAATAGTAAGCCCTTCCTCTAAAGATTTAAAGGGCAGTTCTTCTAAAGCCAGAGTATGTACCGTTTCAGCGACTATTTGTGTCTTAGTCAAATTTTGGAATAAGTAAACAGTTTCTTCGCTACCACCGTAGCAGTAAGTCCCGATAAATAATGCAATTAAGGATAATAATGTATTCATAAGAAAGCTCAAGTAATTGTTTTACAACAGTTTTTTTGAATCACGACAACATACACAAGAGCTTGTAATATAGCAACGAGAAAGGTTAAAATATGCAAATCTGCTGATACAACGAGGTACCACAGCTTGGTTTCCTGGCCCAAACAGTTGATTTTCAATGCAATAAACATGATTCACTCGATTCAACTCGGAAAATAGATAAACCATCCATCTAGATACGAAAATATTCCTGCACATTTAATCCATAAAAAACAATATTATAGGAATTTAACTAATAAAAATTAGCTAATTGATCGATATAGAATGGCAGAGCGAAGTATATATGGACTTTAACTAGGTTATTACCAAAAGGTTGATTTACAATGATTTTTAAACTGTTTATGCTACTTACTCTTGTAATACAAGGGACTGCTTGCAGCAAAAAAAATTCTAGCGTTATTGACCCTAAAAATACAACAGAACCTGCTAGCGAGATCAATGATGAAAATGTAGTTAAAATTGATGATACCATGGCAAATGCAGAAGATGCTTAATCAAATGCGAAGATAATTGATATTGGTTTGGAAGAATTAGTAGATGCAGGTGGCAATAACCTAACTCCTGACACCCAAATCGCCAAACTGAAGCCAGCTTTATCTACGGAATTAAATCCACAAACAAGTTTTGTATTTCAAATCATTGAAACAGAAGGAACCGATTATGACTTCTTCATGCTCAAAGATGCTAATATTTTCTCGAAAAAAGAAATTCTCGGAGATAGGCGCTATTTTCTAAATATTGAGGTAAAAACCGGAGATATTAGCTTCAGTAAGAACATAGTTTTTTCAATTTCAGCAGGACAGATTCCTCCTGAAAACCCACAAGATATATTACTATCAAATACATCCATCGATGAAAATTTACCTAAAGGTAGTGAAATTGGCTCATTTGTCGTTATTGACGATGCAAGAAATCAGCATGATTTAACACTACTAGTTTCAGAAGATGGCCAAAATGACAATGCTTTATTTTATCTGGAAGGAAACAAAATTTTTGCTAACGAAAGCTTTGATTTCGAAAGCCGCAATTCATTCAATATTGCAATGGTAGCAAAGAATACGGAGTTTGCAGATAAAATGTTAATAAAAAATATAAGCATAAGCGTTACTGACCTTGGAGAATGCAAAGATTTATCCCTAGGGGGAATTTGGGTTCAAGTGCCTGGAGATCCTGATTATGGAACTGATGACTTTTGCGTCATGAAGTATGAGGCTAAATGTGGGCGACTGGATGGGAATAATTGTACCGCTAATATTGATACTGAAATCCCAGTTTCAAAACCTGAGGGAAGCCCTTGGGTAGAAATTATTCAACAGCAAGCCATTACCGAGTGTGCTTCCATAGGAACTGGCTTTCGCTTGATCACCAATGAAGAATGGATGACTATCGCAGCAAATATTACGAACGTAGGTGAGAATTGGAGCGATGGGGCTGTGGGAGCAGGGGTACTTGCCAGAGTCATTCTGATAATAATCCAAGCAGCGCTTGCGCTGCCGATTCAAACGACGCTAATGCCTACGTACAAACTGACTGTTTAGGTGGAGAAGAAGGTCCATTTAATCAGCGTAGAACCCATTTTCTTGCAGATGGCTCTACCATTTGGGATTTGAGTGGTAATGTCAGAGACATTGTTGACTATTTCAACGATAGCGACAAACCTCAACCTGCTAGCTTTGGACGTAAAGAATTCATGGAAGTTACCGGCACTGACAGCATGCCAAAAACAGCATTAGTTCCTTCCAACAAAGCATTCTGGAGTCCTGACTGGAATTCCAGCACTCATTTTATTGGTTATTATTATGGCGGACCTAACATGCAAGGAGGGCCTCTGATGCGTGGAGGGTGGTACCTTAGCGGCGCTACATCTGGGCTTTTTTATGTCAATTTAAATGAAGATAAGGCTTTTGATATGATTGGATTTAGATGCACGGCAGCTGTTCCCAATCTGTAAAACTGGCCTCTCAGTACCATCGAGAAATCTTTCTTTAGCCAGATTATCTTTTTCAAACCTAGTTTATCATCCGATAAATGCAGATTATAATAAAAAAAGACCAAATTTTAGTCTGTACAGATAGAGATTTTACAAAGAGAATACAAGGGGAATTCCATTTGCTTGATAAGAAGATTTTTATCACAGTATTCGTAGCTGTTATTGCAGCTCTATTTACGTATGAAAAGTTTTATAAAATTCGCTATAAACAAGCTGCTTATATTTCTGAAGGAATAGTACAGGCGACAAGAATAAAAAACCATGTCATGGAATACTACATGACCACTGGAAAGCTCCCCTCGACTAATAATGATTTAGGAATCGCTCCACCTGAACAATTCAAAAGTGAATCACTCGTCAGTTTAGAGGTATCCAAAGGAGGGATCATTACCCTTACTTTTGACAGAAAATCTGGGGTTAAAAATGGCATCATTCAATTTAGCCCGAAAGTGAGAGAAACCATGAATCCGCAGTGGGCCTGCACAACACCAAGCTATCAAAAAATTTCATCTTATTATCCACAGTGTAAATATATTGAAAATAAAGATTCGTGAGAGGTGTGAATCTGACTTAGGTGAGGCTTATTTTTTTAAAATACTCGATTCGATCAGTATATCACAGAGACATTTTCTTCTTGATTAAATAGTCTAGAGATAATTTTCCTGCACCTGTGGAAGCAAGAACAAGAAAGCTGAAGAAGTAGACTAACGCTAGCTCCTTCTTTGCAAACGGATCTGCAAAGTGCCTTCCAAAGGCTGCTACGAACATAGTAATACAAACAAATATGGAACTAAAGCGGGTCGAGAGCCCTATTGCCACGAAAAAAGCTCCAATAAATTCGGCAAGACCGGCAGCGAAAGCAAATAAGCTTGGAAGGGGAAATCCTAAGGCACCAACCGCTTGAACAAAACCCTCTGAAGGTGGTATCTTACCTATACCATGGGCAAAAGCCATCATCCCACCTATTCCCAACCTCCCTAAAAGTAGAGTAAGATTAGAAATTTTAGAATTGAATTCTTCTCCACTCACAACGAAAGAAATAATTTTCTTTAAACTCATACCGCTTCCCGATTTTAGACTAAATATGGTTATCGATAATTCGCAGCGATTGCATGCCAGTTATTGCAATTAAATTCCGGCAATGTTTTTTGGCTTTATCTCATTTTAACATATCGCCATGCTCATCTTGCTCAGTTCAAACTTAGTCTGAGGAACTTCATATTTATTCTAAAAAATAGTTATGCTGAATTTCTAATTAGATAAAAATAAAATAATTGAACACTTAAGCGGCTGGTGCCGCATAAAAGTTGAAGATACGATTATACATTAGAGACAGCATTTTTGAGACTATCTTTTGCGCATCCTTCGATGAAACAAGTTCCCATTCTTGTTCTTCTCGATCATAGCGAAATAGACTAGAATCGTTAACTTCTAGAACCAATAAAATATTTACTGGAACCTGATATTTATAAGGATAGGGAAGTGCTTCATAAATTAGGCACCATTCATAAACGAGTTTTTCAAGCAATAAATTACCTGGATTATTTTTATAGGTATTATCTAGGATTATATCTCGTTCATTAAAGGGAGTCCCTTCGATTTCATCATTTTCTCCTTGGGATTCGAAAAAAATGGAATATCACTTTCAATATAATTTATGAAGAAATTAATTTCTCTATTTCTATATTCCTCATCATTAAAATATTCCTCTATATCAGTGCTTGCCGACATTAAGGATGGTGTGAATAGTAAATAAAGAAAAAATATAGCTATTTTCACTGTAAAAAACCTTTGACTGAGATTCAAAGGGCCAAAAATTAGTTAGTCATCGATAAAATGTCAAGCGCTTTAATTTTTCAGAGCGGTTCTTAAGTGATAGGTGTAATAAAAAATACCATTTTATAGAGATATTAAATACAAGAAACAAATTTTTTCTAAATTTTCGGGAAACCACATTTGGTTTTCCAAGGTTCATAAGAAGCGGTCTTTAGTTATTCAATATCTCATATATGAAATAAGGCAAGGAAAGATCTCCAAGAAGACAAATATTTTTAGCATAATTCATTTTGCTTAATAAACTTAGTCTTTTAGCTTACTAGACATCAGATTTAACTATTAATATTAATACCTTATAAAAATGGCAATTGTTGAGCTGAAGAGCAAAGTTTATGTAAATATTACCCTTGGCAAATCAATTCTAAGCCTCGATATTAAATTATATTTTTAATATTTTTTATGAATTTTAAATTTTCTGTCAATCTTCCGATCCCCTAGAAAGATTATGAAACTACTGGGCAGGAGCCTCCGGTGAATGGTTTGACTCTAGGGATTTTAATACTGCTTAATATGACATTTATTTGGTCATGTGGTGTTCAAAATCCACAGAAGCAGGACCTTAATGAAGTAAAAACAGACGATTCCACCTCAAGTCGCGGCTTAGCAGAGACCATTGGAGATTTTAAGCTCGAGTGCCAATGGGGCACTTCTAAATCCTATATACTTTGTGGACTCCATTCCGTGGAAACCAAAAAACGTATCCCTGATTTAGAGGTTAAAGAAAAATTCATCTCTTCATTTGCTATTACTCCCTATCACCGAGTTAGCTTTGAGGTCATGGAAGGAGGATCTTTCAGACCAGATTCTGTATTGACCTATGAGGAGCAGACTCTGGTAAGTTCTAGTTGGCATATTAAAATCGGAGTCAGCAATCCAGGGACTATCAGTTCCATCGTCCTAAAAGTAAATGATGCCATCAAGAAGGAACTTGAAACAGAACGCTTTACTTTGGACCGTTCACTTATCAAAGGCGAGGATGAACTATTTGCTGGCTTTGATATTACCAAACCTAAACCCCTCACCCGCAAACAATATCCTGAGATCACTTGGTCACCGATTGGTGATAATGTTGGTTACTACCATGTAAGGTTAGCATCAGACCCAGGTTGTTCTGAGGTGCTACAAGAGAAATTTGTTGAGAATGGGCTTGAACATGCATTTTCTGGTGGACTGAATGATGGAATCTACCATGTTTGCATTAGTGCAAGGAACAATGCTGGCTATACTAAGGATGCAGATAACAATGCTTATCAATTTGAAGTTGACACCCTCCCTCCACAAGAAGCTCAAGTAAATGTTCTCGATCTTGATGGAGTTAAGACTATTCAACTATCAGCAATAGATGCTGTTGAAATGATAATATCTAAGGAAGAAACATGTGAAGGTAATGACTGGGAAGATTTTGAACCAGAAAGAGAATGGCCATTTGGTGATTTTGCAGGAAAGATATACGCTAAATTTCGTGATGAAGTTGATAACGAAACAGAATGTATCATTCAAGGTGGGAATAATGCTGGAAAAGAATTTGCTTGGCTCATTATTAACAATGGTGATGAGTACACCAATCAAGATCCTGTACAGCTTACCTTTGCAAAAGATCCCGAGCTAGAGGTGGATGTTAAAGAAATCAGTATCTTCAATGGCACTGAATGTGATGAAGAAACTGAAGAATGGATCCCCTATTCCCCAGATCCAATAGATTGGGCTTTGGCAGAAATGAATAGCGAAATAAGTATTTCTGCACTTTTTAAAGACGAAAATAGCAATATTTCTGCTTGTTCAACCGCAAGCATAACTCATGACAATATACCACCTTCAGGAGAGCTAAGGTTTAATGGTGGCAGTACCCATGTCAACGCTCTGGATGTCACTCTAAATATCCTGTCAGATGACAGTGCTTTTATGCTTATAACCGACATTGATTTCGAGGCATGCCAAGCAATAGAGCCTTCAGAACCTTTTTCAGATATTAAGCAGTGGACCCTTGTTAATGAAAATGCTGAAAACAGTCTACATTTTCGTCTGAAGGATCTCGCAGGAAACTTATCTGAATGCACGCTTGCCT
This sequence comes from Oligoflexales bacterium, assembly GCA_045105515.1. GTDB lineage: Bacteria > Bdellovibrionota_B > Oligoflexia > Oligoflexales > Bog-1112 > JABSRF01. The sequence goes on from JBGCDR010000138.1 coordinate 24,074, forward strand.
CTGTGATTCATGATAATGTTCCACCTCAAAGCCCGAGTATCAATCTCAATGAAAATGCGACCTGGACTAATGACCTAACAGTGAATGTCTATTCTACTGTATTAGGAGCAACTCAAATCTATGCTACCGGCGACCCTACCTGCATTGTAGGAGGGACCTGGCAAAACCTTGCTGTAAGCAACCCTGCAATCTTACAAAACGCAAACACCACAGATACCATCTATGCAGCATTCCGTGACGAAGCAGGAAATATCAGTGAATGTGTCACCGACACCATTATTCATGACAACATAGCACCTGGTGACCCCACCATTGTCATCGATAGCGGCAATGATTATACCCAAGTTACCACAGTAAGCTTAGCCTTAGCAGGGCCTGAGATCACCAACATTGATATGTATGTGACTCAAGATGCCACATGTACGGCAGGTGGAACCTGGGAAAATTATGCGGCAGGCAAAGCTTGGACTTTAGCAAATTTAAATGCGGAGAATAATATTTATGTTGCCTACCGCGATCAGGCTGGAAATATAAGCAACTGCATCTCAGACTCAATTATCCATGACACCATTGCTCCAACTTCAAGCCTTAGCTTTGAAGATGGAGCAGCAGCTATCAACACAACTGCAGTCTCACTGACCATTGATCTTGGCGATGGTGCTGAAATGTATGTGACTAACAGCTCCGATTGCACTGGGGGAAGCTGGGAAACGATAGCAGCAACAAAAGCATGGACCCTTAGCAACCTCAACGCTAACAATACAGTCTATTTCAAATTTAAGGATTTAGCTGGAAATGAAACAAGCTGTCTTTCGGACTCTATCCTTCATGACAACATTAAGCCGACCTCTGGAACTGTAAGCATAGATGCTGGAGCCACCTACGCCACTGACACTGCTGTGACCTTGAGTCTTTCAGCTGTTGAGGCTGACTATGTCTATGTCACTAATGATGCTTCTTGCACCACTGGTGGCAACTGGGTAGCCTATACCACCTCACTTGCCTGGGCCCTTGGTCAGTCCAATAGCACTGCGACAGTCTATGCGAGCTATCGGGATGAAGCCGGAAACGTTATCGATACTTGCGCCTCTGATACGATAATCCATGATGATATAGCTCCTACAGGGAGCATAGCCATAGATGACTCTGGCAATGACGGATTCACCAATGACTCCACCCCGAGTCTGACACTTTCAGCCACAGATACCAATGGGCTTGCTCAGATGTATATTACAAACACAGCAGGCTGCGCCTCAGGAGGAACCGAAGAAGCTTATGCTACTTCTTCTGCATCTTGGCCTATAGCACAAACCAACAATACCGCAAATGTTTATGTAAAATTTAAAGACAATGCAGGGGTTTGGAGCGACTGCTACAGCGATGATATTGTCCATGATAGTATCAACCCAAGTGGCAGCTTGACCATAGATGCATCGGGTGATGACAACTATACCAGTGACTCAACACCTAGTCTGACCATCAGCAGCAGCGATGCCAATACAGTCTCTGATATGTATGTGACTAACACTGCAGGGTGCGCTTCGGGTGGATCTTGGGAAAGTTATGCAACAAGTAAATCTGCGTGGACCCTAGGAGCAACTGAGACTGGTACTACTGTCTATATTAAGTTTAGGGATATTTCCGGAAATGAGTCTGCTTGTATTGATGATGCAACTACTCACGATTCTATTGCTCCCACCAGCCCTAGCATTAGCATCTCTTCTGGAGCTACATACGCAACTTCCACCTCCATAAGCGTTGATACTAGTGCCACAGCTGCTGCTTATGTTTATATGACCAATACCCCCGGTTGTGGAAGCGGAGGAACATGGACGGCCCTCGCTGCTTCAATGGCATGGAACTTGGCACAGACTAATTCAACGGCTACGGTTTATGCTAAATTTCGCGATGAAGCCTATAACGAGTCTTCTTGTACTTCCGATACCATCACCCATGATGACATTGCGCCTTCATCCACAGCAATCACGATCGTAAATTCAGGTGTTGCCAATTATACGAACGATAGCGCTCCAAACCTTACCTTGTCAGCAAGCGATACTAATGGACTTGCGGAAATGTACATTACTAATACTGCAGGTTGTGCGAGTGGAGGCAGCGAAGAGTCTTATAGCACTAGTAAGGCAGACTGGACCCTTGCTCAAAATGACACAACTGCAACCGTTTATATAAAATTTAAAGATAACCCAGGAAATTGGAGTAGCTGCATAAATGGCACCATTATCCACGATGGTACCGCACCAACTGGCAGCATCACAATTAGCAACTCAGGAAATGCAGGCTACACTAACGAAAGCGCACCAGATTTAAGCTTAAGTGCCACCGATACCAATGGCGTTACTAAAATGTACGTCACCAACACCTCAGGCTGTGCTTCAGGAGGTACTGAAGAGGATTATGCGACTAGCGAGAACGATTGGACCCTCGGGCAAAACAACACCACAGCTACGGTTTATGTAAAGTTTAAGGATATCGCTGGTAACTGGTCCAGCTGCTTCAGCGATAATATTGTCCATGACAATATTGCTCCTACTTCCACCAGTATTTCCATCAGCTCAGGGGCTACCTACGCCACAAGCACAAGCGTGAGCCTGAGTCTAGGAGCTACGGGAGCAGATCAAATGTATGCCACCAACACAGCAGGCTGTGGTTCAGACGGAGCATACGAGTCCTATAATGCGATCAAGTCATGGACTTTAGGCCAAGAAAATACAACTGCAACCGTTTACATTAAATTCAAAGACCTGGCTCAAAACGAAAGTAGCTGTATTAATGACACGATCATTCATGATGGTATTGATCCCACTGCTCCCACCAGTATGGATGACGCAGTCTCAGCATCTACCGATGAAACTTCATCAATGAGCTGGGGTGTTGGCTCTGATAGCGGTTCCGGTGTTGCTTCCTACGAACTTGCCATCGGGACGGCTGCAGAAGGCACCGATATTCTTGATTGGACTGATGTGGGCAATGTCCTCAGTGTAGCCCAGTCAGGCTTAAGCCTTACTTGGAACAATACTTACTATGCAAGCATTCGTACTAAGGATGCTGCAGGTCGCGTCAGCACTGTGACCGGAGGAGATGGATTCCTCGCCGGCTTTGTCCAAGAATCATACCTAAAATCTAGCAACCAGGATTCCGGCGATGAAATGGGAACCTCGGTGGCCATCGATGTTGATACGGCTGTATCTGGAATTCCCTATTATGAGAATAGTGCAGCCAATAACTCAGGGGCTGCGCTTGTTTTTGTAAGGAGTGGACGTACCTGGAGTGAACAGCAGTTGCTAGTACCAAGCAACGTTGATGCAAACGATCACTATGGGTTTTCGGTAGCAGTCAGTGGTGACACCCTAGTAGTAGGGTCCCCGAAGGAAGACAGCAACTCAACAACAATTGCAGGGTCTGAGAACAGCAATGACTCTGCTCCGGATTCAGGGGCTGTGTTTGTTTACACCCGTTCGGGCGCCACTTGGACCTTAGAAGCTTATATAAAACCATCAAATAGTATGCCAAATAACCAGTTTGGTTATTCAGTTGCCCTTGACGGCGACACTTTGGTAGTCGGAGCTCCTTATGAAGATGGAAACCAAACAAGTATCACCAATACTGATTCCACTGCATCTCCAGCCGATTACACCAGTGAGTATGATTCTGGAGCTGTGTATGTATTTAAACGCTCTGGAACCACCTGGACGCAGGATGCCTATATAAAGTCAGCCAATAACACCGGTGGCTTTAATTTTGGCAAACATGTTGCCGTTGACAGCTCCACCCTGGTCGTAGGAGTACCTGATGAGGACAGTAATCAAACAAGCATCACAAACGGAACCACTGCAAGTTCTGATACATCCTTGGAAGACTCTGGTGCTGTTTTTGTATATTTAAAAGATGGGGGAGGATCCTGGGCTCAAGAGGCTTATATTAAAGCAAGTAACAACGACAGCTATGATAGCTTTGGCTCAGCGATTTCAGTATCTTCTGATACAATTGTCGTGGGAGCACCACAAGAAGATAGTAATGCGCAATCCATTTCCACAGGAACAAGTACTAATGATGATGAAAGCGCAAGTGGAGCAGCTTATATTTTTACTCGCAGCGGCACTACCTGGAGCTTAGAGGCTTATATTAAAGGCTTTAACACTGAAGCTGGAGATTTATTTGCCCATTCTGTTGCGGTTGATGGTGATGACCTTGTCGTCGGTTCTTACATAGAAGCAGGGGATCTGACAACCGTTGATAATGGCACTCCCAGCGACAATGACAACAGTTCCCAATCTGGAGCCTGTTATATTTATGCTCGTTCAGGAACTACTTGGACTCACAAAACCTTTGCTAAAGCACCCAATAATGACTCAGCCTACCATTACTGCAAGTCTGTAGACCTAGACTCTGGAAGCTTGCTTGTTGGCTCTGCTGGCGAGGACAGTGAAAGTACTAGCATCATCAATGGCACTACGGCCGACTCTGGATCTTCAAGCACAGATTCCGGAGCCTTATACATCATCAAACGTTAAGAACGAAAAGCACTCAAGATGATGTACGGCCCATTTTCCATTCTTTAAATGATTCAATAGAGTTTTTTGTAAAACACCTTCTCCTCGTTGCTGGAACAAAAACCACAGAAATGGAATCCCAGCTAAAAATACAACTATCACCGAATTGCTTAAGGAGGCACTATTAAAATAGTAGAATAAAATGGCAGCAACAACACCTGCTACTGCCACAGCTCGAAGAAAAGGAGCAGGCAATGGCCCTCGCATTAAGCGAAGAATCACCTCACTCCCATCATTTTCCTCGGTAACTTGACTTCTGAAACTGGTGGAAAAGTCAAGAATGAATTGGTAAGAAATAATTTTGGTGGGGACCGTCTGACGTCAAATCGAAGGTGATTACTATTAAGGTTTGCAGCTTCAGCTAATGCCCAACGCAGAATAAAATTTATCAACTGAGAGTTGAAATGAATAAAAAGAGCACTTAATTTTTTTAAAAATTAAGTTAAGGTATTGTTTTGTAGCTCAGTATCGATAACAATATAAACACACTTTACTAATAAATAAACAAGCTTACAAATTTTTCTTAGACCACATAAAGGATGAATTTATCAAGGATAATTTGATATCTGAATCAATTTTATAAAGATTTTAGTCCAAAATATTGTAAGCAAGCATCTTGTGGTAGGCGAAAAAAATGTTAGAGTTCCTGACATGCACTTTAGCAGGAATCTTAGGTGGATTTGGTAGCTCTTGTGGAGTTGGTCCCATTAACCTATGGATGGCTGATGCTGCATTTATGCGACGCTACAAAGACATCTATTGGTTTTTACTAGGTGTGGTCATAACGGACATTTGCTACGCCTTCTTAGCTGCTTGGGGTTATCATAGCTTATTGATCGAAAGCCCTTATCTGAAATACATAAGCTATTTTGGCGCAATATTCATGATCCTAATTGGCATCAGTCTATTCTTTAAAAAAAATTCCGAACAGCAAAAAGAGAATGGTATTCAAAAAAAAAGTTGGAAATATTTCTTCCTAGGAACCATCCTAACAGGTTCAAATCCTGGTTTTTTGCTTTTTTGGGTTTTCGTCATTGATTTCCTCAGTGGTCACATTGGTATTTCAGTTAATGCAAATTTATTAGCTATCTTTCTTCTTGGAGTTGCAATTGGCGATCTAGCTTGGTTTGGGATACTAGCTAAAATCGTTGCAAAGTTTGATCGCCGAGAAAACAGCAAATTCGTTCGGCATCTGCGCAGTACATTGGCACTTGTCTTCATAGCTTCAGGTCTTTGGGTAATCACCCAAGAGATGCTGAAAGCATAGTTTCAAAGCAGGAGTCTTGTAGATGGAAACATACATGAGCACGAAAAGCGTTCAAACTAACGTTCCGAGCTGGGATGAATTAATTGATTTCAGCAAATCTGATCAAGCATTTTATAAGCAGGTAGAACAACTGAAACAACATCGTCCGGAATTTAGGTTCAAATTTGGTCAATTTATCCTCAAGAATTTTTTCAATAATGCCTATTCCAAGAAGTTTTTAAACTTTTCATGGAATGAGATCATCGAACTTTTGGCAGATCAAGTCATTAGAAACCAAAAAATCGAAATGGAACCAAGCACTTCTAACCCACACTTAAATCCTCTAAATCAGATATGCGAACGTCGAAGCACTTTCGGGCAGCTCCCATGCACAGCAAAGACAGCCAGAGCAAGGGTGCAAAAAATTTCAGAATATGCAGATATTGACAGCCCCATTCTCATTCTCGGTGATGATGATATGGTTAGCTTAAGGCTACTAGAGGAAGGCTACAAAAAAGTGACCGTTGTAGACATCGATGAGGGAATTTTAAAAGCAATAAGCTCAGCATACCCTGACGCCCCTAAATCACTTTTTAAATGTGATCTAAGAAACCCACCACCACAAGACCTGCTTAATCAAGGATTTGAATTTGTCCTCATGGATCCATATTACTCTATTGATGGAATTAAAATGTTTCTCGAATATGCTCTTGCACTTACTAAGGATAGTGAACAGACCCATTATCTATTAAACGTTCATCTTCTGTCATTAAAAAAACAAGGTTTAAAAGGATTGTCGGAACTTCTCTTTTCCCGTCGTTTGCAAATCATGGAATTCTATCAAGGATTTAATATTTACCCAGTCCCTGACAACATCAAAACTATGATTGGAATTACCAATAGATTCTTAATGTCTTCAAAGGTACTCGCCACAAATGGCTATAGTTTTCCATATTTCTTATCAGATGCAATATTATTAAATAAAAATCAGTCATCTGATACTAGTTCCTAATAAAAAAACAAAGATATTCAATGGGTAATGAACCCCGGAAAAGTGAAGCAAGGCCTAGGCGAATATTTGTAATCACTGTAACTTCGACCTGAGGAGAATTGGAGTCGCTCATTCTGAAGGTCCCTACTTATGATCTAGAAGGCAACAAAACCCTCGATATTTTACGTCATATGGTGCCAATGTATCGGGTTAAAAACGTTATAAAGAATGGATGAGAATAGAATTTGAGAAAGTAAAAGACCTAGGTCCAGTTCTTGGACCTTTGCGCCTCATGACAAAGAAGACCGATATGCAGGCTTATACTCCTCGGTATATACGCCCGATAAGGGCTTTGTTTGTTAGATAGCAGGCTCCGAATTAGATACTACTTAGGGTGTGAGAAGAATAGGAATATTAGGGTATAGGAAGAGAAAAATAGGAATAAATTAAAGTAAGAATTGAGCGTTAAAGCTTTGAATTAAAGAATAAAAAAAGAAATCTGCAAACCAAAATAATCGAGTACCTGCCTCTTACCCTTTATTTTCAGCTAAATACAAACTATTCTGGCCGAACGACCAAGAATTTAAGGTTCATCAGAATAGGTTTAAGTCCTTCCTCTTTGGTCATAGCTTATTGTAAATATAAGAGAAAAAAATCAAGCTTGAAATTTTTGTAAATTTCAGCTACTTTGGCTTAAATTTTTACAGTTTCTTTACGTAACTCAGAAAATAAATGAACAATCTAAATGATTTAAAAATAAAACAACCTTCAATGGAGAATCCTTTATGAAAAAGATGTTTATTTTTGGTTTTTTATCACTCTTAGTCCAACCTACACTAAATGCAACAAGCCTTCAGGCTATTAGGCCTCAGGTTAAAAAGGTTTATCCAGCAATTTTTGAGGGACTTAGCTCAACCTTGTTAAGATATAAACTTGCACCGAGCGCTAAGAACTCAATTGTAAAGGCATATCCGGAACAACATAATCGAGGATTTGCAAATACAAGGTATCAAAGTACTTTTAGCAACTCCCTCCTTCCAGTTAACAGTTTCCCACAATCAACATTTCCATCGAACCAATTTAGCATCCAAAGATACTATAGCAACAGTCCAAAACTCGACTTTTCCGCTAAGCAATCTGGTTCTTGGGATGAAGTTTATTCTTTAGCTCAGACCCTGGAGAAGCAAATTGAAAATCCAGATACTAGCTTAAGAGACTATAAATTTTATCCAAAGTTTCTTGGATATGAGATTCCATTTTTTGGTGTTGGCTTGCCCAAATTCTTCATTGATATGGTTGAAGAAAGAACCAGTCCCCTCAATAACCGCTTCGTTGGTGAAGCTGTCTTCGAAAGGATCAAGCAAGCTAGAAACTTCGATCTTGAGGAACCCCTAGAAAGCATTAATGATATTTATGAAGCAACCCATAAAGATGGCCCTTGGGTTTTAAAAATCAATTTATCTGACCCTAAATTTACAGATGGAAAAGAACTTCCTGGACATACCTTTGTATTGGAAAAGTCTGAAGATGGCAGCTATCATCGTTTCCAATCCAACAATGGAGAGTCTCTACTAAATTTCATGAAGGAATCTCAAGAAAATGGTCTCAAGACTATTAATAAAGAATCTATAGATGGACTTTTAGTGGGTCTGGAATTCTTACTTGATGATTCAAAAGGATGGACGAAAGAAACACGTGATCTACTTTATCTTTTTAAAGGACTTGATGTTTCGAAGGTTGAGTTTTCACCTCAGGATTTGGAAAATCCACTAGAGTTTGAAGCAAGTATTTCTTACAAGTAAAGGAAAGACCCTGTAATTCTCCCGAACCCAGTGAGGGTTCGAGAATCTTCAAGCGAGAATTACTCCCCTAGCAACTCAATGAGATATTCGTCTTGATGAACGATATGGAAAGTATCCTGACCAGTCCGAAGAATATTTCCCTTCTCATCAAATAGCACGACTATAGGCCGACCTTCTTTGTCAGCCACAAGCATCATCACTTCCATCTGAAATTCATCTCCAGAATTGGTTAAGCTTAGGCCCTCGTTTTTTTGGAAATTCGCTAGAGCATCGTCTGCATCTGCTTTTACCTTTCTGAGAAATTGTCCACCTAAATCATCCAAATCACCTCTTAAACTACGAACACCTTCCAGCATATCTGATACCTCTTTTTGGCTTATGCCAAGACCGTTGATAACTCCATCGAGGTCGTCACGTTCACGAAGTACCGCTAATTCATCAAACTCACCGTTCACCACTGATTTACCAGGATTTTTCTTAATTTCTTTTGAGACGGTTTTAAAGCCTTTCGAAAACATGAGAGTATAAAACATTCCCGATACCATATCACTGAAAAAGTCTTCTTTAATTTTACCAGATGAAGACCTTAGCTCGGCAATAACCGGCTTAAACTCGGGGCTACCCTCCAATTGTTTTACGATTTGCGAATAGCTGCGACCAGGGTTTATAGTTCGAAGTTCAACCACTTTATTGAAAAGTCCTCGTAATTGAGGACTGTGTTTTGATGCACTCAGACTTGCATTAAACATTGCCTGAGCAGACACTCCTACCACACCACCAGCAACTCCCCCTCCAGAAGCTAAAGTAGTAGTAAATTTAACAACTCCTCCACCAATAGTTTTGGTTGCCTCCTTGCCATAAATCAACACACCAGATCCACCTTTAGTAATAGCTGTAGCGAAATCAGCTACTACAGCAGCTGAAGGATCACCAGCATCAGCGATAGTCCTGATAAAATCTAGAGACTCTCCCGCACCATCTCCGATGCCCTCAGCTGTTGATTTCTCTCCACTCTTCTTATTGATGTTTTTAACCTGATCTCTAACAGATTTAATAGTTCCTCTAAATCCATTAGCATTGGTAGTTGCCAAGCCTGATGGTAGCTGAATAACATTAGGTGTAGGGAGAGTAGGTACATTTTTTGGACCGTTGATTGGCACATGGCGAACAACTGCCGTAGGAACTTTACGTAATATCATAACTGCTTTACCTGCATTTTGTAGACTTAAACCTTCAGACCTAATTTCATCAGCATAAGCCTCAAACAATTGTATCTGAGCTAATTCGAATTCTTCATCTGAGCTAATTGATGCATAAGGAGCAAAAATCTTCGGAACACCCGTATCAAGAAGGTATAAGTTAAAAGCAGAGTTTCGTTTTTTAGCATCAACGGATTGCTTGTTTGATAAGCTTGGTTCACCAGCACTACTACTATTTGAGACAGCATCTGATGGGCCTTGCTTAGATCTACAGCCTAAGAATCCAAAAATCAAAGCTAAATATAGAGTATAAATAAGTTTCATCGCTTTTCTCTACGTAAATGTGATATTTTACTTTCCTAATACCACTCATCGGTATTTAAGAGAACATTATGAAACTTATTTTGGACTTACCTAAGATTACTAGGTTTTTAACCACTTGATAACTACCGTAAAATTGAAATGGTAACCCTAAAAAAAGCTCATCGAATCTAACTCTGTAAGTAGCTTATCAGTAAATTCGTCGGTGCTTAATGACCTTGCTCCCCTAGCTAAGTCATTAGTAACAAAGCCTTTATCAAAGCATCTCTCTAGGCCCAACTCAATAAGCTTAGCGGATTTTTCCATTTTAAACGAATGCCTTAGCATCATTGCAACACTGAGGATCTGGGCACAAGGATTAGCGATACCCTTTCCGGCAATGTCTGGTGCCGAGCCTCCAGCAGGCTCATACAAGCCTTTACCTTGCTTATTAAAACTTGCCGAGGGCACCATCCCTAAAGAACCTGGTAACACCGAAGCCAAGTCTGACAGGATATCACCAAACATATTTGGACAGAGAAGCACATCAAACTGGTTCGGTTTTATAACCAGCTGCATTGCTGCATTATCTACAAGCAGGTGAGTAAGTTCAACATTTGGGAATTTTTTGACTTCCTCGGTGACTATTTTTCGCCAAAGTTTTGAGGTATCTAGCACATTGGCTTTGTCTATGGATGCTAGCTTCCCCGAGCGATTTGTAGCTGCTGCGAATGCCACCCTGCAGATAGCTCTGATCTGGCCTTCATCATAAACAGCTTCATCGATAGCTACGGCACCCTGTTCAGTATCTCTGGTTTCATGCTTGCCAAAGTAAAGGTCTCCTAAGAGTTCTCTGACAATGAGAAGATCGACTCCCTTCCCAATAATTTCGTCCTTCAATGGACAAGCAAATTTAAGCGCTGAATAAACCTTTGCTGGTCTAATATTTGCATAAAAACTAAATGTTTTTCTAAGCTCCAAAAGAGCATTAGCTTCACAACGATCCCATTTCGGTAAGTGGCGCTCAGAAGCAGGTCCTCCTATAGAACCAAGTAGTATAGCATCTGCTCGCTGACAGACTTCCTTCGTGATTGATGGAAAATGATTTTGAAAAGCTTCATAGGCTTCGCCTCCTATTGGTGCTTCTAGGATCTCATAAATTTGAGTAGACTTATCCATGACGTACTTCAACACCTTAAGAGCCGAAGCCATAACTTCTGGTCCGATACCATCTCCGGGGAGTACTGCGATACGAAACATTTGTTGATCCTTTTAAACTGTATTTTGGCTTTTTAAATAAATTTTTTGTTTTGACTTGAAAGACGCAATATCATCCATATGAGAAACCAAATAGTCAAGATCATCCATTCCTTTTAGAAGACGCTCTTTACTAAAGGTGTCAATTTGAAATTGATACTCTTCACCATTGGTAATCTGAATTTTTTGGTTTACCAGGTCAATGCCTAAAGTCTTAGAGAAATCATTGACTTTTTTTTCTATGCTCAACACTTTATCAGCGTCTAAAGAAATCAATAAGAGCCCATTCTTTGCTGCATTATTGGCAAAAATATCCGAAAATGACGGTGCAATGATTACTCTAATGCCAAAATCCATCAAAGCCCAGACTGCATGCTCACGAGATGAACCACATCCAAAGTTAGGTCCAGAAATCAAAATCTGGGAACCTATCGCCTGCTCATGATTAAAAATAAATTCATGACTAGCAGCTCTTAACCGTTCAAAAAGCCTATCACCAAAGCCTTCACGTGAGGTGCTAGTTAAATATTGTGCAGGGATGATCATATCAGTGTCTACATCCTTTTGAGACAAACATATCACTTGACTGCAGAGAGTTTTAAAAGCTTTCATATTTTGCTCCATTAAGACGAAAAAATCTTTTATTCTGCACTTGCAATTCTCCCTTTGATAGCACTAGCAGTGACCGTGGCAGGTGATGCCAAATGGGTATAACTTCCGGTACCCTGCCTCCCAATAAAATTTCGATTTGAGGTGCTGATGCAACGTGCTCCCCTAGGAACTTTGTCATTATTCATTCCAATACACATAGAACACCCAGGTTTTCTGACAATAGCACCTGCTTTAGTGAAGATTTCTAATAAACCTTCCTTGTCAGCTTGATGCTCAACCTGTTCCGAACCAGGTACAACATAAAATGTCACTCCTTCAAAAACTTTTTTCCCCTTGATCACATTTGCAGCAATGCGCAAGTCTTCAATTCTGCCATTGGTACAGGATCCGAGAAAAGCCCATTGAATGGAGGTGCCTGCAATAGTCTGTTTTTGATTGAAGCCCATGTAGTCCAAAGCTTTTTGGCTAGTTTGCATTTTATCCTTATTTTGATCATTGAGAGCTGGAATAATACCCTCAATATCAACGCATTGCTCGGGGTTAGTCCCCCAACTTACCATCGGCTTGACCTTTGTGAGGTCTAAATCAAATTCATGATCAAATTGGGCATCACCATCACTTTCTAGTTGCGTCCAAGCTACGACAGCATCTTTCCAGTGCTTCCCACTCGGTGCAAATGCCCTACCTTTGAGATATGCAAAGGTCTTGTCATCCGGAGCAATAAGACCTGCTCTAGCGCCACATTCAATGGACATATTGCATACAGTCATCCGCCCTTCCATACTCTGTGCCTTTATCCACTCCCCAGCATATTCAATGCAATAACCGTTTGCACCGTCTACTCCAATTTGTTTAATTAGTGCCATAATAACATCTTTAGAATAAACGCTTTTTGAGGGGAGTCCTTTAAAGTTAACACGCATAGTTTTAGGTTTTTCCTGCAAAATACAACCTGTTGCCAAAACATGCGCCACCTCGGAAGTGCCTATCCCAAAAGCTAACGTTCCAAATGCACCATGAGTGGAAGTATGCGAGTCTCCACAGACCAAGGTCATACCTGGTTGAGTGATACCTTGTTCTGGGCCAATAACATGAACAATCCCTTGCTTTCCAGAATCTATATCAAATAGCTCAATACCATGCTCTTTCACATTTTTTCGCAGAGTCTCTATCTGCTCTTTCGCAAGAGGATCATCAGGACTATCACGATTAAGATCAGTAGGAATACTGTGATCGACAGTACTAAATAAGCACTCTTTTTGAAAAATACTTAAACCCTTCTTACGAAGCTCAGCAAAAGCTTGTGGAGATGTGACTTCATGAAGAAGCATCACATCGATAGCAAAAATATCGGGTCCTGTGACTTGTCCTTTCACTACATGCGAGTCCCAAATTTTCTCAATAATATTTTTCCCCATTGCATAATTCCCCTATATATTAAGTATTCACTGTTTTTTCAGAAGGATGATTTTGCGAACGGAACACAAGGAAAGCATGAATTAGTTCGTCATCCGTGATCCCTTTGTAACGGTGTTTGTAATACGACTTGATGAACTGAGCAACTACTGCTTTTTCTGCATCAAGACATTGATAACCATGCTGTTCGATAATTGACTTCGCATGATTTCCTCCACTTGAGGGTCCAAAGGCTAATTTTATCTGTTTACCAACCACACGAGGATCAAAAGCTTGATAAATTAAGGGGTTTTTAAGTATAGCATTGGTATGCCCACCAGAGGTGGGCCTAGCAGCATTGTCACCAGAGATGGGCCAATGAGCCTGCCTTTTCAACATATTAACAGCAACAAAATCTGATATTTTCTGTATCATGTTAAAATTTATCTTTGTCCAATACTTCGAATCCATATCTAGCGAATCTCCAAACTGCTTTATGTACATACATACTTGCTCTATGGAAACATTTCCTGCTCTTTCACCAATGCCATTTATACATCCCTCTACTTGAGTAGCTGGCCCATCAAACACTGCTGCCATGGTATTATCCAAAGCAAGTCCTAAGTCATTATGACAATGAACAGACCAAGTCACATGCTTATCTGGAAACTCCTTTTCAACTATCTTGGCATGTTCTTTCATTTGCTCTACAAAAAACTCCGTTCCTTGGCGTCTGCATGCTCCTCCTACAGTGTCAGGACAATTAATAATCGTAGCTCCCGCTTGCACAGCTGCTCTGATCAGGTCAGTGGTAAAATCAAAGTTACCTCCCATCCGAGAGTAACCTTCGGGAGAGAACTGTACTTCAATACCCTCGTCAACCACCATTTTTACGTAATGGTATAACTTCTCGACCATCTCACCTTTGCGGCCATTGGCATTTGTTCCCAAAGAGCTCATCATTAGTAATGGATCAACAGGCAAATAGGTGTGGAGCCTAGCACAGCCTTTTGAGATTAGAGGTTCTAGACTTCGTATCGTTACGTCAAATTGTTCTGACCTCAATTGACATAGCGCTGCAACTTTTGGACTAGATGATAATTTTGCATATGATTCGCTTATTTTATACACCACATCAAACTCATTCGTGCTTGAAGCAGGAAAACCAGCTTCAAGAATATCGACACCAAATTCCTGAGCGAGGCCGGCATATTCAAGGTTTTTTTGCAAGGACATTGCTGCACCCGGACACTGTTGTCCATCCCTCAATGTAGTGTCAAAAATATCAATTTTCTTGTGCTTTTCAAAGTTTTCCATACTGTAAGCCCCTTTCCATCCTGTAATATTTAATAGTCCTTTGTTTTCCAGAATTATTCCGAATTTCTTCTGATTATGAATACAAAAAAGCCCTGGTTAAAACCAAGGCTTCTATTTTGCAAAAAAAACTCTTGGTCTTATGTAAGGAAACACAAGAGGAGGAGGAGAAGTGATTTTGCTGCTTCCATTTTCTGAGAAGATTTTCTACTAAATAAAAAATTTAGAGGGAAACAATCGCAATTCATAACAATCACCAAAAAATGATAAAAACACCAGGCTTTGTTGCCTTCTTTTAATCAAGCATAACAAAGTATCACTGAAGAGACAAAGCCAACAAAATGATACTAACGACCTTTGGTATGCCGTGCTCCTAGAATATGCATTTACTAAACAAATGCAACTTATTTTTGTAGGCATAGATGTCAAAAAAATACTCAAGCTACCAATTTGTAAAAATTATAAAAACCTGGATTATCTATTGCAATGTAGGATAAAAATACCTACACTGCTTAGCAATTGGGAGTTAATATAAAATCTCTCATTTGAACGCCAAGCTGTCGCTGTGTTAAGCTATAGCTATAAATAGAACAGAGACTAAACGAGAGAATATCGTTTTCTCGTATAAGTATTTATAATTACATGTGAACCATGTATGCAAGTAGAGCTTTAAGGTAATGTTAAATATAAATGTGATTATTGTGATTCTCATCGTCCTCCTCGTCTCCGAGAGGACCTAGGATCCCATTAACCATGTGTGAATGCGAACCCGGGTCTTTTAAAGAAGACCCGGGTTTTTTGGTTTTAGTTAAACGATTGAAAAAGGCTAACCATGAGCAAACTAGAATCTCAGCTTAATCTATTAAAAATTCCAGATAGCTTAGAAGCTAATATAAAAAGTTACCAAGTATCCCAACCTCTAGGATTTGGAACTCAAATTGCGCCTATAATGGCTAAAGCTGTTTATGAAAATGGTTCCTGGGGAAACCTAGAAATGACGGCTTGTGAAGCTTTCAAAATTCACCCTGCGATGAAAGCTTTTCACTATGGGCAACAAATCTTTGAAGGTATGAAAGCATACCGATCAAACAATAATGGCCCTTTCTTATTTAGGGCTGAGCAACATGCTAAACGCTTCAATATGTCTGCTGAACGTATGGCAATGCCTGCGATTCTTGAAGAGACTTTTTTAGAAGCGGTTATGAATTTAGTCTATAGGCTAAAAGAGCATGTTCCAAATAAGGAAGGAGAGTCTCTATATCTGAGACCGCTTATGTTGGCCACTGAAACTGGCTTACATTTAAGTCCCTCTAGTAGCTATCTTTTTCTAATCATGGCAAGTCCATCAGCTACTTATTTCTCACCAGGCAATGTCAATGCTCTCATAGAGCGAACTGATGCTCGTGCTGCTCCTGGAGGTACAGGTGCCGTAAAAGCTGCAGGTAATTATGGCGGAAGCATTCGTTCAAGTATCAAGGCCAAAGACTTAGGCTACCAACAAACTTTATGGCTGGATGCAGTCAACAAAAAGAACATAGAAGAATTTTCAGGAATGAATTTCTTTGCTCGGATAAACAATAAATTGCTTACTCCCAAATTGAACTCTAGCATTCTCCCTGGAATTACTCGCAACTCGATATTACAAATCGCAGAAAATTTGGGTATACCTTGCTCAGAACAGGATATCAATGTTGATGAAATCGTTGAGACGATCAAAAACGGACAATGCACAGAAATTTTTGCCTGCGGAACAGCTGCTGTGATTTCCCCAATTGCATCTCTCGGAGAAAAAGATGGAACCAAGTACGAATTAGCTTACCAACACGATGACCTAATTTGGAAACAAATAAGAGAAGAATTGGTCGGAATACAGTTGGGTCATAGAGAAGATCCTTTTTCTTGGAGGAAATTAGTTACTTTTTAGAGACACAGGCAACTTAAAGATCAATCAATTACGAATTTTAATTTCTAAAATGGCTTTTAGTTTATAGGCCTTGGAATAATATTGTCAATTTTCGAGGTTAAAGGTGGGCATTTGATTATGAAAACGCTAACTGGAGCACAGGTACTAGTCAAAGAGTTAGAACAATTGGGTGTCAGCCATGTATTTGGATATCCAGGGGGAGCAGCAATCAATATATTTGATGCTCTTTATGATTCTTCAATAAAATTTATTTTAGCTAGACATGAGCAAGGTGCAACCCATATGGCTGATGGCTATGCGAGAGCAAGTGGCAATATTGGAGTGGTACTAGTAACCAGTGGCCCTGGGGCTTTGAATACAGTAACTGGTCTGTTAACAGCAAAAATGGATTCAGTTCCCATTCTGGTAATTTCCGGCCAAACCAACAGCACAAATCTCGGAAAAGACGCTTTCCAGGAAGCTGATGTTTTTGGGGCTACCCTTCCTGTGGTGAAACACAATGAGCTAATTTTGAATGTTAATCAGATTCCTAAACAAGTTCATAAGATTTTCCAAATTGCTATGACCGGAAGGCCAGGACCAGTCCTACTTGACATCCCGAAGGATGTATCAGGCGCTCCCTTAGATTATAAGTTCAAATCAGAGTCAAAGCGAATACCTCGGCAGATCAACTTAACATCTGAACAAAGACCAAACCTTAGAAAAATGGCTGCCCTAATCAATAACAGTATCCGCCCACTCATACTGGTGGGACATGGAGCAATCATTGCCGAAGCTAGTGATGAAGTAGCTCAGCTATGCGATCGGATAAAGGCGCCCGTAACCAATACTCTTTTAGGAAAAGGCTGCTTCTCAGAAGAACATCCTCAGTCATTAGGCATGCTAGGCATGCATGGAACTGCTTATGCAAATTATGCAACCACCCGTTGTGATCTGATCCTATCAATTGGAAGCCGCTTTGATGATCGTATCAATGGAAAAAATGATGAATTTTGTCAAGGCGCAAAGAAGCTACATATAGATATCGACCCAACGGAAATCGGCAAAGTGGTAAAGCCCGATGCCTTTATTTGTGCCGATGCTAAAGTAGCATTAAAACATCTGCTTCCTTTAATCGATAGAAAGGATGGTTCCAAGTGGTTAAATGAACTATTTAATTACCGAGAAAGACATCCATTAACTGAGTCCAAACAAGAAACTTCAAACTTAGCTGCTTACCAAGTAATCGATACCCTCTATAAGTTAGCTCCAGAAGATAGCATTGTTACCACCGATGTCGGTCAACATCAGATGTGGGCTGCACAGCATTTTTTGAGCAAAAATCACCGGAGCTGGCTTTCTTCAGGAGGGGCAGGTACCATGGGTTTTGGCTTCCCAGCAGCAATAGGCGCTCAGCTTGCAAAACCAAAAAATACTGTAATCTGCATAGTAGGTGATGGAGGATTTCAAATGACTCAATGCGAGCTCGCAACTGCTGCAAAAGAGAGATTACCTGTAAAAATCCTTATTATCGATAACAAACACCTCGGAATGGTTCGCCAGTGGCAAGAGCTGTTCTTTGACAATAGACTAAGTGGAGTCGAACTTGATGACAACCCAGATTTCGTCACCTTAGGAAAAGCTTACGGAATGAAGGGTTTTTTCATTAATCAAAGAGAACATTTGGATGAAATTTTAAGCGAAGCTCTCGCATATGAAGGTCCTTGCATCATTCACGCTTTGGTAGCCCTTGAAGAAAATGTTTTTCCGATGATTCCAGCTGGCAAATCAGCTAAAGATATTGTTTTAAAACAACCTAAAACCCAACTTGCGAAACCCACGGGGAGTACGTAGGCATGAATTTACCACAAAGATTAACAAACCAAGATTTACCCTGGTGTGAAGATGCTGTTTTTCTAAACAGTGGTGCTCAAGAAAAAAGCTTGTCCATTAAGGTCGTTCGTAATCTGGGAATTCTAGCCCGCGTTGCACTCATCTTTTCTCGAAGAGGATTCGATATTACCAAACTCGAATTTGCGCCTTCTCCTGTGGAAGGCTTAGCAAATTTAAACCTCATCTTTCCTTCAAATGCTGTGCAGTTTGAAGATGTCAAAAGAGATTTGAGCAAACTTATTGACGTTATCAGCATATCTATTTCAAGTGATTCTTGATTAAAACCATGATTTTGTACTAAATACCTATATCTTATACAAAGGGAGTCTTCGATGGATTTTAAAGTATACTACAATGACGATGCAGACATAAACTTAATCAAACAGAAAAAAGTTGCAGTCCTTGGCTTCGGAAGCCAAGGGCATGCTCATGCATTGAATCTCAAAAACAGTGAAGTAGATGTGGTAGTTGGCTTGCCTCTTAATAGCAAGTCAAGAGAAAAAGCTGAGTCAACCGGCCTAAAAGTCTTAACACCAGATGCTGCTGCTCGCTGGGCAGATGTGGTGATGTTGCTTGTACCTGATGAAGTAATGGCTGATGTCTATGAAAAACAAGTTGCTCCCCATCTCCAAACTGGAAACTTTTTAGCATTTGCCCACGGATTCAACATTCACTTCAAAAAAATCATTCCTCCTGAAGGAGTAGGGGTTTTTATGGTCGCTCCAAAAGGCCCTGGGCACATGGTGCGTCGACAATTCACCGAAGGAAATGGGGTCCCTTGTTTAGTTGCTTGTCTCGAGGAGGAAAACTATGACCTATTCAAGCTTGGACTTTCCTATGCAAAAGCGATTGGAGGAACCAGAGCTGGAGTCTTTAAAACAAATTTTAAAGAAGAAACTGAAACAGATCTTTTTGGCGAGCAAGCAGTCTTATGCGGTGGCCTGACAGGCTTGATCAAAGCTGGTTTTGATACTCTGACCAATAAAGGTTATAGCCCTGTCATGGCGTATTTTGAATGCGTTCATGAAATAAAACTTATTGTCGACCTCATTTATGAACAAGGTCTATCAGGGATGCGCCACTCTATTTCCAATACTGCTGAGTACGGAGATTATCTCGCTGGTCCAAAATTAATTGATGAGACTGTAAAATCAAAAATGGAAGAGCTGCTTTCTGACATTCAAGCAGGACGATTTGCAGAGCAATGGTTAACAGAAAACAAGACTGGAGCTGAAAAGTTCAATGCTATAAGAGCAGAAGAGACCAATGCCCCAATTGAAAAAATAGGCAAACTGCTGAGAGAAAAAATGAGTTTTTCGAAACCAAATGCTTAAAGTCTTACTATTATAGTCCCAAAGAGTTGTTTAGGTTTCTCCCACATATTCATGTGAGAGATCCCTCTTACAGGTTTTCCTGTGAAAAGTTTTGGGGATGATGGACAAGAAAGGAACTAGAGATGCCCCTCAATAAATTCAGCCGAGAAATCACCCAAAAAAAGCACCAGGGTGCTTCTCAAGCCATGCTTTATGCAACAGGCTTTAAAGAACAAGATATGGAAAAAGCCCAAATTGGGATCGTCAGCCACTGGTATGAGGGGAACCCATGCAATATGCACCTTGGAGATTTGGCTAAGGAGGTCAAAGATGGAGTTGCAGAAACTGGGCTTATAGGCCTTTCGTTCAATACCATCGGGGTTAGCGACGGCATCTCTATGGGCACTTCAGGTATGAGCTATTCACTCCCATCTAGAGAAGTCATCGCTGATTCTATCGAAACAGTGATGAAAGCACAGTGGTACGATGGGTGTGTATCAGTACCAGGCTGTGATAAAAATATGCCAGGTAATATGATTGCTTTTGCGCGGGTAAACCGGCCTGCAATCATGGTCTATGGGGGTAGTATCAGCCCAGGTTCAAGAAAGCCTGGCGAGCGTTTGGATATCGTTTCAGCCTTTCAAAGTTACGGAGCCTATCTAAGTGGAAAGATTGATGATGCTGAACGTAAGTCAATCATCAAGAAATCTTGCCCAGGCGCCGGAGCTTGTGGAGGTATGTACACAGCAAATACCATGGCTAGTGCTATTGAGGCCATGGGCATGACCCTCCCTTACTCGTCATCAACACCTGCAACCAGCCCATTAAAAAAAGAAGAATGCCTACAAGCTGGAAAAGCGATAAAAAAACTACTAGAACTCGATTTAAAACCACTCGATATTTTAACCCGTAAGGCCTTTGAAAATGCAATTACCCTTGCGATTGCTCTAGGTGGATCAACTAATGTTGTGCTTCACCTCTTAGCAATTGCTAGGTCATGTAAGGTGAGCCTTTCCCTTGAAGACTTTCAAACTATATCTGATAACACGCCCTATCTCGCAGATTTGAAGCCAAGTGGACAATACCTTATGCACGACCTCCATGAGGTTGGTGGAACCCCTGCTGTCCTTAAGCTCCTGTTGGAGAAAAATTTAATCCACGGGGACATTATGACGGTGACTGGAAAGACACTGGAAGTTAATTTAAAAGACCTCCCGGGCCTCAGTGATGGGCAAAAAGTTATCAAACCTTACAAAAGTCCTATGGCTGAAAAGGGACATTTAAAAATATTAAGAGGAAATTTGGCACCAGAAGGGGCTGTAGCAAAAATCACGGGCAAAGAAGGCAGCTTCTTTAATGGGCCAGCTAAGGTTTTTGACTCAGAAGCTCTCATGCTTAAAGCACTTGAAATTGGAGAAATAAAACCAGGTCAGGTTATCATCATTCGCTATGTGGGACCGAAAGGTGGTCCAGGAATGCCAGAGATGCTTACTCCCACATCTGCCATAGTTGGTGCAGGACTAGCAAATGACGTTGCTTTGATAACCGATGGTAGATTTTCAGGTGGCTCTCATGGCTTTATCGTTGGTCACTGCACCCCTGAAGCGCAAATCGGAGGTCCCATTGCTCTTGTAAAAGATGGAGATGAAATTTCTATAGATGCAGGGGAACTGAATATATCAGTTAACATAAGTGCTCAAGAATTTGCCCAAAGAAGAAAAACTTGGAAACCAAAGCCCCAGGAAAAACTTACAGGAACTTTGGCAAAATTTGCAAAGTTGGTAAGTTCGGCCTCTGAAGGATGTGTAACTGATGAAGTTGAATAATCCGATTATCACTGCGAAAAAAATCTTCAGAGAGACACTCAAAGCTCGCATTTATGACGTGGTGCACCACACACCACTTGAAAAAGCTGAGAAACTCTCAAAACGCTACCATAATCACATCTTTATGAAACGTGAAGATTTGCAGTCGGTTTTTTCTTTCAAAATCAGGGGTGCTTACAATCTTATCAAGCAGCTAACACAAGAGGAAAAAGACCGAGGGGTCATCTGTGTATCTGCAGGCAACCACGGGCAAGGGGTTGCCTATTCAGCAGCTCGCTTTGGTATTGAGGCTACGGTTGTGATGCCTATTACGACTCCACCAATCAAAGTCAAAGCTGTAAAACGCTTAGGTGCTAAAACTGTTCTGTATGGTGACAGCTACTCGGATGCTGCAGAGTACTGTACTGAATTAACTAAAAAGTTCGGACAAACTTTTATCCATCCCTTTGACCATCCTTTAGTCATCGCAGGGCAAGGTACCATAGGCAAAGAATTACTAGAGGATGCTAGCGAACTCCACAAAGTTTTTGTACCCATTGGAGGAGGAGGATTGATCTCGGGAATTGCTTGCTACTTGAAAGAGCTACAACCCAGCGTTACCATTGTAGGAGTAGAGCCTGAAGAAAGCGATGGTATGATACGCTCTATCCAAGCTGATAAACGGATATTTCTCCCTAAGACTGGTACCTTTGCAGATGGGGTTGCTGTTAAACAGGTAGGTTCACTGACCTTTGAATTGAGCCGTCACTTAGTGGACGAATTCATAACGGTATCCAATGATGAAATTTGCTCTGCAATCGAAAATATTTATGATGAAACCAGAGCTATCTTAGAGCCTGCTGGTGCTCTGGGCATGGCTGGTCTAAAAAAATATCTAGAGCAAAATCCTGAAACTAAGGACGAGCATTTAGTAGCAATTAGCTCAGGTGCAAACATGAGTTTTGAACGACTGCAGTTTGTCGCAGAACGGGCACAGATTGGAGAAAAGCGTGAAACTTTGCTTGCAATTAAATTACCTGAACGAGCAGGAGCATTATTCGAGCTCTGCGAAAAGGTTGTCTCCGATAGACCCATAACTGAGTTTAACTACAGATATCGCAGCCCAAATAGTGCCTATATTTTTGTTGGAATTGAGAATATCCAAGTTAACGACAAAAAACGCTTCTGCCAAAAATTGGCGGAACATTCTTACGAATACATTGACCTTACAGAAAATGAACTAGCCAAGGAACACATTAGACATATGGTTGGTGGTCCTCGCCTCGATAGTATCGAAAATGAAGTGCTCTATCGTTTTCGTTTTCCCGATAGACCAAAAGCCCTGCTTGAATTCCTCATAATGCTCGGCTCACAATGGAATATATCCTTATTTCATCACCGTTCCCATGGTACTGATTTTAACCGGGTATTGATTGGTTTGCAGGTTCCCCCTGAGGATAAAGATAGGTTTAAAGATACGCTAGCAAATATGACTTTTTCCTATACCGATGAGACTGACAATTCTGCTTATCAGTTGTTTCTATAGTGGAAAAACATATGAAACGTAAATCCATTAACACTGACCAAGGCCACTTTTCTTACCTCCATTGGTATCATCAGGACCTTCCCTCCCTAATTTTCATCCATGCAAATGGATTCAATGCACTTACCTATCGCTCCAGCCTAGAACTATTAAGTATGGAATTCGAAATCTATGCCTTGGATTTACGTGGGCATGGGTTTTCCAAAGCAAGTGCCAGGCCCAACGAATTTAATAGCTGGGAAATCTACATCCAAGACATTCTCAGCTTTATTAAAGTCCTAAACAGTCCTGTCTTCTTAGTAGGACATTCCCTGGGATCAATGCTTTGCCTCGCAATCGCATCAAGATATCCTCAGCTAGTAAGTCACCTACTGATGGTAGAGCCAATAATCATGACACCTATACAATGTAAATTTTGGGCTTTGAGCAAATGGTTTTGCCTGAATGATCGTCTAAAAATAGCAGCCAAAGCAAAAAAGCGTCGAAGGGTTTTTAAAAACCGGGAACAAATCTTGAATTCTTACACAGGTAAGGGAGCCTTTGCGACCTGGCCACAAGATGTCTTAGTCGATTATGTTGATGGAGGCACAAAAACCTCTACCACTGGTGAATTAGAGCTTACATGCCACCCAACTTGGGAATCTATTTCATTTGCAAATACTACACACCAAACTTGGAAATGGCTTAAAGAATTAAAGGTAAAAAATAGGCTCGTTTATGCAACAAGCTCATCCACATGTTCATCAACAAGTGTAGGCATCATTCATCGAATTTTTCCTCATATTGTCACCAGCAAATGTCAGGGATCCCACTTTTTACCCATGGAAAAAAAAGATTGTCTTCTATCAGAAATATCGATTCTTAGATCTACTTAATTTAGAGGTTAGCTTGTATCCAATGCTAGCTCTGCTGCAGTTTGAAGCTTTTCCAAAGTATAAAAATAGCTTAGATTTATAATACTTGTTATGTGGCCCTAAGCTATCCAATGATTCATGTGTGGTCCTGACCTATCCTATGATTCTTGTGTGGTCCTGACCTATCCTATGATTCTTATGCGATCCTAAGCTATCCAATACTTGTGTAGCCTCAACTTTCTTCAAACTGACATCACCTTATAAACAAATACTTATAACTGTCAACAAAAACAATATTTACAGATAGTTAACTACCCTAATACATTATAAAGGGTAAAATATAACATTATATATTCAGTATATTACTTAATATATAATGTTTTTTAACAACTCTTTAAGAGGAAATCATGAATTTTTACCCAGTAATTTCTGCCAGATAAAAATTCTAGTAAATGACAAATCCTCCTAAAGCCTGAAATAAACGTGTTTAAGAAATGGTAATTGCCTTTTGCCTAGTTAGGTTTTTTAAATTGTTGTGACTTAGATCTATGATTGAAATAACTATTTGTAAATATGCTGGGCTACTTTAATGGAAGCAAAATTGGTTGATTCATTTGAAGACACCGAATCAGATAAAGGAAATCTAGCAAAGATTTTCAATCTGCAAAAAATTATCAGAGATGTCTCATCTATTAAATTTTCTCAGCAAGCTAATGATGAAATTATGAAAATTGAAAGCTTCGAAAACCAAAAAGCTTCCATGCTCAACCAGTGGCTGACACTGATTTTAATATCTGGAACAAAGATAAAAATTTGCTTCAAAAGTCATTTTAGCAACACTTCTGTTAGAGCACATTTAGCTCATAAATTTGATAATAAAGACAAGAATTTAACTCTTGAAATGGGTTTTGACCTTTTGAAAGAATACTGCAACCTCGTTGGAGGTGGGATTAAAGAGTGCTTGGTTTCAGACAATCGAACAATGGGACTAAGCTTGCCTCTATTAACACGTGGATTTGATGAGGTTCTTTTCGTAGATCGCATGAAAAGATCCAATAAAAGACTTTTTCGAGATATTTGGCGCCTTTCAACATCCTATAATGAGATTATTTGCTCCTCAGAGATCTATATGATTGATTGGTCCAGCCTTGATGATGTTGATGAACCAAAAACACAACGAGAAGCTGGAGGAGAACTAGAGTTTCTATGAATGGCAATGAACCTGAACTGAAACTTGCTCAGCTACTAGCTGCTACTCATAGCTTACATGCTAGTCATGAAGTCACAGAGGAGCTAGAAAGAGCAAAGTGGAAGATCGAACAACTTATTGACTACTTACCTGTGGGATTTGCCATTATCACCGAGTCAGGTGAAATCTATCGTGTAAATAATATGTTGTCTAGTTTCTTCAAAACTGACATGGAAGGGGCAATCGGTTCCAATTTTAAGGAATTATTCAATCCAGATTCATGGAATATTTTTCAAGGAAAAATTGATGAATTGTTTGCTTCTAGACACGAGAAACAATTTATTGAATTTGAGCTATCAATCAATGGAGAGCACGATAAAAGCGGACAGTTTCTTTGGAACATTAGACCATACGGAGAGCTACATGGTGATTTCAAAATCTTGTATCAAATTCTTGGACAAAATATTACTGAAATTAAATCTTATGAACGTAAGCTGAGTAATATTTTTTCTTGCCTCCCACTTGGAATACTAGCAATTAACAATGAGAGCAAAGTTGATGGACCCTATAGTAGCTTTACAGAAGAGCTACTTGAAACAAAAGACATTGCAAATAGTAGTATCCATGATGTGCTTTACAAGCCATGTTTTGACGGCATGAAACCCAAAGAAACCGAGAGCATAAAAACTATCGCGTCCGCAATTGGAGAAGAAGAAACCTGGTTCAATTCAATCAAAACTCTGTTTCCAACCCAACTAGCCTTTAATCCAAATGGTAAAAAATCTGATACGGTGAAATGGTTGCAAATTGACTACCATCCTATTATTTTTGAAGAAAAAGTTGAAAAAATTCTCTTAGTAATTGAAAACAACACCAAAGCGATGAAAGCGAAGCTTAGAAAAGAAAAGCAGCAAGAGATGGAAAGCCACGCTTCTAAAAGATTTGTAGAAATTCAGACCTGTGACCCAATTCTCCTAGATATAACAATGGAGGAATTAGCCTCTTTCTCAGCAAATTTAAACTCAAACGAGCCTAGTCTAAAAAATTGCAAATCAATTTGCTCAACTCTTCATACTATTAAAGGCATTGCTAGGACTGCTAGCTTTACTCGTCTAAAGGATATAACTCATGACATTGAGGGTGAACTTCAAAATAAAATGACAGATATGGATTCCCTAAAAAGCACCTGGATAGATCTAAAAGTTTCCCACATCCATAAAGAAATCGCTGAGGTCGAAACACTGTATAGAGCCATTAAAGGTGATGACAAGAGCGCAACACTGGAAAAAAAGATCGATGAATACTCTGCAAAAGTGCAAGAAATAACTGGTAGAGCAAGACGCCTTCTGGGAAGCATGCTTGAAGCTGAAACTCACGATCAAGGACTCATAGAAAGAGTAAAAAACTTATTGCTAATTGATGATCCCACCAGAGTAGAGCTTAGTACCTATGAACCCGTATTAAGTAAAAGAATATTTGATACAGCAAAGAGTATTGGTAAGGAAATCAATGTCAATTTTAGCTGGAATGGGGCAAAGTTAAAACAAAAAGATTTACCAACATTTAGCCAAATTGCCCTACATATTCTCACAAATGCAATAGATCATGGCATAGATGATAAAGATGAGAGGGACCGCTTAGGTAAGCCTGAGAATGGGACTATTAAGATTGTAACCAAACCTCTGGAAGATTCTAGTATCCTAGTTCAAATATCAGATGATGGTCGCGGTATTGATTCTTCGAAAGTCGCGAATTCAGCAATTAAAAAGCAAATTCTGACGGATCAAGAACTCGCCAATATGAGCGAGGATGAAATATTATCCCTCATATTCAAACCAAGTTTTTCAACCACCGATAAAGTAACCGAGCTAAGTGGTAGAGGAATAGGCTTAGATGCAGTTTGTGCTGCAATACTAGATTTGGGGGGAGAGCAGCCTGTTATCAAGACTGCAATGACTATAGGTACTTCCTTTACCTTTAAACTATATAAGCCGAAGAAATAGCCTCACTTCACTCCAAAGCCCCTGTACAGGAACTTCCAGCTCCAGCTGTGCAGCCTAGACAATGATCCGCGATTATAACTTTTGCACCAATTAACTCAGATAGAGAATTTAACTCTTCAATGTTTTTAGCTTTATGTCCAGTGGGAAGCTCTAACATTTGATTGAAATCGCAATCGTAAAGCTTACCATCCCAGCTAATGGATATTAGATTAGTACACATAAGAGAGGGTACAGCACTAACGTTAAAATTTTCCGATAGAAGTTTCATATAAGTGTCGTATTGCTTACTTTTTTTCAAATCAAACAAAAACCTTTTTATTGGCATGTTAGTAATAACATAAAGCTGATTAAAGCTAATGCCAAAATCTTCCTTTAGTCTGTTCTTATACTCTATTTCTAGCTCTTTTTGAGCAGGTGGAAGAAAAGCTCCTCCGGGATTATAAACCAAATCCAAACTCAAACCAGAACCATCTTTGCCATATCCCAATTCATTTAGATTTTGCAGGCCTCTAATACTCTTATCGAAGACTCCGTCTCCACGTTGTTTCTCTACATTTTCTTTAGAGTAGCAAGGTAAACTTGCAACAACTTTAACTCCTTGGGAGGCTAAAAATTGCGCTGTATCTTCTTGACCTTTTTCAAAAAGAACAGTCAAATTGCAGCGGTCAATAACCTCTTTGCCTAAGCTGCGACAATTTTCTACTAAATGCCTAAAGTTTGGGTTTAATTCTGGCGCGCCTCCAGTGATATCAACTGTATCAGTCTCTTGACTATTTTTTAGCAAATTTATTATCTTATCGACGGTTTCTCTGCTCATATTTTCACGGATTTTATGAGGCCCTGCTTCCACGTGACAATGGAGGCAAGTCTGATTGCAAAGCTTCCCTATATTGATTTGCAAAGTTGTAATAGCCTCTCTAGTTAGGGTGATTTCATGTTCTTTTAGCTTGGCACTAAATCCTGTCCATTTTGAAGCTGGTTCCATGGTATTACCTTTACATAAGTTTTAATCTTTCGAGTATGACGTATTAGAAATATTTCCTAATGGCCTCTTACCTTCTTGCAAAGAATTCGATAAAGTCACACTCCTTAAGGGTGTTACAATTTTGCCGCTAAAGGCTTCGGAAAGCTATAAAATATTATTAAGTTTGTTTTGTAAGATCGGTTATTCCAAGGCATATATTATGCTATGTTGAGGGAAAACTGAAGTAAGTCTAAATATGCTTTGGATTTGTTGGCTTAATATATCAAGAGGTTTAGTCTTTAAGGATATAAGTTTCCTTAAGAACGTCCTTGAAGCAGCGGGTCTTATCCTGTGTACATGAGAAGGCTTCCAAAGTGAAAGAAATTTCAGATGGCTTCTCCTTCTGATTATTGATTTTAACCTGATATCCAGGAATTTTGTCGTCCATTTCAGCCTTGGTATATATGTACTGTTTTTTATTATCTTTTTGTTTTTGTCTTGCAGCTCCTTGATATGACAGACCGGAAACTTCAAGTAGAGTAAGTTTCCAAGGTGCCTCGTAAGTGAGCTGCATGCCAGACTGAGGTTTTACCGTAAAATTAACAAGATACAAGCCAGAACCTTCTTTCTTGGCACTAACATCTACCTTCACTCTAGGTTTGACAGCCTCTTCAGCTAAAGCAATGCTAAAACTAAAAATACCTAAGAACGTTCCTAAGAAGATCACTTTATGTAGCATAAAAACCTTTAACTATTAGATAAATTTAAAAAAATCAGCTTCAAGACTATATCATGTGCATAGAAAACTTAAAAGCCTAAGGACCTTATCGGCTAAAACATAGGATTGCCTTACAAGTTTACAGCACTTAAAACTTAATCTAAGTAAGAATATGTTCTGTTTGGAAAGCTAGTGATGGAGATAAATATGGAAAGTAGATTTTTAGAATATGAAGAAGGAGATAAAACCTTCGAGGCTTATCTAACATATGAACCATCTCAAATTCAAAAGAAGCCAGCGATTCTCATTGCTCATGCCTGGGGTGGTCGAAGCCAGTTTGAGCTTGATATAGCCGATCAAGTAGCAAGATGGGGATATATAGGGTTCGCAGCAGACATTTATGGGAAAGGAGTCCTGGGCACAAACAAGGATGAAAACGGCAAACTGATGCAAGGGTTCATGGAAGATCGTAGCCTCATCATCAAGCGTTACACCTCCGCAGTCGAAGTACTCAAAGACCAGGAAATGGTTGCCGGTGAGCAAATTGCAGCTATAGGTTTTTGTTTTGGTGGCTTGTGCGTCCTAGATTTAGCACGTTCATGCAATCCAGATATCAAAGGGGTGGTTAGCCTGCATGGATTATTTATACCCACTAATACAAATACAAAGGGGGATATTCAAGCTAAGGTTTTAGCTCTCCATGGCCACGAAGACCCCATGGTCAAACCAGATGCAGTCTTAGCTCTCGAGCAAGAGCTCACTGAAAGGCAGACTGACTGGCAAATGCACACCTTTGGGCAAACTATGCATGGCTTCACGCATCCAGATGCCAATGACATTGATATGGGAGTAAAATTTCACAAAGCTAATAGCAAGAGAGCTCTAAAGCTAACTCAAGACTTTCTCAAAGAAATCCTCGCTTAGCCTTGAAATTTTGACTCATTTTTCGAACGCTCCAAAAGCTTTAAGAAAATTTTTCTTACCTGTTATCGGCCAAACTGCTTGGCCTTCTAATGGCGAGATCTGTTATAATGTAGATTATAAATAAGTGAGGACTGCATGAATTATAAATTTATCTTACTTTTTATTTTCTGCATAACCCCCAAGCTATATGCAAGCGACCAAGAAAATGATTATGCAGAAGCAGAAATAGTTTTACAAGCTTCAGCGGAAACTGGCTATCCTGATAATTTTAACAATGATTCAGAACGATCAATCATCGATGACAGCCCAAGTGAAACCAGCCAAAAGAATCCTAAATTGGAAGAGTTCCAAGACAATGCCACCTCCCACATTATGTCAAGATTTGTGGGAACTTTTATTGGCTTTGGATTAGGACACCTCATGCAAGGAAGGTGGCTAAGCGGTGGGTGGATCTACACAATAGCTGACCTTGCGACTCTTCCCGTTATATCAGACCCTTGGCCATTCTATGGCAGAGATGAAAATTACAAAAAAGGTTTAGGTGCCTATCTCCTCATTAAAACCATACAGATTTTTGATGTTTGGTCCTTTGAGGAAACACCAACAAAAATAGGTCTCAAACCTGTAAGTTTTTTCCATGAAAACAGTAGGCATTATGGTTTTGCGTTGTCCACGACATTCTAAGCGCAAGGAGTACTGTGCATGATGATACGCTTAGATAAAATACTGGCACTGCTCATAGGGTGCATTTGTTTTTGCGCCTCTTCGGCATTATCCGAACCCTGGTTAGGTTCTCGTTATGCTAGGAACTGTTCAGGCTGCCATGCACCTCAGAGGATCAATTTAAAGCCCATTGACAGACGTTGCTCCCTCTCTTGTCAAGGCTGCCACGTCAACCCAAATGGGGGTGGGCTCCGAAGTTTCTATGGAAAATGGACTGGTAATCGCTGGCTCAAAAGCTGGAGGTCAGACATATTAAAACATGACCTCAATGTGGCAACATATCCGAAGCAAATTTATGCGAAGATTCGCAAAAAATGGAAAAAAGCACCCAATAAACTTGTATTTGGTAAAGGGTTCCCATTAGTAGAGACTCGCAAGGAAATGAAAGAGGGACTCTATTATTGGCAATATGGGCGCTATCAAACCACAGCAAAAAATAAAAAACATTATTTGTTCCAGGTACCAGCAAAAGATCCTTGGCGCCAGATGCAACTCTCGAAGTGGGATGGTGGAGCTGATGTACGCTGGTTTGCTGCAAATATGGAAACGGTAAAAGGTGAAGAAGATCCAGTCGAAAAGTGGGTAAGCTTTCCTATGTCAGTGGACCTAGGCATCCGGTATAGGCCCATCTATCGCAAAATACACGTTGTTTATGAAGGAAGGATGTTTGGATCACCAGCAGAAACTGCTACTTATGAAAACATGCTTAGACAAAGCTTTATTCGTTCCCTTTATGTCATGTGGGATGATATTCCCTACAATATTTTTGTGATGGGAGGTTATTACAGGCCTCTATTTGGTAATTATGACCCATACCATTACGGCCTCGCTCAAAAAATGTTTTCCTATACTCTGCAAGGAAATTCACAAGCCTACAATGTTGTCTATGAAGCCATATCACTTGGAACCGCACCTAATGTCCCTTATATGAATGTCCATAAGATTGGTAAACGAGTTGGTAGTCTGGATGATCGTACCGAGGGCTATGCGCTAAACTTAGGGTTTAGGGGGGTACGCTATGGACAATCCTTAAATTATTCCTATTGGTCGACAGTAGATACGGCTACTGATACAAAAATCCAAATGCATTCTATAGGCGCATTCTTTCTATGGAAACGTACAACTTTTAGCTACGAAGGAATGAGCTTTGCCCGTGATATCCCAGGAGCGGATTTTCGCCAGGGTGGAGTGCATACGTTGGAGGTGTATTATAAGGTTTGGCGCGAATTTTATTGGCAAACCACACTAGCCAATGCAAATGTTAGCCAAGACCTATTACCTGGAAGCTCAAGCCAATTCCGGACCGGAGTAAAAGCATTCCTCATTCCTGGTTTTGAAGTCGGACTCCATCTTGAGCAAAATTCTAACACCAAAGAGGAAACAGAAGAAAAGATTGATAGTAGAGGGTGGGCAGCAAATATTCATGCATACTTCTAGGAATATATTCCTAAAAAACGCCACCAAACCGGTCCAATACCAAGCCAGAGAACCAGGTAAAGAATACTCAAAATAGCCCCTAGCCCCCACCAAGCTTGAATACTCACATAATCGGCGCCATAATAAACAGGAGCTGTGCCAGTACCATAATGAGTGAGACCTGCACAAAGATTAGATAGGAAAGCAAAGTTCAGGGCAGCTAGCAATGGTGGGCAACCCAACATGATTGCAACCCCTACAAATGCTGTGTACATTGTAGTCACATGGGCAGTGAGACTGGCAAAAAAATAGTGTCCATAAAAATATATTAAACTTAGAACAAGCAAAGCTAAATGCCAGGACATTCCATGAATATAACTATGCACCAGCTAACTAAACCATGTCATCATCCCAAATTCAGCTAAATAGGTACTCATGGTCAAAAGGGTAGAAAGCCAAACAAAAGTATTCCAGCCATTTTTCTCCGTTAATATATCATCCCAGTTCAAAACTCCACTAATAAGCAATAAGCTAAGACCTATAAAAGCAGCTACTGTTGCATGTACAGAAAAATAGTCACCCAAAACCCAAAGCGACAACAGCAATAAAAAGACTCCAATCATGATCCATTCACTTTTTTGCAAAGGTCCCATAGCCTTTAGCTTGCCTTCTGCAAATTGCTTTGCAGCTGGAGTTTCTTTAGTTTCAGGTGGATATAAGAAATAGATCACAAGAGGACTAAAAATAAGACTCAAGACACCAGGAAGCATGGCAGCTTTAGCCCACAAAGTCCAGGTCAGGCTAGCACCCTGCTTTTCTGCAAAGCTTGCAATTAAGGGGTTTGCTGCCATACCAGTCAAGAACATACTGCTGGTGATACAGTTACACTGAAAGCAAACCAACATGAGAAACGATCCGATTTTCCGAGCAGTCCCATTTTCTGGAGTACTTTGATACTCCTTGCTAAGAGAAGATACAATAGGATAGATGACCCCTGCTCCTCTTGCTGTATTACTAGGAATAAAAGGAGACAAACACAACTCTGTCAATTGAAGACCATATGCCAATCCGAGGGTACTTTTTCCTAAATAGTAAACGAAACAGTAAGCTATTCTCGAACCAAGTCCGGTTTTTATAAAACCTCTTGCGAGTAAAAAAGCAATCAAGATGAGCCAAACAGTATTAGAAGAAAAGCTTGTTAATGCTTGGTCAATGGTTAAGGTACCAGTAATGGTACAAAGTGCAATGCCAGCAATAGCAAGACTACCCATGGGTAAAGGCTTAATGATAAGCCCTAAAATATTAGTTAAAAATATCGCAAATAGGTGCCAAGCTCGAATATCTAGTCCGCTTGGTGGTGGGATAAACCACAAAATTATAAAGGTAATAGCACAAGCTAAGAAAGCCGGAATTTTAACTTCCGCATCCTCGACTAATAAGTATTTTTTCACTTAGAGAATTCTCCTTTTAAACCATCAGCCCAAAGAATTTATATAAAGTTAGATACCCGAACAACAGTTATTTATACTATAAGGGGGAAATAATCTGGAGTTTATAAGAGATTGGCTCATCAATAGGATTTGATGGAAAAAATATCCGTAATTGCTTGCTGTTACAAGATGAGAATAATGTAGAAATATCTTCTCGCGGAAGTATACCTATCAACTAAAACCATCTGAGATATGATAAAGTAAATTACTTTTCACTAAAAAATTTTTGAACTATTAGGTCCCTGAATTCTTCTCTTACAAATGGCTTGCTTACCATCAGATCCGGGTGAAAGACCTTTTTTATGTTATTTGTTTCAGTTTGATCATAATAACCGCTCATTAAAATATAAGGAATTTTTGGATCAATCTCTTTAACTTTTTGCAATAATTCCAGGCCATCAAGCTTGGGCATCCGAATATCTGATATGATCAAACTAGGTTTATGCAGTTTATATTTTTCAAAAGCTACCTCTCCATTCTCAGCCTCAATAAAATCAAAACCCATATCTGATATTACCATCTGTACTAGATATCTAATATCTTCATCATCATCAGCTACAAGAACTTTTAAATTATCAGCATCAATTGGCCTCGACTTACTTCCTTGGAAAGCATGAGGCAATTTAATTTCAAAAGTAGTTCCTTCTCCTTCTTTGCTAGTTATGGAAATCTTTCCTTGATGCATATCTGTAAATTGTTTTACGATAAAAAGGCCAAGACCCACTCCTAATTCCTTAGCTATGCTTTGATCTCCTTGCGAGTACTTTTCAAAAAGGGTATCAATTTTTTCCTGAGGGATTCCACGCCCCTCATCCCTTACTTTGATACAAGCGTAATCAATCTGATCAATTGTTTCAAGAGCGAGGGAATAGTGAATTTTTTTATTCCGCTGGGTAAATTTGATAGCATTTCCAGTTAAATTCTCTATTACCTGCTGTATCTTCTTTTGATCAATTGGTGCAGTAATTTCAGTTAATTCACTGCAAACCAATTCAATCCCTTTAGAATTTGCCAAGAATTGACTATTTTGCACAGTCAATTTGAGAAACTCAGGAAGGTAAACATCCTCAACATGAACCTCGCTTGCAGTTTTACTTTTTCCTAATTCAAGCATACTCTGAACAAGCATGGTTGATCTTTTTACATTGTTTTTAATTCGCTTAACAAATTCAATATATTTATTTTTTCCTTGTGGTGTACTAGAGTTTTCTGCTAGTGACAACATATAATCACAGCAAACACTGATGATGCCTAGTGGATTACGGATATCATGGCTCAATATGCCTATAAACTCGTCTTTCTGATCAATTTGATCTTGTAGTAATTTTTTATCCGTATTTAAGTCAAAGATAAGACTCAGCACCTGGCAATTATATTCGTTTAATGGAATATACCCCCTAATTTCTTCTCCTTGTTTCACTACCACTATGTCTGAAGCAGGAGTTCTGCTTGATAGAAAATTATCAAGATGTGCATCATCAGCTATAAAATTACAGGAACTAGCTGATTCCCAAGCTTTAGCTAAATCACCATGCTCACGAAGAAGCAAGAGCAGTTCTCTTGTATTGATCCAAGAATAATTAAAGTTTGGATTTTCAATGAAAATATAATTAGGTTTACATAAACTAATCTTTTCTGTTATTTTTTGCTCAGTATCGTCCTTACTAACCTTGATAAAGTCACAACTTATTAGGTCCGAATAATCTGAAAGCTTCATAAAACATTCCTGCTCAATCTTATTAACCGCTTATTGTACTCGGAGAATTATGGAATTCTTTAAGGAAAATTTTTTATATTCATGCTCCAAGCTGAATATTATTCTTTATATCAGCATGTTAATCTTAATCTACTAACCGGAAAACCAAGACATGATTATTGGCAGGCATTGCTATAGTGGCCTCATGTTCTAGCCCAGTAATAGAAGCAGCTCCTATTACAGCACTCAAGTCACGAATTCCCCAGTTGAAGTTGCGTGTACGTAGGGACTGATCAAAAGCTATGTTACTGGGAGCTTCTTCTGAAGCTATGCCAAAATAGGGACCATAAGTTATAAGGACACCGCCTTTTTTGAGACAATTTACCCCATTTCGCATAAGCCCTAAGCTCGCTTCCCAAGGAGCAATATGAATCATATTAATACATATAAGAGCATCCACATGTAGTGTAGGCCAGTTATCTGATAATGCATCCAAGACTAGAGGCTTATTGATATTTTTTGATTTCTGCTCCAAATGTTCGAAACGAGAGACTATCACATCATCCATATCCGAGGGAGTCCAATCTAAATGGGAAAACCTGGCCGCAAAATAGCATGCATGCTGCAGGGTTCCACTTGCAATTTCCAATACTGATTTGTAGTCTTTTAAATATGATTCTATTGCATTCCCAATAGGCACTTTATTACGATCAGCAGCTTCTGAATAGGTTCTAATAATAGCCATTTGGATGATTCTCCTAAGTCATGCAGGGTAATCCTGCAAGTGAGTTCCCCTTAAACTACTTTCTTTACCAAATACTGCTTTTACTGTGCCAGCGATATATTGTTGTACAGGTATCCGTAAAAAATTTAATCGATGCCTGGCCATGAGCCTTAATATCGCCAAAGAAAGATTGTTTACTGCCTCCAAATGAGAAATAAGCCATTGGAGCCGGGACCCCAATATTAATCCCAATCATACTCGGATCCACTTGTGAAGCAAAAGCCCGAGCATCGCCTCCAGAATTTGTAAATAAAGTGCAGGTATTCGCAAAAGGAATCGAGTTTATCCATTCTATTGCATCATCTAGAGAGTCCACTTTGCTAACTAAAATAACGGGACCAAAGACCTCTTCCCGTGCAATTTTCATTGCAGGGTTAATTTGTGCGAGCAGGCTTGGACGCAGGAAATAACCTGGTAAATGATCGACCCCCTGCCTCCCGTCAATTAAAACCTCGGCACCTTCAGTAACGGACATCTCTATCAAGCCAGCCACACGATCCTTAGCATCCTGAGAGATTAGAGGTCCCATGTTAGTCTGGTCGTCGAGACCATCTCCAGTTTTCATAGTATTTACTGTAACCATAGCCTCAGATTTAAACTTCTCATAGGTTTCATCTCCGACACAAAGGACTAACGAACCTGCCAAACAACGCTCACCAGCACAACCAGTGATTGACTCTACAGCCGTGGTAACCGACTTTTTTCCTAACTCCCCTTGCATAGCATCGGGGAGCACGACCATAACATTTTTAGCTCCCCCGAGAGCCTGCACTCGTTTTCCTTCACTACAGGCAGTGCTATAAATATGCTTTGCAACTGGGGTGGAACCCACGAAGGAAATGCCTTTAACGAGAGGGTGCTTACACAAAGCATTTGCAACCTCCTTTCCACCATGCACTAAGTTGACTACCCCTGGAGGAAAACCGACCTCTTCTATCAGTTCAAATATCCTAAGAGAGGTTAGAGGGACCCTTTCACTAGCCTTCAATACATAGGTATTTCCGCACGCAACTGCAAATGGCCAAAACCAGAAAGGGATCATTGCTGGAAAGTTAAAAGGGGCTACACATGCAAATACTCCCATAGGCCTATTAACAGTAGAGCAGTCAATCCCTCTGGCAATATCTTCGAAATTCTCACCCATCATAAGGCTCGGAATTCCACAGGCTGTTTCAACCATCTGGATTGCTCGCCTTATTTCACCCATGGACTCAGCAATAGTCTTGCCATGCTCCTGGGTAATGATGTGACTTAAGTCTGAACAATGCTCTTCCATTTTAGATTTTAGTTTGAAAAAATACTGAATCCTGTCCTGAGCAGGAGTTTTCTTCCATGCTTCGAACGCGTCTGCTGCAGCTATTACTGCTTCATTAGCATCATCATACGTTCCCAGCGGAGTACTTGCGAGCAGTTCCTTATTTGCCGGATTAAGTACTTCTACCGACCCCTGTCCATGAGACTCAAGCCACTTACCAGCTATATAATTTTTCAGCAAATTTCCCATATTTTTTATACACTCCTACGTGCAGACCAACTAATTCTCAATTAAAGACTATAAGAATATAGTATAGCTACCACGCCCAAAAAGGCTAGAGCATATTGACTGCTTAGTCTGAAAGAAGGTAAAAATAAAATTAGGATTTTTTTGGTCCGAGAATAAATTTAGGTATATTTGCAAGAATAGGTTTTTACTATTTCTTTAAATTTACTACAGGTAACAAATTCTGTCTTAAATTTAGTTTTTCCGATATAAAATTTTTAACTTCAACTGTATCAGAGTGAATTTTTTTCTTCTTAGCCTTTATCGCTTTATAGGTAAACCTAATTTGTTTTATACCATTCGGATTATTTAACATCGAACTATAAAAATTCTGAGTTTCAGAACGATTTAATTTACCAAAAAGCCGTGTAAAATTTTTAAAAAAGTCTCTCTTCCACTCCATCACCTGATAAAACACAATTTTTTCAAGACTCAAAGCCTCTATGAACGATTGATCTCCTGTGATACCCACAAATGTATTGCTGTTAACTATTAACCTCTTCATATCTTTGCGAGCAAGTGGAAATGGATTAAGTATTTTTATTTTTGAGTCACTCTTATAAAAAGCATCAATATCTTTAGCACTAACTTTTTTCGATAACTTTAAGTAAGCAATAGAAGGATCTTTGACATCAAGTTTTGTAAGTACCTTTTTTAGTTCTTTGACTTCTTCTTCACCCATATTTACTATTAGGTTTGTATTTCGAGAACCGGAATTTTCAAGTAATATACAGATAGAAGCAAATGTAACCTTTGAATCTATCGAATTTTTTTTATCTATTTTAAAATAGTAAGACCAATCATGCCTATTCAAATATCCGAGATAAAAATCTTTATCACTAAGATGCTTCGATAAAATATAATCCAATCTTTCATCAATAAACGAGTTGCCCTCCTCTTCTTTATTCTCATCTCCTAAAAAAACTCCTAGGGAGTTTTCTCCTAGACCAGTTTTAAACAACTTAAAATCTTTGTATTTTGAAAGATCATCTTGATAATCATACTCGGTCAAAAGAACAGTTTTTTCTGAGAATCCCTCGTAAATATCTTCGTTTAGATATTTAAACATATCATTTGAAAAATAGTGAAAAGTTGGATAAGCAATATGTACATCCATGTTAGCAAACAGCTCCTTTAATGGTTTATAAAGCATCAAAGAATCAAAAGAACCTACAACAACAACAGCTATGTTTTCAGGGATGAAGCTATGCTGAACGAAATCTCCATGCTCTTCGGAAATCAGGGTTGATTCAAGTAAGCTTTTAACCAAATTTTGAAGTACGTTAAAATGGGTTCAGCATATTTTTTTAACAAAATTTTTGTTGTCAAAAATATTTGAGATGTATTTTTTTGACTATTCAAGCATAATCTAACAATG